>NZ_JBJGZW010000017.1:0-100533 GCF_054050695.1 Blastococcus sp. SYSU D00820
CCCGCCGCCGGGGCCCCCCGCCGCGCCCCCCGCGCCGCCCCGCCCCCCCCCCCCCCCCCCCCCCCCCCCCCCCCACTCCGCCTAGTCGGTGCCCGACTCCATCGCGGCGCGGTCGAGCAGCTCGTCGTGCGCCGACACCCGCCCGCGGGAGGCGATCGTCTCGGCGCCGCCGGCCTCGGAGGCGTCGATCAGGCCGGTGGCCGCCGCCTGCGCCGCACCGATCGCGGCCGTCGGCGCGCCGCCGACCATGCCGATCCGCGCGTACTGCTCCAGCCGGGCCCGCGAGTCGGCGATGTCGAGGTTGCGCATCGTGAGCTGGCCGATCCGGTCCACCGGCCCGAACGCGGAGTCCTGGGTGCGCTCCATCGACAGCTTGTCGGGGTGGTAGCTGAACGCCGGACCCGAGGTGTCGAGGATCGAGTAGTCCTCCCCGCGGCGCAGCCGCAGCGTGACCTCGCCGGTGACGGCCATGCCCACCCAGCGCTGCAGCGACTCCCGCAGCATCAGCGCCTGGGGGTCCAGCCAGCGGCCCTCGTACATCAGCCGGCCCAGCCGGCGGCCCTCGCTGTGGTACGTGGCGAGGGTGTCCTCGTTGTGGATGGCGTTGACCAGCCGCTCGTAGGCGATGTGCAGCAGCGCCATGCCCGGGGCCTCGTAGATGCCGCGGCTCTTGGCCTCGATGATCCGGTTCTCGATCTGGTCGGACATGCCCAGCCCGTGCCGGCCCCCGATGGCGTTGGCCGCCATCACCAGGTCGACGGCGGAGGGGAACTCGCGGCCGTCGATCGTCACCGGCCGGCCCTGCTCGAACCCGATCGTGACGTCCTCGGGGGCGATCTCGACGGCGGGGTCCCAGAACCGCACGCCCATGATCGGCTCGACGCTCTCGATGCCGGTGTCCAGGTGCTCGAGGGTCTTGGCCTCGTGCGTGGCGCCCCAGATGTTGGCGTCGGTGGAGTAGGCCTTCTCGGTGCTGTCGCGGTAGGGCAGGCCGTGCGCGACCAGCCACTCCGACATCTCCTTGCGGCCGCCGAGCTCGGTCACGAAGTCGGCGTCCAGCCAGGGCTTGTAGATCCGCAGCGCCGGGTTGGCCAGCAGGCCGTAGCGGTAGAACCGCTCGATGTCGTTGCCCTTGTAGGTCGAGCCGTCGCCCCAGATCTGGACGCCGTCCTCGAGCATCGCCCGCACCAGCAGCGTGCCGGTGACCGCCCGGCCGAGCGGGGTGGTGTTGAAGTAGCTGCGCCCGCCGGAGCGGATGTGGAAGGCGCCGCAGGTCAGCGCGGCCAGGCCCTCCTCGACCAGCGCCGCCCGGCAGTCGACCAGGCGGGCGAGCTCGGCGCCGTAGGCCGAGGCGCGGCCGGGCACCGAGGCGATGTCGGGCTCGTCGTACTGGCCGATGTCCGCCGTGTACGTGCAGGGGACCGCCCCCTTGTCGCGCATCCACGCGACCGCGACCGACGTGTCGAGACCGCCGGAGAAGGCGATGCCGACGCGTTCGCCGACAGGGAGGGACGTGAGCACCTTGGACACGGGATCGATTATTCACACCCCTGCATGACCATGCAGAGGCGGGGTCCTCGAGGTCAGCGGGGGACGGCGTTGTAGGCGGCGGTGACCGCCGTCCGGACGGCGTCGGCCAGCGGGCGCAGCGCGGCGTCGCGGGCGGCGGCCTGACCGTGCGTGACCGCGCCGCCGGGTGCGTCGGCCGTCGCGAGGTCGAGCACGCGCGCCAGCCGCTCGGCCCGGCCGAGCACCGACAGCGCCACCGGGTCGGTGTCGTCGGGCATGCCCGGCGCCGGGGCGGGCCGGGCCAGGCCGGCCAGCAGGGCCGGCACCTCCGGGTGCCAGCGCGCGAGGTCCAGGCGGGCCAGCGTGCGGGCCGCGTCGCCGACGGCGAGGTCCAGGGCGCCGGACGCCGCGCGCAGGGTGCCCTCGACCGGCGGCGGCGGCAGGGGGACGCCGTCCAGGGGGACGACGGTCCAGGTCACGACCTCGGGCCCGGCCTCCGGCAGCCAGGCCAGCCGGTCGCCCACGGCCGCCTGCCCGGCCTCCAGTGCCGCGGCCGCCAGCCCGGGCACGGCGGGCAGCCCGCGGACGTCGCCGGGAACCGGCAGCACCAGGCGCAGCCGCCGCTCGCCGAGGCCGCGCAGCGCCGACAGCGCCGGCCCGAGCGGCACCGCGCCGGTCTCGCCGGGCAGGCCGGTCACCACGTGGGCCCGGTCGCCGGTGATCCCGGCCAGGGCGTCGTCGTAGGAGGCGCGCCCGGACAGCCAGGCGGTGGACCAGGCGGCGAGGCGGCCGGCGGGGAAGTCGTGCACCGGACGAGGCTATGACGGGGCTCGGACGAGGCTGTGTCGCCTCGCGGCGTCGGCAACGGTCGGGATACGGAACATCGCCGTCCGTTCCGAGGGCGGGGGGCCTTCTGCCAGAGTGGCCCCGTGGACCCCTGGCTGCTGTGGCTGATCGCATCCGGGCTGTTCGCGGCCGGAGAACTGGCCAGCCTGGACCTCGTGCTCCTGATGTTCGCCGGCGGCGCCCTCGGCGGCATGACCGTGGCGCTGCTCGGCGGGCCGGTCGTGCTCCAGCTCGCCGCGTTCGTCGCCGTGGCCGCCGTCCTGCTCGCCCTGGTCCGCCCGCTGGCGAAGAAGCACCTGACCCAGCGCACCCCCGAGCAGCTGGACGGCGTCGCCACGATCATCGGCCGCACCGCGAAGGTCACCCAGGCCGTCGACGGGCACGGTGGCCGGATCCGGCTCGGCGCCGACGAGTGGACCGCCCGCAGCCAGTACACCGGCGAGGCGTTCCCCGTCGGCACCACCGTCCGCATCCTGTCCGTCGACGGCGCCACCGCGGTGGTCGGCGACGCCCTCGAGCTGGAGTGACCACCCGACCGGGGGCGTGACCCGCACCGGTCGCAGGAGAAGGATCGACCACCGAACGTCCCGACGAAGGGAGCTCCTCCCGTGACCCCCGCACTCATCGCGATCCTCGTGGTCGCGCTGTTCGCCATCGTCGTGATCGCCAAGAGCGTCACGATCGTGCCCCAGGCCCAGGCGAAGGTGGTCGAGCGCCTGGGGCGGTACAGCCGCACCCTGTCGCCGGGCCTGTCGATCCTGGTGCCGTTCATCGACCGCGTGCGCGCCACCATCGACCTGCGCGAGCAGGTCATCTCGTTCCCGCCGCAGCCGGTGATCACCGCCGACAACCTGCAGGTCGGCATCGACACCGTCGTCTACTTCCAGGTGACCGACCCGCGGCTGGCCGTGTACGGCATCGCGAACTACATCACCGGCATGGAGCAGCTGACCACCACGACGCTGCGCAACGTCGTCGGCGGGCTGAACCTGGAGGGTGCGCTGACCGGCCGCGACGGCATCAACAGCCAGCTGCGCTCGGTGCTCGACGGCACCACCGGCCCCTGGGGCCTGCGGGTGGCGCGCGTGGAGATCAAGGCGATCGACCCGCCGCCGTCCATCCAGGACTCCATGGAGAAGCAGATGCGCGCCGACCGCGACAAGCGGGCGATCATCCTGCAGGCCGAGGGCCAGCGGCAGTCGCAGATCACCACGGCCGAGGGCCAGAAGGCGGCCGCGATCCTCACCGCCGAGGGCAAGAAGCAGTCGGCGATCCTCGAGGCCGAGGCTGAGCGGCAGAGCCGGATCCTGCGCGCCGAGGGCGAGCGCGCCGCGCTGTACCTCAAGGCGCAGGGGCAGGCGAAGTCGATCGAGACGGTCTTCCAGGCCATCCACGACGGCAAGCCCGACCAGGGGCTGCTGGCCTACCAGTACCTGCAGACGCTGCCGCAGATCGCCCAGGGCGACGCCAACAAGATGTGGATCGTGCCCAGCGAGTTCAGCAAGGCGCTGGAGGGGCTGTCCCGCCTCGGCGGGGGCGACGGCGACGGCCGGTCCTGGCTGGACGTGCCGCCCTCGGCCGACGGCGGCACGAGGCCGACCGCGGAGATGGACACCAGCGGCTGGTTCGAGTCGCAGCTGCCGCCGGCCGCCGCGCAGCCGGAGGCCCGGATCGAGCTGTCGAGCCTCGCCGACGCCGCGCCGGCGGTGCCGAGCCCGGAGATGCCGCCGACGACGTCGCTGGCGCAGGCCGCGACCGACGAGGTGGCCGGCCCGGCCGCCGGCCGGCAGGCCCCGCCGCAGCAGAACGGGCAGCCGCCGGCCTGAGGAACGACGAGGGGCGGGGTGGAGATCGTCGTCTCCGCCCCGCCCCTCGTGCGTCTCAGTCCTTGAGCAGGCCCTCGCGCAGCTTGGCCAGGGTCTGGCTGAGCAGCCGCGACACGTGCATCTGCGAGATGCCGATGTCGGCGGCGATCTGCGACTGGGTCATGTTGCCGAAGAACCGCAGGATGAGGATGCGGCGCTCGCGGGCCGGGATGGTGGCCAGCAGCGGCTGCAGCGACTCCCGGTACTCCACGCCCTCGAGCGCGGCGTCCTCCTCGCCGAGGGTCGCCGCCAGGGTGGGGGAGTCGTCCTCGCCCGAGAGCCGCTCGTCCAGCGAGCTGCTGCGGTAGGCGTTGGCGACCGCCAGCCCCTCCAGCACCTCGGCCCGCGGGATGCCCAGGTGCTCGGCGAGCTCGCTGGGCGTCGGGGCCCGGCCGTTCTTCTGCGCCAGCTCGCCGACCGCGGAGTTCAGCGACAGGTGCAGCTCCTGCAGCCGCCGCGGCACGCGCACCGACCAGCCCTGGTCGCGGAAGTGCCGCTTGATCTCGCCGGTGATCGTCGGGACGGCGAAGGAGAGGAACTCCACGCCGCGCGTCGGGTCGAACCGGTCGATCGCCGCGATCAGGCCGAGGGTGCCCACCTGCAGCAGGTCGTCGAAGGGCTCCCCGCGGTTGCTGAACCGCCGCGCGAAGTGCCGCACGAGGGGCAGGTGCTCCTCGACGAGGATCTCCCGCAGCCGCTCGCGGCGCGGATCGTCCTTGTCCAGCGAGGCGAGCTCGGCGAACAGCGGCGCGGTGCGCTCGGCGCGGCGGCGGTTGTCCGACACCGGGGGCGCGTCCTCGGGCGTGCGCGGGCTGGGGACGGCGGCGACGTCCACGTCGTCCTCGTCGTCGGCGACCTCGTCCACGTCCGCCGGCTCACCGGCAGCGGGCTCGGTCGTCTCCCCGGTCACGGCGTCCTCGGCCCGGGACTCCTCGCCCCGGGGCTCCTCGTCGTGCAGCGCGTCCTCCCCGGCAGGCGTGCGGTGGGTGGCTGCCCGGCTCACCGCGGGACCGTGAGGCTCTGACCCGACCCGCCGACGGCGGAACCGGGGTGCTGGCCCGGTAGGTACTTGTCCATGGAGATGACGGCGACGGCGCTGCCGGAGCCGTCGCCGGCCGGTACCTGGGACTGCGTGGCGGGGCGGGCGTCCACGTTGTCCACCAGCGTGTGCAGCACCGCCCAGCCGAAGCCGTCACGCGGCACGTCGGTGCCCTCGGCGGTCGGCACCCAGGCGTCGATGTGCAGCCCCGTGCGGGTGGTCTCGAAGACCACGGTCAGCGGCTGGTCGGCCGCGGCGATCGCGGCCAGCGTCGCGCAGGCCTCGTCGACGGCCAGCCGGAGGTCCTCCACCGAGTCGAGGTCGTAGTCCATCCGCATGGCCAGGTCGCCGGCCATCGCGCGCACGGCGGGCAGCTGGGTGGGAGTGGCGGGCACCCGCAGTTCCAGCCGTTCCGCGCGGCGCCCGTCCTGCGCGAGGGCACCCCTCGAGTCCACCATCCGTCGTCCGCTCCTCATCGTCTGCTCGGCCGCCACCGGCCGCGTCGTGCGGTCGGCGTCCGGCCGTCCATCCTGCCCGACCCGTGCGGGGCGGCGGCGCACCGCGACCCGGACCGGGCGGCCATGGCGCTGCGCCGACGGGCTGCGATACCCGGACGCCCGGCCGGCCAAACCCCGGAGCCGCGAGGAGTGGGCGCGGTTGCTGACCCGGAGGGCCTGCGGTGAACTGGCCAGGGATGGACACGAGCAGAGGGACGACGTCGCGGGGGCACCACGCCGTCTCGGACGGGGGCCCGGCGCTGCTGGTGGCTGCCATGGAGAGCGCACCGGCGGCGATCCTCTGCCTGGCCGGGCCCGATCTGGCACCGGTCTGGGCCAACGCCCGCGCCCGCCGGATGGGCACCGACTCCGGCGACCTGCCGGTCGTCGACGGGCGGCCGGTGGCCGAGCTCGCCGACACGGTCCTGCGCACCGGTCGCACGGAGTCCCTCTGCGGCGCTCTCGGCGACGACGGCCCGGCGGCCACCGTGCTGCTCCAGCCGGTCGACGTCGGCGGCCGGCGCGGGGTCCTCGTCGTCGTGGAGGCCGACGGCGGATCGGCGGCCGCCGCGACGTCCGGAGGGGAGCTGGTCGACCAGGTGCAGCACTCGCTGCTGCCCCCGGCGCTGCCGCTCCTGCCCGACATCCGGCTCTCCGGCAGCTACCACCGGGCCAGCTCGGTGCGCGCCGCGGGCGGTGACTGGTACGACGCCGTCGTCCTGGGCGCCGGGCGGCTGGCGCTGGTCGTCGGCGACGCGGTCGGCCACGGCGTGCCCGCCGCGGGGGCGATGAGCCGGCTGCGCGGCGCGATGCGCTCGATCGCCCAGCGCGATCCGTCCCCGGCCACGGTGCTCGCCGCGCTCGACGACTTCGCCGCCCAGATGGAGGACGTCGAGGGCGCGTCGGTCTTCTACGGCGTGCTGGAGTCCGACACCGGCACCCTCACCTACGCCGCGGCCGGGCACCCCGCGCCGCTGGTGGTGCAGGCCGACGGCAGCAGCGCCTTCCTCCCGCTGACCCCCCGCCCGCCCCTGGGCACGGTGCCCGGCACGCCGACCGAGGTCGCCACCGGCGTCCTCGACTGCGGCGCCACCCTGGTGCTGTTCTCCGACGGCGCGGTCACCGCGTCGGGGCCGCCCCCGACGCAGGGGCTGACCCGGCTGGCCGAGGTCACCCGGTCGGTGCTCGCCGTCCCCGGCGCGCTGGAGGGCGAGGCGTCGGCGGGGCTGGCGGCCGCGGTCGCCGAGGGGCTGCTGACCTCCGACGGCCGGCCCGACGACATCGCCGTCCTGGTGGCCCACCGGCTCGCCGTGACCCCGCAGCCCCTGGTGCTCGACCTCCCCGCCGTCCCCTCGTCGCTGCCGCAGGTGCGCCGCCGGCTCTCCGCCTGGCTGACCGACCTCGGCATGGGCGAGCAGGACCGCGTCGGCGTGATGGTCGCGGTGGGG
The DNA here is from genome assembly GCF_054050695.1 of Blastococcus sp. SYSU D00820. Taxonomy (NCBI): domain Bacteria; kingdom Bacillati; phylum Actinomycetota; class Actinomycetes; order Geodermatophilales; family Geodermatophilaceae; genus Blastococcus; species Blastococcus sp. SYSU D00820. The sequence continues at coordinate 7,205 of NZ_JBJGZW010000017.1, forward strand.
GAGGCCTGCGCCAACTCCGCCGAGCACGCCTACCGCGGGCAGGAGCCCGGGCTCATGCACGTGTCCGCCACCGTCGACCCCGACGGCGTGCTCACCGTGGTGGTGCGGGACGAGGGCACCTGGCGCCCGCCGGACCGCGATCCGGGCAGCCGCGGCCGGGGTCTGCTGATCATGCGGCAGCTGGTCGACGGCGTCGTGCTGCAGGGCGAGCACGGCACCACGGTCACCCTCAGCATGCGGCTGCGCCGCACGCCGGAGGAGGTCGCCGAGCAGCAGGGCGGGGTCGCCGGCGCATCGGTCGTCGTCGACCGGGCGGGGGAGCGGCCGGTGGTGCGGGTCGACGGCGCCGTCGACCTGGTCAGCGCCGAGCAGATGCGGATCCGGCTGCTGGAGGCCAGCCACGGGGGCACCGGGCGGGTCGAGCTGGACCTCACCGCGGTGACGCTGTTCAGCAGCGCGGCGGTGCGGGTGGTGCTGGCCATGGCCCGCATCGCCGGCGAGGAGGGATGGCGGCTGGTCGTGCACGCGCCCGACGGCGGTGTCACGCGGCACATCCTGGAGATCAGCGGCCTCGGGGGCCTGGTCGACCTCCGCTGATCCGGGGAACGCGCCCGCCGGGCGGTTTGGGGAACGGCTCCGGTGCCCATCCTCCGGGCGTGAGACTGCGGCGCAGTGACGTGCACGGCCCCGGCTACCGGCGCAAGCGGGCCGGACGGGGGTTCGCCTACTACGACGTCGACGGGTCGCTGATCAAGGACGACCGGCTCGACCGGATCCGGGGCCTGGCCATCCCGCCGGCCTGGAAGGACGTCTGGATCTGCCCGTGGCCCAACGGGCACATCCAGGCCACCGGCGTGGACGCCGCCGGCCGGCGGCAGTACCGCTACCACGACGCCTGGCGCGCCCGGCGGGACGCCGAGAAGCACGAGCGGGTGCTGGAGATCGCCCACCAGCTGCCCGACGTGCGGGACACGGTCGTGTCCGCCGTGACGGGGTCGGGGCTGACCCGCGACCGGGTGCTGGCGGCCGCGGTCCGGCTGCTGGACCTCGGCGCCTTCCGCGTCGGCAGCGAGCAGTACGCCGAGGACAACGGCACCTACGGCCTGGCGACGCTGCGCAAGGAGCACGTGCGGGTGCGCGGCGAGCAGGTGTTCTTCGCCTACACGGCGAAGGGCGGCATCGACCGGGAGCTCGAGCTGACCGACCGGCCCACCGCCGACGTCGTCCGCGAGCTGCTCAAGCGGCCGGCCGGCACGGGGGAGGAGCTGCTGGGCTACTGGGTGGAGGACCCGGCCGGCGGCGGGCGGATCTGGCACGACGTCACGAGCAGCGAGATCAACGCCTACCTGAAGGAGATCAGCGGCGCGGAGCTCACCGCCAAGGACTTCCGCACCTGGAACGCCACCGTGCTGATGGCCGCCATGCTGGCCGAGGCTCCGCCGCCGGGCACGAAGTCGGCGCGCAAGCGGGTGCTCAAGCAGGCCTACGAGCGGGTGTCGGAGACCCTCGGCAACACCCCGGCGGTCTGCAAGGCCAGCTACGTCGACCCGCGGGTGGTCGACCGGTACGAGCACGGCGAGACGATCGCCCCGGTGCTGCCGGAGGCGGCCGAGGCACCCGACGACCGGACCGCCCAGCGCGTGCTGGAGCAGGCGGTGTGCCAGCTGCTGTCGGCCTGAACGACGAAGGGCCCCGCCGGTCGGCGGGGCCCTTCGTCGATGAGGCCCCCTGCAGGGACCCGCCGCGAGCTAGCGAGCGGTGGGGGGCAGGGGGTCCGTCATCAGCGAGCGCTGCCGTCCACGATCGTGAACAGGTCGATCAGGCCGGTCACCTCGAGCGGCCGGGTGACCGCGCGGGTGGTGGCGATGAGCCGGAGTTCGACCTCGCGGGCGCGGGCCGACTTCTGGGTCTCGACGAGGACGGCCAGGCCGGCGGAGCCGAGGAACTGCACGCCCGAGAGGTCGATGACCAGCTCCTTGGGCTGCTGCTCCAGCTGGGTGTCGAGGGAGGACCGCAGCACCGGGGCGGTGAACGTGTCCACCTCACCCACGACCGTCACCGTGACCGCGCCGTCCGCCCCGGTGGAGGTGGACAGGGTGATCACGTCGTCGAAGGGTGCCTCCGTGCCCTCGGTCGACACGTCGGACTGCCCCTCGGCGGGCAGGTCGGATGTGGTCACGGACGAGCTCCTCTCCACGGCGGTGCCGGGAGGCACGACCGCCCGGCCAACATACCGCTGTGCGGCCCGCCGGCGTCGTCGCCCCCGGTCACGCGGCCGGATGGACATCTCCCCAGGCGAACCCGGACAGGCGTCCGGCTCGCACGGGGCGCGGCTGCCTGCTCAACCGCGCTTACAACGTAGACAACCGGATCACGACGCGCCAACCCGCCCGGAGGGCAACACCCGGGTGGGCGGCCTCCGGGCGGGACGGTGGCGCTGCGTGTGCGGCGGTCGCCCGGTCAGGGGTCGATCATGTGGACGGCGGCCTCCTCGGGGCCCTCCCCGCCGGCCGGCGCGTCGGCGGTGGCCTCGATGTCGTCGGCGGTGGTGTTGGTGCCGGAGTCGCTGTACGGGCTGGTGGAGGTGTCCTGCTCCAGCTGCAGGGTGGCCCGCTGCGGGTCCTCGGCGGCGCGGACGCCGGGCTGGACGTCGGGCTCCTCGCGGTCCAGCCGGCCGCTGAGGGACTCGCCCTCGCTCTGCTCGAACGCCGTCGTGCCGAAGTCGGTGGAGGCGCCCGGACGCTCGCCGGGCAGCGGGGCGAACTCCGGGTCCTCGTTCCAGGTCTGGGTGGGCGAGTCGTCCTGGGAGACCTCGGGGATGCCCTCGTCCTCGGGGTGGACGTCGCGGGCGGTCTGACCCTCGGGCTGCGTCATGTGCGGGACCTCCTGGTGCGCGACGGGCGCGCGGGATCGGGGACGGACGGCCGGGTGCCCGGCCGTGGACTGCCCTCCCGCCTACCCGGCCCCCAGGCAGCCATGCGTGACACCGGCGGCACGCCCGGAGCGGCATGGCCGGGCCGCCGGGCGGGTAGCGGCGGGCGCATGGCACTCCCCGACCAGGTCCAGAGGATCGGCGCCCCGCTGCGGCAGTGGGCCCGGACCCAGAAGCGCGAGTACACCCAGGGGGAGCCCCGCCCGCTGGCCGGCGACCTCGGCGCGATGGGGGTGTACCTGGGCCTGGTCTCCACGGCGGCCGCCGCGGTGCGCGCCTCGGGGCGCGAGCTGCCCAGCCGCATCCCGCTCGGTGACGCGGCACTGCTGACCGTGGCCACCTTCCGGCTGGCCCGGCGGATCGCCAAGGACCCGGTGACCAGCCCGATCCGCGCGCCCTTCACCGCCTTCCAGGGGCCCTCCGGGCACGCCGAGGTGGCCGAGGAGGTGCGCGAGCACGGCGGCGTCAAGCACGCGGTGGGGGAGCTGCTGACCTGCCCGTTCTGCCTGGCGCAGTGGGTGGCCACCGGCTTCGTGTTCGGCTACGTCACCGCTCCGCGGGCGACCCGGATGGCGGCGCTGACCATGACGATGGTGGCCGGCTCGGACGTCCTGCAGTTCGTCTACGACGCCATCCAGAGCGGCGGGCTGGAGCCGGCGCCGCGCGAGGAGCCCCAGGGCGTCGACTGACCGGTCGTCCCGCGCGGCGCGCTCGCGGCCACCCCGGACGGGGGACAGCCGCCGCCGCCGACCTGCCGTGGACCCCGGACCGCCCCTATCCTGCGGATCTTGGACAGCCGGTGGTGGGAGGGCACGTCGTGCGGTCGATCTGGCGGGGCGCGGTCTCCTTCGGGCTGGTCAGCATCGGGGTGAAGCTGTACTCGGCGACCGAGGACAAGGACATCCGGTTCCACCAGGTGCACGCCGTCGACGGCGGGCGGATCAAGTACAAGCGGGTCTGCTCGATCGACGGCGAGGAGGTCGAGTACTCCGAGATCGCCAAGGGCTACGAGCTGCCCGACGGCCAGCTGGTGATCCTGACCGACGAGGACTTCGAGGACCTGCCGCTGTCGACGCGGCGCGAGATCGAGGTGCTGCAGTTCGTCGACCAGGAGGAGATCGACCCGATCCACTTCGAGAAGACCTACTACCTGGAGCCCGACGGCCCGGCCACCCGGCCCTACGTGCTGCTGCGCGACGCGCTGACCAACGCCGGCCAGGTGGCGATCACCAAGATCGCGCTGCGGCAGCGCGAGTCCCTCGCGGCGATGCGGGTCCGCGACGGCGTCCTGGTGCTGCACACGATGCGCTGGCCCGACGAGATCCGCCGTCCGGACTTCGCATTCCTCGACGAGGACGTCACCGTCCGGCCGCAGGAGCTGCAGATGGCCGAGGCGCTCATCGGCTCGATGACCGGCGACTTCGACCCCGGCGAGTTCACCGACGACTACCGCGAGGCCATGACCGCGCTGCTGGAGGCCAAGCAGAGCGGCGGGGACGTGCAGCCGGTGCCCGAGACCGCCGATCCGGGCGCGGCCGTCGTCGACCTCATGAGCGCCCTGCGGCGCAGCGTCGAGCGGGCCCGCGGCGGCGCCGAGGACGACGGGCCGCCGGCGAAGCGGGCCCCGGCCCGCAAGGCCACCGCGGCGAAGAGGACGGCGCCCGCCGCCGAGGACGACGACGCCGACGAGGCCCCGCCGGCCAAGCGCACCGCCCGCAAGGCCCCCGCGGCGAAGACCCCGGCCAAGAAGACGGCGGCCGCGGAGAAGAAGACCCCCGCGAAGAAGGCCCCCGCGAAGAGGGCGACGGCGGCCGAGAAGACGGCGGCGGCCGGCGAGAAGCCGCCGGCCAAGCGCGCCCGCCGCAGCGCCTGACGTGCCGGCCCGCCCCCGCGGCGGTCGGCCCGACCCCCTCGCCGAGTACCGCGCGAAGCGCGACCCCGCGCGCACGGCCGAGCCCGTGCCGCCCGCCGGCCGGCCGCTGCCCGCGGGCGGGGACGACACCTTCGTCGTCCAGGAGCACCACACCCCCCGCGGCTCGGGCGAGCGGGTGCACTGGGACCTGCGGCTCGAGCGCGGCGGGGTGCTCAAGGGCTGGGCGGTGCCCAAGGGCCCGCCGACCACGACCGGGCCGAGCCGGCTCGCCGTCCCCACGGAGGACCACCCGCTGGAGTACGCCGGCTTCTCCGGCACCATCGCGGCCGGCGAGTACGGCGGCGGCGAGGTCACCATCTGGGACGCCGGCCGCTACGCCACCGAGAAGTGGGCCGACGACCACGTCACCGTCGTCTTCGACGGCCGCCGGCTGCGCGGTCGGTACGTGCTCTTCCGGCTGGCCGACGGCACCTGGAACGTCCGCAAGCTCGACCCGGCGCCGGCCGGCGCCACCGTGCCCTCGCCGATGCTGGCCACCGCCGGCGAGCTGCCCCCGCCCGCCGAGGACGCGCAGTGGGGCTACGAGTTCAAGTGGGACGGCGTCCGCGCGGTGGCCGCGGTGTCGTCCGGCGCGGTGTCGCTGTGGGCGCGCAGCGGCACCGAGATCACCGACCGTTATCCCGAACTGGGTCGCCTGCCGGACGCGCTGCGGGCGCGCGAGGCGGTCATCGACGGCGAGGTCGTCGCGATGGACGCGCAGGGCCGCCCCGACTTCGGCGCGCTGCAGGGGCGCATGCACCGCACCGGCCCCGAGGTGCACCGGATGGCCGCCGCCGCGCCGGTGACCTACCTGGTCTTCGACCTGCTCGCCCTGGACGGGGAGAGCCTGCTGGAGCTGCCCTACGAGCAGCGCCGCGACCGGCTCGACGCCCTCGGCGCGGCGGGGCACCGGTGGGTGGCCACGCCGTGGTTCCGCGGCGGCGGCGCCGACGTGCACGCCGCCAGCCGCGACAACGGGCTGGAGGGCGTGGTCGCCAAGCGGCTGGACTCGCCGTACCGGCCGGGCGTGCGCAGCCCCGACTGGCGCAAGGTGAAGAACGTCCGCACGCAGAGCGTCGTCGTCGGCGGGTGGCGGCCCGGCCAGGGGCGCCGGACCGGGATGGTGGGTTCGCTGCTGGTCGGCGTGCACGACGACGAGGGCCGGCTGGTCTACGCCGGGCACGTCGGCACCGGGTTCACGACGGCGGACCTGCAGGAGCTGGCCGGGCTGTTCACCGCCCGCCGGCGGACGCCGTTCGAGGACGCGCTGCCGCGCGAGGTGACCCGCGACGCGCACTGGGTGGAGCCGGACCTGGTCGGCGAGGTGGCGTTCGCGGCGTGGACCGCCGACGGGCGCATGCGGCATCCGTCGTGGCGCGGTCTGCGCGACGACCTGGACCCCGATGAGGTGGTCCTCGAGTGGTGAGGCGTCGCGGGGCGCCCGCGCGGGCAGGGGAGCGGCCATGAGCCGGCAGCGGGTGCGCGTCGACGGGCGGCAGCTGGAGGTCTCCAACCTCGACAAGGTGCTGTTCCCGGAGGTCTCGTTCACCAAGGCGCAGGTGATCGACTACTACGTCCGGATCGCCCCGGTGCTGCTGCCGCACCTGTCCGGGCGGCCGGTCACCTTCACCCGCTGGCCCGACGGGGTGGAGGGGCAGGCCTTCTTCGAGAAGAACAGCGCCCGGCACGCCCCGGACTGGGTGCGCCGGGTGACCATCCCGAGCCCCGGCAGCTCCCGGGGCCGGGAGACCCTCGACATGGTCATCCTGGAGACCGTCGCCGATCTCGCCTGGGCGGCCAACCTCGCGGCGCTGGAGCTGCACGTGCCCCAGTGGCAGGTGGGCAGCCGGCGGCAGCCGACGCTGCCCGACCTGCTGGTGCTGGACCTCGACCCCGGACCCAACGCGGGGATCGCCGAGTGCTGCGCGGTGGCCGAGCGGCTGCGCGAGCGGCTGGTCGCCGACGGCCTGGACCCGGTGGTGAAGACGTCGGGCTCCAAGGGCATGCAGGTCTACGCGCCGATCCGGGTGAGCGACCGGGAGCACCCCAGCCGGTACGCCAAGGCGCTGGCGCAGGAGCTGTCGGCCGAGACGCCGGACCAGGTGGTGTGGCGCATGGAGAAGGTGCTGCGCCCGGGCAAGGTGCTCATCGACTGGAGCCAGAACAACCCGGCCAAGACGACGGTCGCGCCGTACTCGCTGCGCGCCCGGCCGGACGCGACGGTCTCGACGCCGATCGGGTGGGACGAGGTGGACGCCGTCCGCGACGGGGCGGACCCGGGGCTGCTGCGGTTCCGCACCGAGGAGGTGCTGGAGCGGGTGGAGGACTACGGCGACCTGTTCGACATCGCCGACCGGGTGCGCGCGCCGCTGCCCGCCGTCTGAGGGCAGGACCCCTGCCGACCGGCGGGGAGGGCGCCCTTGGCACCATTCCGGGGTGTCCAGCCCCGCCTCGACCGACCCCCGCGCCACTGATGTCGGCCGGCTGGTCGTCCGCTGCCCCGACCGCCCGGGGATCGTCGCCGTCCTCTCCCGCCTGCTCGCCGACGTCGGGGCCAACATCACCGAGTCGCAGCAGCACTCGTCGGACCCGACCGGCGGCGTCTTCACGCTGCGGCTGGAGTTCGTCCTCCCCGAGCTCGCCGGCCGCCGGCACCAGCTGGAGGGGGCGCTGGACCTGCTGGCGCGGCAGTGGGGGATGACCTGGCGGCTGGCCGAGGCCGCGCACCGGCCGACGGTGGCGGTGTTCGTCAGCAAGACCGACCACGTGCTGCAGGAGCTGATCTACCGGGTGCGCGCCGGTGACCTGCGGGCCGACATCACCGCGGTCATCTCCAACCACCCCGACCTCGAGCCGGTCGCCCGGGCGGCCGGCATCCCGTTCCACCACGTGCCGGTGACGCCGGAGACCAAGGCCGAGGCCGAGGCCCGCGCCCTGGAGCTGGTGGGGGACGCCGACCTGGTGGTGCTGGCCCGCTACATGCAGATCGTCTCCGCCGACTTCTGCAGCCGCTTCCCCGAGCGGCTGATCAACATCCACCACAGCTTCCTGCCGGCGTTCGTCGGCGCGAACCCGTACCAGGCGGCCCACGACCGCGGGGTGAAGCTGATCGGCGCGACCGCGCACTACGTGACGCCGGAGCTGGACGCCGGGCCGATCATCGAGCAGGAGGTGGCGCGGGTCGACCACCGCGCCACCGTCGAGGACATGCGCCGGGTGGGCCGCTACGTCGAGCGGCAGGTGCTGGCCCAGGCGGTGACCTGGCACGTGGAGGACCGCGTGATCGTGGAGGGCGACCGCACGATCGTCTTCGCCTGAGCGCGGGGCGGCGTCCGTCCGCTCCCGGGCGGCGTCCGTCCTGCTTCGCCGCGGGCGGCGTCCGTCCTGGGTCCGCCGCGGGCGCCGTCCTCCCTGGCCGCCCGGGATCCTCCCTCGCCGTGCGCCGCCGGGGAGGACCCCACATGATCAGGGCACCTGATCGTGTGGGCAGCCGCCGCTCCTTCCTTGCCCGGGCACGGGCGCGGGCGCCGTCCTCCCCGACCGCCCGGGGTCCTCCCTCGCCGTGCGCCGCCCGGGAGGACCCGGCACGATCAGGGCACCTGATCGTGTGCGGAGCAGCCCCGCACGCCCCACGTCTTGATTTGACTAGTTCAAGACAAGTGGTTGAGTGGGTCCCGAGGGGCACCACCTGAGCGGCCGTCCGCGGCGGGGTGCCCGACGCGATCGTCCCCGCGGCTCCGTGCCAGGGAGCCGCGGCCGCCGGAGGACCCGTGCGCGGTCGCGAGCACCACCACGAGGAGGAGCACAGCATGACCGACGTCGCATCCCAGGGCACCGCCGCGAGCGAGGCCGACCGCGCCGTCCTGACCAACCGTCAGGGTCACCCGGTCTACGACAACCAGAACCAGCGGACGGTGGGCGCGCGTGGCCCGGCCACGCTGGAGAACTACCAGTTCCTCGAGAAGATCAGCCACTTCGACCGGGAGCGGATCCCGGAGCGCGTGGTGCACGCGCGCGGCTTCGTCGCCTATGGCGAGTTCGAGGCCACCGGGACGTGGGGCGACGAGCCGATCGAGCGCTACACCCGCGCGAAGTTCCTGAACACTCCCGGCAAGAAGACCGACCTGGCCATCCGGTTCTCCACGGTGATCGGCGGCCGCGACTCCTCGGAGGCCGCCCGCGATCCGCGCGGCTTCGCGGTGAAGATGTACACCGAGGACGGCAACTGGGACCTCGTCGGCAACAACCTCGCGGTCTTCTTCATCCGCGACGCGATCAAGTTCCCCGACGTCATCCACTCGCTCAAGCCCGACCCGGTGACCTTCCGGCAGGAGCCGGCCCGGATCTTCGACTTCATGTCGCAGACCCCCGAGGCCATGCACATGCTGGTCAACCTGTTCAGCCCCCGGGGCATCCCGTCGGACTACCGGCACATGCAGGGCTTCGGCGTGAACACCTACCGGTGGGTCAACGCCGACGGGCAGACGCACCTGGTCAAGTACCACTGGCTGCCCCGGCAGGGCGTCAAGAGCCTCACGGCCGCCGACGCCGCGGCGATCCAGGCCGACGACCTCGGGCACGCCTCGAAGGACCTCTACGAGGCCATCGAGAACGGCGACTTCCCGCAGTGGGACCTCTACGTCCAGCTCATGAGCGACGACGAGCACCCCGAGCTGGACTTCGACCCGCTGGACGACACCAAGGTGTGGCCGGAGAACGACTTCGAGCCCCGGCTCGTCGGCACCATGACGCTGAACCGCAACGTCACCGACCACCACAACGAGAACGAGCAGAGCGCCTTCGGCACCGGGGTCCTCGTCGACGGGCTGGAGTTCTCCGACGACAAGATGCTGGTCGGCCGCACGTTCTCCTACTCCGACACCCAGCGCTACCGGGTGGGCCCCAACTACCTGCAGCTGCCGGTCAACTCGGCCAAGGGCGCGGCGGTGCACACCAACCAGCGCGGCGGGCAGATGTCGTACGGCGTGGACCTGGGCCCGGGGCAGAACCCGCACGTGAACTACGAGCCGTCGATCACCGGCGGCCTGCGCGAGGCCCAGGCGCCGTCCACCGACGAGATCGGGCCGACCATCACCGGCCGGCTCACCCGGGCGCGCATCCCGCGGACCGACGACTACACCCAGGCCGGGCAGCGCTACCAGCTGCTGGAGCAGTGGGAGAAGGACGACCTGGTGACCAACCTGGTCGACAACATCGGCCAGGCGGTCCGGGCGGTCCAGGAGCGGATGGTCTGGCACTTCTACATGTGCGACGACGAGCTGGGCCAGCGGGTCGGCGACGGCCTCGGCATCAGTGCCGACGACGTCCGGGGGCTGGAGCCGCTGCAGACGCAGACCCTGACGGAGGCCGAGCTGGCGCGGGCGGCGAACCTGGGCAAGAACGGGCCCCGCGACGTCACGGGCCTGCGGATGACGCACTGCGTGCCGAACGAGCGGGTCGCCGTCGCCGGCTGACGCCGGACGTCCCGCGGCGGGCCGCGACCGGACCCCCGGTCGCGGCCCGTCGTCGTCCTCCCCGACCGCGCAGGGTCCTCCCGGGCCGTGCACCGCCGGGGAGGACGCCAGGGGATCAGGGACCCTGATCCCCTGGGCGGCGAGCTCGAGCGGGGTGCTCTTCCGCTGGGCGGGAGGCGGCGATTGGCCGGCCGCCGGCGTGCGTACTGCAGGCCGGAACGTCACCTGTGACCCGGAGGAACCCGATGACCTCGACCGCCCGTACCGGCGGCGGACCCGGGACGGCGGCGCGCGCGGCCGGCTGGGTCGCGCCGCTGTGCTGGATCGCCGTCCTGCTCGACGGCTTCGACCTCGTGGTCGTGCCCACGACCAAGTCCGGCTTCCAGGCCGAGTGGGACCTGGGGGAGGGCGGGGCCAACCTGCTCATCACCGTCGGGCTGATCGGCATGATGCTCGGCGCGCTGGCCATCGGCACGCTCACCGACCTGCTCGGCCGCCGGCTGGCGCTGATCGCCGCCGTCACGTCGTTCTCGGTGCTCACCCTGCTGTGCGCGCTGGCGCCGAACCCGTGGGTCTTCGGCATCCTGCGCTTCCTCGCGGGCCTCGGGCTGGGCGGCTGCCTGCCGACGGCGATCGCGATGGTCAACGAGTTCAGCTCGGCGGCCCGCGGCGGGCGGGCCACCACCACGATGATGACCGGCTACCACGTGGGCGCGGTCGCGACCGCCGCCCTGGGCATCCTGGTCGTCGAGCCCCTGGGCTGGCGCTGGATGTTCGTCATCGGCGCGCTGCCCATCGTGGTCCTGCTGCCGCTGATGCTGCGCCACCTGCCCGAGTCGGCGGCCTTCCTCATGGCGCACGGCCGCCGCGCCGAGGCCGAGGAGGTCGCCGCGCGCTACGGGCTGACCCTCGAGACCCCGGACGACCGCGTCGCACCGCACGCCGGCGAGACCGGCGCGGGCGGAGCGGTGGCGACGGTCCGCACGCTGTTCGCCGGCGGCTACCTGCGCAACACCGTGGTCATCGGCGTCACCTCGTTCATGGGCCTGCTGCTGGTCTACGGCCTGAACAACTGGCTGCCCACGATCATGCGCGAGGCCGGCTACGACCTCGGCGCCCAGCTGGCCTTCCTCACCGTGCTCAACGTCGGCGCCGTCGCCGGCCTGCTGGTTGCCGGGGCGGTCGCCGACCGGCTGGGCGCCCGCCCGGCGGGCATCGCCTGGTTCGCCGCGGCGGCGGTCTTCCTCGCGCTGCTGTCGATCAAGCTGCCGATCGCCGGCATCTACCTGATGGTGTTCCTCACCGGCTGCTTCGTCTTCAGCGCCCAGGTGCTGGTCTACGCGTTCGTCAGCGGCAACCACCCGCCGCAGGTGCGCGCCACCGCGCTGGGGTGGTCGGCCGGCGCCGGCCGGATCGGCGCCATCGTCGGCCCGGTGGTCGCCGGGTTGCTGGTCAGCGCGGGGGTGGCCTTCCCGTGGGGCTTCTACCTGTTCGCGGTGGTCGGCGCGCTGGGCGCCGTGGCGCTGGTCGCCGCCCGCGCCACCCGCACGACCACCGGCGCGGCGGCCCGCTGAGCGGGGGTGCCGCCGGGGTCACTCGCCCCGGCGGCGCTCCTGCTCGATGAGGAACCGCTCGAACTCGTCGGCGATCTCCTCGCCGCTGGGCACCTCGCCGCGGCTGCCGAGCAGGCCGCCGTCGGCGTGCGCGGCCGTGAACTGGTCGTACTGCTGCTCCAGCGCCGCGACCACCGCGGTGTTCTCGCTGGAGCGGCCGATCTGCTCGTCGATCTCGGTGCGGTTGGCCTCGGCGGCCTCGCGCAGCGACTCGGTGGGCAGGTGCAGCCCGGTCAGCCGGCCGAGGTGCTCCAGCAGGGTCACCGACGCCGCCGGGAAGGTGGCCTGGGCGAGGTAGTGCGGCACGTGCGCGGCCACGCCGTAGGCGTCCACGCCGGCCTCGCCCATCCGCAGCTCCAGCAGCGCGCCGACGCTGCCGGGGATGCGCATCTCGCCCCAGTACACGGGATAGCCCTCGATGAGCTGCCGCCGCGTGGCGTGCGCGGTGACCGTGACCGGACGGGTGTGCGGCACCGGCATGGGGATCGCCTGCAGCGCCACCACCGACGTCACGCCCAGCCGCTCGATCAGCGACCCCACGGCGGCGACGAACCGCTCCCAGGCGAAGTCGGGCTCGGAGCCGTGCAGCAGCAGGAACGGCTCGCCGGCGTCGTCCTCCAGGGCGTAGACGACGATCTCCGGCGCGGTGACGTCGGAGTAGCGGTCGCCGGTGAAGGTCATCCGGGGCCGGTGGGCGCGGTAGTCGACCAGGCTGTCGACGTCGAACCGCGCGATCACCTCGTGCGGCAGGCTGGCCAGCAGGTGCGCCCCGGCCAGGGCCGCGGCGTGCGCGGCGTCGAACTCCCCGGCCAGGTCGTGCACGAGGACCAGCCCCCGGCGGTGCTCGGCGGGGTCGGCGTGCTGGGCGAGGTCGGCCTCCCGGGTCAGGAACGGCTCGGCCTCCGGCAGCAGCTCGACGAGCTCTTCGGGTCGCGGTGCCACGATCGCGCCTCTCCTCGGTGGTGCGGGACGTCGACGGGTGCAGCCCGCGCCGCCCCGCGGGCATTCCCATGATCACCTGCGGGGGCGCCTCACCGCCCGGCGTCCTCCTCCGGAGCCGGCCCGCGGTCCTCCGGAGCGGCGGTCGCCTGCCCCGTCAGCTCCGCGCCGTGGGCGTCGCCGGTGACCGCGGCTCGGACGCCGTCGTCGGTCAGCTCCGGTGACCGGCCGTCCAGCTCGTCGCGGACGTAGCGGTAGGTGACCGCGATCAGCGCGGCCACCGGCACGCCGAGGAAGGCCCCGGTGATGCCGGCCAGGCTGCCGCCGGCGGTGACGGCGAGGATGACCACCGCGGCGTGCAGGTTGAAGCCGCGGCCCTGGATGATCGGCTGGAGCACGTTGCCCTCGATCTGCTGCACCAGCAGCACGATGCCGAGCACGATCAGCGCCGTCGTCCAGCCCTGGTCGACCAGCGCGATGAGGACGGCGAAGGCGCCGGCCACGAAGGCACCGATGATCGGGATGAACGCGCCGAAGAAGGTGAGCACGGCCAGCGGGAGCACCAGCGGGACGTCGAGGATCCACAGCCCGATGCCGATGAAGAAGGCGTCGATGAAGCCCACGATCGCCTGCTGGCGGATGAACTCCGACAGCGTCGACCACGCCTTGTCCGACAGCGCGGCCACGTGCGGAGCGGCGCGCGGGCCGGTCTGCGCGGCCAGCCACGGCACCCAGCGCGGCCCGTCCTTGAGGAAGAAGAAGCACAGCAGCAGCGCGAGCACCAGGTTGATCAGCCCGTTGCCGACGGCGGTGGCACCGGTGACGGCGTAGCCGGCGATGTTGCTGGCGTTGTCCTGCAGCGAGTTGATCGCGTTGTCGACCGCCTGGCCGATCTGGTCCTCGCCGATGTTGAACGGCGGGCCCTGCAGCCACTGCTGAACCTCCTCCAGGCCGCCGGCGGCCTGGGTGGCGAGCTCGCCCACCTGGTCGACGACCGAGGGGGCGATCGCGGCGATGATGCCGCCGAAGACGCCGAGGCCCAGCAGCAGGACCACCGACGCGGCCAGCGCCGGCGGCCAGCCGTGCCGCCGCAGGAAGCGGGTGGGCGGCCAGAGCACCGTGGCGATGAGCAGCCCCAGGACGATCGGCAGGATGACCACCCAGAGCTTGCCGAGCACGTACCCCACGATGATCACCGCGAGGGTGATGAGCACCAGTTCCGCGGAGACGGAGGCCAGCGTCCGCATGCCGCGGCGCACCTTGGCGCCGCGGTCGGCGGCGGGAGCGGGCGCGGCGGTCACGGCCGGCGCGGCCTCGGTGGCGCCGTGCGGGGTCCGGTCCCCGGCCGGTGCGGCGTCCCGGCGGCGGGAGGGGAGCAGGCTCATGGACCCATCGCAGCACAGATCCCCTGGTCACACCGCGCGGCACAGCGGAGCGCGCGGCTAGCGTCGGGACATGCCGCGTACCGCCACCGCCGACCGGGTCGACCGGGCGGCGCTGCTCGATTTCCTCCGCCCCCGCCACAAGGCCGTGCTGCTCACCCGCCGCTCGGACGGCACCCCCCAGATGTCGCCGGTGACCTGCGGCATCGACGCCGAGGGCCGGGTCGTCGTCTCCACCTATCCGCAGCGGGCCAAGGTGGCCAACGCCCGCCGCGACCCCGCCGTCTCGCTGTGCTTCCTGTCCGACGACTGGGACGGCCCCTGGGTGCAGGTCGACGGGACGGCGGAGGTGCTGGACCTCCCCGAGGCGCTGGAGCCGCTGGTCGAGTACTTCCGCTCGATCAGCGGGGAGCACCCCGACTGGGACGAGTACCGGGCGGCGATGGCCCGGCAGGGCAAGTCGCTGCTGCGGATCACCGTCACCCGCTGGGGGCCGGTGGCCACCGGCGGGTTCCCGGCCGAGGTCGCCGCCCGGCTCTGACCCTCCCTGACACGCCGCGACAAGGCAGGGGGCTTGCCCTGCCGCGCGGTGGGCGCCAGGCTCGCGCCGTGCCGTACGTGCTGGGCCTGCGCGCCGAGGGCGGCGCCGCCGCCGGTCGCGGCCCCGCCGACGGCCTGCGCCGGCTGGCCCTCGTGCCCGCCGCCCCCGAGGACGCCCCCGACCGGGACGAGGCGACCGCCGTGCTCGACGACCCCGCCGCGGTGGTCGACGCGGTGCTCGCGCTGATCCGGGACGGTGGCTGGGTGATCGGCGTGGGCGCCGGTGCGCTCGGGGACGGCGCCGCACCCGACGGCGCCGCGCGCGGCGGCCCGGCGCCCGCGCTGCTCGCCGCCCGCCGCGCCGTCGACGCCGCCCGGCGGCGCACCCCCCGGCTCGCCGTCCGCGGCGCCGTCCCGGCCGAGGCGGCCGACGCCCAGGCGGTGCTCGGCGCCCTGGCCACCCTCGTCGCCCGGCGCAGCGAGCCGGCCTGGGCGGCGATCGCCCTCGTGGCCGACGGCCGGACCCAGTCGGCCGCGGCCGCCGAGCTCGGCATCACCCGGCAGGCGGTCGGCCAGCGGCTGGCCGCCGCGGGCTGGGAGCTGGAGCGGGAGCTGCGGCCGACCGCCGCCCGGCTGCTGGCCCGCGCCGGCGGCTGACGCCCGGCGCGCGCCCGGCTGCTCCCGCGGCGAGAATGGGCAGGTCCGAGCCCCGCCGTCTGGAGGTCCCGTGTCCGAGTCGTCCCCGAACGGCGCTCCCCGCAATGCCGAGTTGCTCGGCATCTACTGCAACGACCACATCGCCGCGGCCACCGGTGGCATCGAGCTCACCAGCCGGATGATCGGGGTCCACCGGGGAACGGCGTACGAGCCGCGGCTCGAGGAACTGCTGGGCGAGCTCCGCGAGGAGAAATCCGCGCTGCTGGCCCAGACCCGGGCGCTCGGGCTGCCGGTGCGCCAGTACAAGCAGCTCGGCACCTGGGTGGCCGAGAAGCTGTCGCGGGCCAAGCTCAACGGCCGGCTCTTCTCCCGCTCGCCGCTGTCGGACCTGGTGGAGTTCGAGTTCATCGCCACCGCGGTGCTGGCCAAGCGGGCGGGGTTCGAGACGCTGCGCGCGCTCGCCGAGGTCGAGCCCCGCCTGGACGCGGCCCTGTTGGACCGGCTGGTCGCCCAGGCCGACAAGCAGCACGTGTGGCTGTCCGAGGTGCGCCGGGAGGTGGCCGCGCAGGTGTTCGGCGGCCGGCCGGCGGCCGCCAGCGAGGCCGCCGGCAGCCCCGCCGACGACTGAGCGGGCCGGGCCGGCCCCTGGTAGGCAGGACGCCATGTGCCACGACCCCGACAGCCGGCCCCCCGCGCCGCCGCAGCGCGCGGACGTCGCCGAGCGCGGCCTGCTCACCCTCGTGGCGGCCGACGCCACCGCGTTCGCCGCGGCCTACGCCGCCCCCGCCGGCGAGGCGCGCGCGGGCGTCGTCGTCCTGCCCGACATCCGCGGGCTGCACCCCTACTACGTCGCGCTGACCGAGCGGTTTGCCGAGGCCGGGGTGCCCGCCGTCGCCATCGACTGGTTCGGCCGCACCGCCGGCGTGCCGGACAGCGGCACCCGCGACCAGGACTTCGACTGGCAGACGCACATCCCGCAGACCACCGCGGCCGGGATCGACGCCGACCTCGCGGCGGCCATCGCCTACCTGCGCGAGCGGACCCGGCCCGACCTGCCGGTGGTCACGGTCGGCTTCTGCTTCGGGGGCAGCCACTCCTGGCGGCAGGCCGGCGGCCGGCTGGACCTGGCCGGCTGCGCCGGCTTCTACGGCCGCCCCGCGATGGTCGGCGAGGCCGCCGGCCGGGCGCACCTGCCGACGCTGATGGTCATCGCCGGCGCCGATGCCGCCACCCCGGTCGAGGAGCAGCTCGCCCTCGCCGATGCCATGCGCGCCGCCGGGGCGGACGTCGAGACGGCCGTCTACGACGGGGCGCCGCACTCGTTCTTCGACCGCGCCGCGGCCGACTGGGCCGACGCCTCGGCCGACGCGTGGCGCCACGTGCTCGGACTCCTGGACCGGGTGGCCGGGGACGCTCCCGGATGACCGGGCCGGCGGGCGGGATCGACCCCGGGGTCCTCGAGCTGGCGCGCCGGGTCTTCGACCTGGCCCGCGGCGGCGCCACCGAGGAGCTCGCGGCCTACGTCGACGCCGGCGTGCCGCCGAACCTGACCAACGAGAAGGGCGACACCCTGCTGCTCCTGGCCGCGTACCACGACCACCCGGGCACGGTCGCGGCGCTGCTGGCCCGGGGCGCCGACGTCGGCCGGGTCAACGACCGCGGGCAGACGGCGCTGGCCGCCGCGGTGTTCCGGCGGTCCGCCGAGACGGTGCGCCTCCTGCTCGGCGCCGGCGCCGACCCCGACGCGGGCGGGCCCTCGGCGCGGGAGACCGCGGTCTTCTTCGAGCTGCCCGAGATGTCCGCGCTCCTGGACGCCGGGTCGGCCTGACCACCGCGGCCGGTCGTGCCACCCTGGACGCCGAGCAGCGCCGGCGTCCTCGCGACGGCGATGCCGGGCACCGTCGAGCGCATGGGGGGACACCGGGATGCCGCTGGTCCGGGACGACGTCCGGGGGGCGCGCCGCCGCGCCGCCCGGGCCGGCTGAGGAGCGCCGCCGGTGGTCGCACACCCCGACCTGCCCGCTCCCGGACGACCCGCTCGCGGCAGCGGCGCCTCCCGGCTCACTCCCGCCGGGGTGGCGGAGGTCGACACGGCGCTCGAGCAGGAGGCGGCCGATCCGCCGGCCGACGCCGCCGAGCCGGCCCCGCCGGGCGCCGGTGAGGTCGTCGTCGGCCCCGGGGACGTCGCGGCGGGCTCGGCCGGCCTGCCGCGCTGGCTGGTGCTGCTGGTCGGCGGCGCCGCCGCGACCATCGCGCTGGCCGGCGTCCGGTCGATCGCCTGGCTGATCGCGCCGGTGCTGCTGGCGCTGGTGATCGTCGTCGCGCTGATGCCGGTGCAGCGCTGGCTGCTGCGGCACGGCGTGCCCCGCTGGCTGAGCGCCACCGTGCTGCTGGTGCTCGTCTGGACGGTGCTGCTGTCCTTCGTCGCGCTGCTGGTGCTGTCGATCGCCCAGCTGGCCGCGCTGCTGCCGGACTACGCGCCGCAGTTCAACGACCTGCTGCGATCGGTGCAGGCCGACCTCAACGACGCCGGGGTGGTCTCCGGCCAGCTGTCCGACCTCGTCGCCCAGATCGACTACGGGCAGCTGGTCGGCGTGGCCACCGGCCTGCTCGCCAGCCTCACCGACGCTGCCACCACGCTGCTGCTCCTGCTGTCCGCGCTGGTCTTCCTCGCCATCGAGAGCGGCGGCTTCGGCAAGCGGCTGGGCCTGATCGCCGCCGAGCGCCCGCACCTGCCGATCGCCCTGGGCCTGTTCGCCCGCGGCACCCGCAGCTACCTGCTGGTGAGCACGGTCTTCGGGTTCGTCGTGGCGATCGGCGACACGATCGCCCTGGCGATCCTCGACGTGCCGCTCCCGCTGCTGTGGGGCCTGCTGTCGTTCATCACCAACTACGTGCCCAACATCGGCTTCGTCCTGGGCCTGGTGCCGCCGGCGCTGCTCGGCCTGCTGGCCGGCGGGTGGACCGAGTTCTGGGTCATCGTCATCGTCTACTCGGTGCTCAACTTCGTCGTCCAGACGCTGATCCAGCCGCGGTTCGTCGGCGACTCGGTCGGCCTGTCGATGACCGTCACCTTCCTCGCGCTGCTGTTCTGGGGCTGGGTGCTCGGCGCGCTGGGGGCCCTGCTCGCCATCCCGCTGACCCTGCTGGTCAAGGCCCTGCTGGTGGACGTCGACCCGCGCGGGCACTGGCTCGACGCGCTGCTGCGCGAGGAACCGCGCGCGCCGCGGACCAGCCGGGCCCGGCAGCGCGCCCAGGCCCGCCGGGCCGCGCTGGCCTCGGTGCGCGCGCTGCACGTGCCCCGGCCGCACCGGCGGTCGGCGGCGGAGCGGCCGCCGGAGGAGACCGCGGAGGGGTGACCGGGCCGGCGCAGGAACTGGTGGTCATGGTCGGGCTGCAGGGGGCCGGCAAGACCACCTGGGTGGCCACGCACCTGGCCGGCACCCACGCGGTCGTCAGCAAGGACCACTGGCCGCGCGCCCGCCGCCGCGAGGCCCGCCAGCAGCGGGTGGTGGCGCAGCTGCTCGCCGAGGGGCGCAGCGTCGTCGTCGACAACACCAACCCGGCACCCGAGGACCGCGCGGCGCTGGTCGCCGCCGCCCGCGCGGCCGGGGTGCCGGTGCGCGCGGTGTGGGTGGACACGCCGCCGGAGACCTGCCGGGCGCGCAACGACGCCCGCGAGGGCCGGGCGCGGGTGCCGGAGGTCGGGCTGGCGGCCACCCGGGCCCGGTTCGTGCCGCCGTCGACGGGGGAGGGCTTCGACCGGGTGGACGTCGTCCGGACGCGGGCCGTGTCGGTGCCCGGCGCCCCGGTGCGGTAGACACAGCAGCGCCCCGCCCCGCCGTCCCCGGAGGTCTGCGACCCCATGCTGGCCAGCATCGGCTACGCCGTCGCCTACACGGGGGTCGGCCTCGTGCTGCTGGTCCTCGGGTTCTACGCCCTGGACCTGCTCACCCCGGGCCACCTGGGCCGGCACATCTACGAGCACCGCTCGGTCAACGCCGCGATCACCCTTGCCGCCGGGTTCCTGGGGCAGGGCGCCATCGCCTTCGCCAGCATCTGGACCAACGCGACCAGCGGCTTCGGCCAGGCGCTCCTCTACACCGTCGTCTTCGGCGTGCTCGGGGTGCTGCTGCAGGCGGTCGCGTTCGTGCTGCTGGACCTGATCACCCCGGGCCGGCTCGGCCGGCACCTCACCGAGGTGACGTTCCACCCGGCCAGCCTGGTCAGCGCCGCCGCCCAGCTCTCCGTGGCGGCGATCATCGTGGCCAGCATCTGGCCCTGAGCGGAGCCCCGTCCGGCGGTCGAGACCGCTCGCGAGGCCGGACCGCCCCGGCCGTACGGTGTCGAGGGACTTCACGACGATCGACCGGCACCCGCGGGGTGCCGACACGAAGGGGAGCGACATGAGCAGCGACACCAGCGGGGCCGCCGGCCGCGTGGCCATCGTCACCGGCGCGGCCCGCGGCATCGGCGCCGCCACCGCCCAGAAGCTGGCCGCCGACGGCTTCGCCGTCGCCGTGCTGGACCTCGAGGAGACGGCGGCGCAGGGCACCGTCTCGGCGATCGAGGCGGCCGGGGGCAAGGGCCTGGCCGTGGGTGCCGACGTGAGCGACGCCGACCAGGTGCAGGCCGCGGTCGACCGGGTCGCCGCCGAGCTCGGCGCCCCCGTGGTGCTGGTCAACAACGCGGGCGTCACCCGCGACAACATGCTGTTCAAGATGACCGACGCCGACTGGGACGTCGTCATGAACGTGCACCTGCGGGGTGCCTTCCTCATGACCCGCGCGGCCCAGAAGCACATGATCGACGCCAAGTGGGGCCGGATCGTCAACCTCTCCAGCGTCTCGGCGCTGGGCAACCGCGGCCAGGCCAACTACGCCACCGCCAAGGCCGGGCTGCAGGGCTTCACCAAGACCGTCGCCATCGAGCTGGGCAAGTTCGGCGTGACCGCCAACGCGATCGCCCCGGGCTTCATCCAGACCGAGATGACCAAGGCGACCGCCGAGCGCATCGGCGTGCCGTTCGAGGACTTCATCGCCGCCGCCGCCAAGGAGATCCCGGTGGCCCGCGTCGGCCAGCCCGAGGACATCGCGAACCTGGTGTCGTTCCTCGTCAGCGAGGGCGCCGGCTTCGTGTCCGGCCAGGTCATCTACGCCGCGGGCGGCCCGAAGGCCTGAGGCCGCGTGCAGGGGCCCGCGGCGCGCGTCGTGGGGAGCAGGCATGTCCTCCTCCTGTGAGACGCACGACGCCGGCCGGCGGGCACAGCGCCCCGCCGGCCGGCGTTGTGACTGCCGTGGACCGCTCCTCCCTCCGGCTCGCCGTCCTCGGTGACTCCATCGCCTACGGCACCGGCGCCCAGCGCACCGCTGACACCCTCGGCCCCCGGCTGGCCGCCGCCCTCGACCTCGAGGGCTACGACGTCGCGCTCTCCGTGCTCGCCGTCCCGGGCGCGGTCAGCGCCGGGCTCGCCGCGCAGGTGCGCTCGGCGGTGGCGCTCGGCGCCGACCTCGCCGTCGTGGTGATCGGCGCCAACGACCTCGCCCGGTTCGTGCCGACCGACGCCGCGGTGGCCGCCCTCGCGCAGGCGGTGCGCGACCTGCGCGCCGCCGGCACCGACGTGGTGGTCGTCCCGGCGCCGGACATGTCGAGCATCCCGTTCGTCCCGCCGGCCTTCCGCCCGGTCGTGCAGGCCGCCTCGGTCCGGCTGCAGGAGCAGCAGGCCGCGGCCGCCGAGGCGGCGGGCGCGTCGGTCGCCGCCGTCGCCGCGCACGTCGGCCGCTCCTTCGAGAGCGATCCGGCGATGTTCGCCGCCGACCGGTTCCACCCGTCGTCGACCGGCTACGCCGCGATCGCCGCCGCGCTGGTGCCCTTCGTCGTCCGCGCCGCGCACGCCCGCCGGGACGCCCGCGCGGCCTGAGCGGCCGCGCGGGCGCCGGGCGGTCACATGTCGCGGTAGCGCTGGGCCGCGGCGACCGCCGCGGTCAGCCCGGCGAGGTCGAGGTCGGCGCCGTAGCCCGGGGTGTCGCGCTGGATCCGCCAGCCCTCGGCGAGCGGGCCCAGGTCGAGGACGTCGAAGCCGAGGCCGTCGATGAACGCGGTGACGGTCTCCTTGGCCGCCGCGTCGTCGCCGGCTATGGCCAGCGCGCGGCGGTGCGGCGTGCCCGGCGGCGTGCGGCGGGCGGTGATGTCGGCGGCGAGGATGTGGTTGAACGCCTTGACCACCCGCGAGCTCGGCAGGTGCTGCTGGGCCAGCTCCGCGGTGGTGGTGGTCTCGTCGTCGAGCGCGGCGATCCGCCCGTCCCGCTCCGGGTAGTAGTTGTTGGTGTCGATGACGACCTTGCCGGCCAGCGGCTCGACGGGGACGTCGGGCAGCGCCTTGAGCGGCACGGTCACCACGACGATGTCGCCGGCGGCGCCGGCGTCGTCGGCGGTGGCCGCGCGGATCGCGCCGCGCCGGCCGGGCCGGGCCTCGATCGCCGCGACGGTGCCGGCCAGGGTCTCCGGGCCGCGGGAGTTGGACAGGACGACGTCGTGGCCGGCGTCGGTCGCTGCCTGGGCCAGCGCCGTGCCGATGTGGCCGGCGCCGATGATGCCGATGGTGGTCATGCCCTGCCCGAACGCGGCAGCGCGCCGTCCATTCCGCCGGCGAGCAGCTGAGCGAGGTGGAGGCCGCGCCGGCCGGCCAGCTGGTCGAGCTGGGTGCGGCAGGAGAACCCGTCGGCCAGCACCACGCCGTCCTCGCCCAGCTCCCGGACCGCCGGCAGCAGCTGCCCCTCGGCGATCGCGACCGACACGTCGTGGTGGCCGCGCTCGATGCCCCAGTTGCCGGCCAGCCCGCAGCAGCCGCCGATCCGGCGCACGCGGGCCCCGGCGTCGCGCAGCAGCCGCTCGTCGGCCGACCAGCCCATCGTGGCGGCGTGGTGGCAGTGCGGCTGGGCGACCACCTCCAGCCCGTCGAGGGACGGCGGCCGCCACCCCGGCGCGCGGGCGAGCAGCTCGGCGAGGGTCGACGTCCCCTGCGCCAGGCGCTCGGCGGCGGGGCCGGGCACCAGCTCGCGGGCGTCGCCGCGCAGCACGGCCGTGCAGGAGGGCTCGAGCCCCACGACCGGCACCCCGGCCTCGGCCAGCGGGGCCAGCGCGGCCACGGTCCGGCCGAGGATCGCCCGCGCGCGGTCCAGCTGCCCGGTGGTGATCCAGGTCAGCCCGCAGCAGGTGTCGGCGGCCGGCACCTGCACCCGGTAGCCGGCCTCCTCCAGCACCCGCACCGCCGCCTCGGCCACCTCGGGGGCGAAGTGGTCGGTGAACGAGTCGACCCACAGCGCGACCGGATCGCCGGTGGTGCGCTCCGGGCGGCGGGCCCACCGGTCGCGGAACGTCCGCTCGGCGAACGCGGGCAGGTCGCGGCGCTGGTCGACCCCCGCACCCCACCGGGCCAGCCGGGCGCCGGCCCGCGAGGAGAGGACGGCGTTGACCAGCCGCGGCGCGCGGGCGGCGAGGTCGGCCCAGCGGGGCAGCCGGCCCAGCGTGTAGTGCGACCGCGGGCGCAGCCGGCCGCGATGGCTCTGGTACAGCACCTCGGCCTTGTAGGCGGCCATGTCCACGCCGGTGGGGCAGTCGCGGGCGCACCCCTTGCACGACAGGCACAGGTCGAGCGCCGCATGCACCTCCGGCGACCGCCAGTCGCGCACCGGCCCGCCGGGCGCCAGCATCTCCTGCAGCACGCGGGCGCGGCCGCGGGTGGAGTCCTTCTCCTCGCGGGTGGCGGGGAACGACGGGCACATCACCCCGCCGGTGGCGGTCAGGTCGGCCCGGCACTTGCCGACGCCGGTGCAGCGGTGCACGGCGGCGGAGAGGTCGCCCCCGTCGTGCCGGTAGGCCAGGGCCAGCCCCTCGGTGAGCCGGGGCGCGGCGGCCACGCGGACGTCGGCGTCCAGCGGGGCCGGGCGCACGAGCACGCCGGGGTTGAGCACGTCGTCGGGGTCGAACAGCGCCTTGACCCGCTCGAACAGCGCGAGCACCCGCCCGGAGTACATGGTGGTCAGCAGCTCGCTGCGGGCCCGGCCGTCGCCGTGCTCGCCGGAGATCGAGCCGCCGTAGCGGGCGACCAGCGCGGCGGCGTCGGTGACGAACGCGCGGTAGCGGCTGCGGCCGGCGTCGTCGGCGGCACCGAACGGGAAGTCGATCCGCACGTGCACGCAGCCGTCGCCGAAGTGCCCGTACGGCACCCCCTGCAGCCCGTGCTCGTCCAGCAGCGCCTCGAAGCCCCGCAGGTAGGAGCCGAGCGACTCGACGGGCACGGCGGCGTCCTCCCAGCCCGCGTGGGCCGGGCGGCCGTCGCTGGTGCGCGCGGCCAGGCCCGCGCCGTCCTCCCGGATCCGCCAGATCGCCGCCGCCTCGGCCGGGTCGGTGACCACCAGGACGTCGACCGCGCCGGCGTCGGCGACCACGCGCGCGGCCGTCGCCTCGACCTCCGCGAGGCTGTCGCCGGTCACCTCCACGACCAGCCAGCCCTCGCCGCGCGGCAGGTCCGGGACGACGGCGGCCGGCACATCGCGCAGCCGCTGCACGATGCGCTGGTCCAGCCCCTCGACGGCGGTGGGGCGGTGGGGGAGCAGGGCGGGGGTGGCGTCGGCGGCGTCGGCCATCGACGGGTAGCCGAGCACGACCAGCCCCCGGAACGGGGCGTCGGCCACCAGCCGCACGGTCGCGCCGAGCACCAGCGCGAGGGTGCCCTCGCTGCCGACCAGCGCGCGGGCGGCGTCGGCGCCGCGCTCGGGCAGCAGGTGCTCCAGCGAGTAGCCCGACACCTGCCGGCCGAAGCGGCCCAGCTCCGTGCGGATCGCGGCGAGGTCGCCGGCGACCAGGCGGCGCAGGTCGTCCAGCACCCCGCCGGCCGCCCCCGGGCCGAGCCGCAGCCGGTCGCCGCCGCCGGTCACCACGTCCAGGCCGACGACGTTGTCCGACGTCCGCCCGTAGCCCAGCGCCCGCGAGCCGCAGGCGTTGTTGCCGATCATCCCGCCGACGGTGCAGCGGTTGTGCGTGCTCGGGTCGGGGCCGAAGCGCAGCCCGTGCGGGCGGGCCGCCGCCTGCAGCGAGGCCTGCACGACCCCCGGGTCGACCGTCGCCGTCCGTGCCTCGGCGTCGATGCCGTGCACCCGGGTCAGGTGCCGGCTGGTGTCGACGACGACGCCCGGGCCGACCGCGTTGCCGGCGATGGACGTGCCGGCGCCGCGCGCGGTCAGGGGGACGCCGAGCTCGCGGCAGACCTCGAGGGTGGCCACCAGCTCGTCGGGGTGCCGGGGGCGGACGACGGCGCGCGGCAGCACCCGGTACAGCGAGCCATCGGAGGAGTACAGGGCCCGGGCGAGGCCCGAGTCGTCGACGTCGGCGAGGCCGGCCCGCCGCAACGCCGCGGTCACCTCGGCCGTCGCGGGATCGGGCCGGGCAGCGCGGGAGGTCATGGGCCGATCGTCTCCCGCGGGTTCCGCGCGGGGCCACCGGCGGTGGCCCCGCGCCGGCTCACTCGGTGGGCGGCTCGTCCTTGCCGGACTCCTCGGCCTCGTCGGCCTCCTCCTTGGTGTGGTGCACCGCGCCGTCGGCGTGCTCCGGGGGGCCGTAGACGGTGTAGAGGATGAGCGGGTTCTCGCCGGTGTTGAGGAAGTTGTGCTTCGTGCCCGCGGGGACGACGACGAGGTCGCCCTGGGCCACCTTCTTGGTGGCGCCGCCGACCTTGGCCTCACCGGTGCCGCTGACGAAGGTGAGGATCTGGTCGATGTCCTCGTGGACCTCCTCGCCGATCTCGCCGCCCGGCGGGATCGTCATGATCACCAGCTGGGTGTTCTTGCCGGTCCACAGCACCCGGCGGAAGTCCGCGCTCTTCTCCGCCTCGGTCGCGATCGTGTAGTGGATGACGGACGCCATCGACGCGCTCCTCTCTCCTGACCTGCAGTTCCGGTGCGTCCGGGCGCGGCGGGGCCGGCCGGACGGCTGACCTGCTGGTCCTGCCCCCGACCCGCGCGGAGTAGTCCTCCCGAGCGGGTGAAGGACGCCGCACCGGGCCCGTGCCCCCCTCCGGCCCTCCCGAGGTGGTTTGACATCCGGACCGACCCTGTTACGGTCAGCCGGTCGGTAGGGAAGTCCAACCGCCTGGAGGCCCCCGTGTCGCGCACCCCCGCCGAGCCGTCCGTCCTCGCGCCGCCGGCCCCGGGGGAGGCGACGCCGGCCGAGCAGCGCCGGGTCCTCGCGCTCGTGTCGGCCAGCACCGTCGTCGTGCTCGCCGCCTTCGTGACACCGCTGGCCACCGGCGTCCGCACCGCCGCCGACCTCGGCACCGGTGCCGGGGGCACGGCGTGGCTGCTCAGCGCCATGAGCGTGGGGCTGGCCGCGGCCCTGCTCGTGGCCGGCACGGTGGCCGACGACGTCGGCCGGCGGCGGGTGTTCGTCGCCGGCCTCGTCGTGCTGGCGGTCGGCGCCGCCGTCTGCGCGGCTGCCCCCGGCACCGGCTGGGTGGTCGCCGGGCGGCTCGTGCAGGGGGTGGGCGGCGCGGCCGTCCTCGCCTGCTCCCTGGGCCTGATCGCCGCGGCGTACCCCGTCGGTCCGGGCCGGGCCCGCGCGGCCGCGGTGTGGGGCGCCTGCATCGGCGCCGGCACCGGTGTCGGCGGGCTGGCCACCGTCGTCCTCGACGGCGCCGACGGCTGGCGTGCCACGTACGCCGCGACCGCCGTGCTCGCCCTCGCCGGGGCGGCCGCGGCACGCTGGGGCCTGCCCGAGACGCCGCGGATGCCCCGCGCCGGCCTCGACGTCGCCGGCGCGGTCCTCCTCGTGGGTACGGTCGCCGCGCTGCTCACCGCCCTGGTGGCGCTCCGCAGCGGCACGGGGCCGACGGTCGTCGCGCTGCTGTTCACGGGCAGCGGGCTGCTCGCGGTGGCCCTGGTCGTCGCCGAGCGGCGAGCGGTCGCGCCGCTGGTGGAGCCGGCCCTGTTCCGGGTGCCCGGGTTCGTCGCCGCGACGGTGGGCGCGCTGGTCACCGGGGCCGCGGTCGTGGGCCTGATGTCCTACCTGCCCACGGTGCTCCAGCGCGGGCTCGGCGACAGCCTCCTGGCCGCCACGGTCCTGGTGCTGGTCTGGTCGGCGGTGGCCACCGTCGTCGCCGTCGGGCTGCGGTGGGTGCCCGGCGTCGACGGCCGGCTGCTGCTCGCCGGCGCGCTCGCCGTCTCCGCGGCCGGGATCGCGCTCCTGGCCGTGCTCGCGCCCGACGGGTCGTGGCTGCGCGTGCTGCCCGGGATGGTGGTGCTCGGCGCGGGCTACGGCGCGGCCAACGCGGCGCTGGGCCGGGAGGCGGTGGCGCACGTGCCGGCGGCCCGCGCGTCGATGGGCAGCGGGGCCAACAACACGGCCCGGTACGTGGGGGCCGCGCTCGGCGTCACCGTCGTGGTGCTCGCGGCCGGCCCGGCGGCCTCGCCCGCCGGGCTCACCAGCGGCTGGAACGCCGCGGCCCTCGGCGGCGCGGCGGTGGCCCTCGCCGGCGCGCTGGCGGTGCTGCTGATCCGGCCGGCCCGTCGCTGACGGTCGCCCTGGCAGCACCGCCGCTGCCCGGTGGTGGGTGAGGTCACCCCCCGGAAGCGGAAGAAACAGGGCCGTCGATGACGTCGTCCCTGGGGTGAGCGCACCCGAACCGGCCCGCGCCACCGCCCGTGCCGTGGCGGTCTGGCTGGTGGCCCTGCTGGCCTACGTGGTGGCGATCTTCCACCGCGCCTCGCTGGGCGTCGCCGGCGTCGAGGCGCAGGAGCGGTTCTCCGCCGGGGCGTCGGCGGTCTCGCTGTTCCTCGTGCTGCAGCTCGCCGTGTACGCGGCCATGCAGGTGCCGGTGGGCGTGGCGCTGGACCGGTACGGCTCCCGGCGGCTGATCGTGGCCGGCGGGCTGACGATGGCCGCCGGGCAGCTGCTGCTCGCGCTGGCCACCGACGTGCCCACCGCGGTCGCCGCCCGGGTGCTGGTCGGGGCCGGCGACGCCATGACGTTCATCAGCGTGCTGCGGGTCGTCGGGCTGTGGTTCCCCGGCCGCACGGTGCCGCTGATCACCCAGCTCACCGGCATCCTCGGCCAGGTCGGCGCGGTGGTCGCCGCCTATCCGCTGGTCGCCCTGCTGCACTCGGTGGCCTGGCGGAGCACCTTCCTCGGCGCGGCCGCGGTCGGGCTGCTGGTCGCCGTCCTCGTGTTCGCGGCGCTGCGCGACGCGCCGCCCGGCACCGTCCTCGCCGTGCCGGCCGACCTCGCCGAGGTGCGCCGCGCGCTGGCCGCCACCTGGCGGGAGCCCGGCACCCGGGTCGGGCTGTACACCCACCTCGTCACCCAGTTCTCCGGCACGGTCTTCGCGCTGCTGTGGGGCTATCCGTTCCTCGTGGTGGGGCAGGGCCTGAGCCCGGCGGTCGCCGCCGGGCTGCTCACCCTGCTGGTGCTCGTCGGCATGGTCGTCGGCCCGCTGCTCGGCCGGCTGTGCGCCCGCTGGCCGCTGCGCCGGTCGGTTCTGGTGCTCGCCATCCTCGCCGCGACCGCCGGGATGTGGACCGTCGTCCTGCTGTGGCCCGGGCGGGCACCCCTGCCGCTGCTGGTCGCGCTGGTCGTCGTCCTCGGCACCAACGGGCCCGGGTCGATGATCGGCTTCGACTTCGCCCGCACCTGGAACCCGGCCGAGCGGCAGGGCAGCGCCAGCGGCGTGGTCAACGTCGGCGGGTTCGTGGCCTCGCTGCTGACCGTGCTGGCGATCGGCGCGGTGCTCGACGTGCTGACCCCGGGCGCCTCCACCGCCTACTCGCTGGACGCGTTCCGCGCCGCGTTCGCCGTGCAGTACGTGTTCTGGGCGATCGGCCTGGCCGGCCTGCTTCACCACCGGCGGCTGCTGCGCGCCCGGCTGATCGACGACGGCGTCGTCCTCGTGCCGCTGGGCACCGCGGTGGCCGCCCGGCTGCGGAGCCGGACCGCCGTCCGCTGATCCCGCCTGCGCTGGCGGGCCCCGCGGCCCCCGGCCAGGATCGCTGACGTGGACGTCGTGGTCGGGCTGGATGCGGGGACGACGGCCACGAAGGCCGTCACCGCCGGCACCGACGCCCGCGTCCGCGACCTGGTGAGCATCGGCTATCGGCTGCTGGTGCCGGCACCCGGCCGCGCCGAGCTCGACGCGCACCGGCTGGCCGGCGCCGCCGTCGAGGCCCTCACCCAGGTGGCCGCCCGGGCCCGGGAGCGGGGTGACCGCGTGGTCGGGATCTGCCTGTCCGCCGCCATGCACGGCGTCGTTCCGCTGGACGACGACGGCGCGCCGCTGGGAACCGTGCTGACCTGGGCCGACGCCCGCGCCGCCGGGCAGGCCGCCGCCCTCGGGACGGCCGGCCGCGCCGCGGGGCTGCACGCCCGCACCGGCACCCCCGTGCACCCGATGGCGCCCCTGGTCAAGCTGGCCTGGACCGCCGAGCACGACCCCGACGCGGTGCGCCGGGTGCCGCGCTGGGGAGGGGTCAAGGAGCTGCTGGTCGGCGCGCTGTGCGGCGGGGCGCACGTGCTGGACCGCTCGTGCGCCTCGACCACGGGCATGTACGACCTGCGCGCCCAGCGGTGGGACGACGAGGCGGTGGACATCGCCGGCGTGCGCGTGGCGCAGCTGCCCGAGGTGCTGCCCACCACCACGGTGCTGCCCCGGCTGCGGCCGGAGGTGGCCGCCGCGGCCGGGCTGCCGGAGGCCACCCCCGTGGTGCTGGGCGCCGCCGACGGCGTGCTGGCCAACCTCGGGGTCGGCGCCGTGCGGCCCGACGTCGCGGCGGTGTCGCTGGGCACCAGCGGCGCGCTGCGCGTCGTCGTCCCCGAGCCGACGATCGACCCCGACCGC
Source organism: Blastococcus sp. SYSU D00820 (assembly GCF_054050695.1). Classification (NCBI taxonomy): domain Bacteria; kingdom Bacillati; phylum Actinomycetota; class Actinomycetes; order Geodermatophilales; family Geodermatophilaceae; genus Blastococcus; species Blastococcus sp. SYSU D00820. The sequence continues at coordinate 36,536 of NZ_JBJGZW010000017.1, forward strand.
CGGCTGTTCTGCTACGCGCTCACCGACGAGCACTGGGTGGTCGGGGGAGCGGTGAACAACGGCGGCTCGGTGGTGCGCTGGGCCGCCCAGGCGCTGGCCGACGGCGCGCACCTGGAGGGGGAGGAGGCCGACGAGTTCGACGCCCGGCTGCTCGCCGAGGCCGCCGGGGTGCCGGCGGGCAGCGACGGCCTGCTCTGCCTGCCCTACCTGCTGGGCGAGCGGGCGCCGTGGTGGCGCTCCGGGCTGCGCGGCGCCTACCTCGGGCTGCGCCGCGAGCACCGCCGCCCGCACCTGGTGCGGGCCGCGGTCGAGGGCGTCTGCCAGCAGCTGGCGCTGGTGCGCGACGCCTTCGGCGCCGCCCGGCTGCCGGTGCGGGAGGTCCGGGCCACGGGCGGCGCGGTCGCCGCCGACCTGTGGGTGCAGACGCTGGCCGCCGCGCTGGACCTCCCGGTGCGGGTCGCCGACTCCCCGGAGGGCACCGGCCTCGGCGCCTGCCTGCTCGGCTGGCACGCGCTGGGCGCGCTGCCCGACCTGGACGCCGCCACCGCGCTCGTCGCCGTCTCCGATCCGGTGGACCCGGAACCGCGGGCGGCCGCTCTGTACCGCGCGATGCGGCCGCTGGTGGCACGCTCGACGGACGCGCTGACCGACGTCCTGACGGCGCTGGACGCGCTCGACGACAGCCCGGCCGACCCGGTGGAGGCGCCGGCCGGGGGGAGGAGGCGGTCATGAAGGGTGCGGTCCGTGCCGCGGTCGCGGGGCTGGGGGCGGTGGCCGCCGTGGCCGCCCGCGACCTGCTGCAGCGCGAGCACACGCTGCTGCGCAACTACCCGGTGGTGGGCCATGCCCGCTACCTGCTGGAGTCCATCGGGCCGGAGCTGCGCCAGTACCTGGTGGCCGGCAACGACGAGGAGCGGCCGTTCACCCGCGACCAGCGGCGCTGGGTCTACGCCTCGTCGAAGAAGGAGAACAACTACTTCGGGTTCGGCACCGACAACGACGTCGAGCACACGGCGGGCTACGCCGTCATCAAGCACCGCACCTTCGGCCGCGCCGTGCCGCCGTCGCACCCGGCCTCCGGGTACGACGTCGAGCTGCCCTCGGCCAAGGTGCTGGGCGGGCCGCGCGGGCGGGCGCACGCCTTCCGCCCGCGGTCGGTGGTCAACGTGTCGGCGATGAGCTTCGGCTCGCTGTCGGGCGCGGCGGTCGAGGCGATCAACCGCGGGGTGGCGCTGGCCGGGTGCCTGCAGAACACCGGCGAGGGCGGGCTGTCGGTGCACCACCGGCACGGCGGGGAGCTGGTGTTCCAGATCGGCACCGCCTACTTCGGCTGCCGCGACGAGGACGGCCGGTTCGACCTGGCCCGGCTGCGCGACCTGGTGGCCTCGGCCCCGGTGCGGGCCCTCGAGATCAAGCTCAGCCAGGGGGCCAAGCCGGGCCTGGGCGGCGTGCTGCCGGCGGCGAAGGTCTCGCCGGAGATCGCCGCGGCGCGGGGCGTGCGGCAGGGCGTGGACTGCGTCAGCCCGTCGCGGCACGCGGAGTTCTCCGACGTCGACAGCCTGCTCGACTGGGTGGAGCTGCTGGCCGCCGAGACCGGGCTGCCCGTGGGCATCAAGGCCGCCGTCGGCGACATGACCTTCTGGGACGAGCTCACCGAGCTCATGGCCACCAGCGGGCGCGGCGTGGACTTCGTGACCATCGACGGCGGCGAGGGCGGCACCGGCGCCGCGCCGCTGATCTTCAGCGACTCGGTCTCGCTGCCCTTCCAGCTCGGGTTCGCCCGGGTGTACGCCACGTTCGCCCGTGCGGGGCTGACCGACTCGGTCACCTTCATCGGCGGCGGGAAGCTCGGCCTGCCCGACAACGCGATCGTCGCCTTCGCCCTGGGTTGCGACATGGTGAACGTCGCCCGCGAGGCGATGCTGGCGATCGGCTGCATCCAGGCGCAGAAGTGCCACACCGACCGCTGCCCGACCGGCGTGGCGACCCAGGACCCCTGGCTGGCCCACGGCCTGGACCCGGCGCTGAAGTCGGTGCGCCTGGCCAACTACGTCACCACGCTGCGCCGCGACCTGATGAAGGTGGCCGAGGCGTGCGGCGTCGAGCACCCCGGGCTGATCGACACCGGATCGGTGGAGATCCTCGACGGGCGGGTCTCGGGCACGCCGCTGGACCGGGTCTACGGCTACGAGCCCGGATGGGGGCTGCCGTCGGAGGCCGACCGGGCGGAGATCGTGCGGATCATGACGGGGGAGGGCGAGCAGGGCGGGTCGGCGACGCCGTCCGCGACCGCCGTCGGCTGATCCCTCGGGCATAGGAGGCTTTACCCACGCCCTGGCTCCCAGAACATGGGTAAAGCCTCCTATGCCGCGGCTCGCGCGGGCCTGGAATCGGGCACCCCGGCGGGCCTATCGTGGGCGCCCCGCGCCCGAGGAGCACCGATGGCTGCTGTCGAGGTGACCGACCTCCGCAAGGAGTACGGCGGGTCCCCCGCCGTCGACGGGTTGTCCTTCGTCATCGAGGAGGGGGAGGTCTTCGCCCTGCTCGGTCCGAACGGCGCGGGGAAGACCACCACCGTCGAGATCCTCGAGGGGCATCGCCGGCGCACCTCCGGGCAGGTCCGCGTGCTGGGCTACGACCCGGAGACCGGCGGCCGGGAGTACCGCGAGCACATCGGCATCGTGCTGCAGGAGGCGGGCTTCGACGACGACTTCTCGGTGCGCGAGCTCGTGCGCCTGCACCGCGGGCTGTACCCCCGGCGGCGCGCCGTCGACGAGGTCATCGACCTGGTGGGCCTCGGGGACAAGCGGGAGGCGCGGGTCAAGACCCTCTCCGGCGGCCAGCGCCGGCGACTCGACCTGGCCCTCGGCCTGGTGGGCGATCCCGACCTGCTGTTCCTCGACGAGCCGACGACGGGATTCGACCCCTCCGCCCGGCGCCGTGCCTGGGACCTCGTGGAGCAGCTGCGCGGCCTGGGCAAGACCGTGCTGCTCACGACCCACTACCTCGACGAGGCCGAGCACCTGGCCGACCGGGTGGCGATCGTGGCGCGGGGCCGGCTGGTCGCGGTGGGCACACCGGCCGAGCTGGCGGCCGGTCACGAGGCGGCCGTGGTCCGGTTCCGCCTGCCGTCGGACGCCGACCCCGCGACGCTGCCGGCGCTGGACGGCGACCTGGCCCGCGAGGGGCTGGACTGGCTGCTGAGCACGGTGCAGCCCACGGCGGCCCTGCACCGGCTCACCGGCTGGGCGTTGCAGCGCGGGGTCGAGCTGCCGGCGCTCGAGGTGCGCCGGCCGTCGCTGGAGGACGTCTACCTGCGGCTGGTCGGCGGGACGGCCGAGGACGAGGGGCGGGTGCCGGTGGCCCGCTCGGCCCAGGACGCGACGGTGCGGAGCGGATCGTGACCGCACGCGCGGACGCGCCGGCGACGGCGCGCCCGGGCCCGATCGCGCTGCTCGGAGGCCAGGTCCGGTACGCCGTGCTGGACCTCTGGCGGACGGGCGTGGTGCTCGTCTTCAGCTTCGCGCTGCCGCTGGTCTGGCTGCTGGTCATCGGGGCGGTCGCGGGCAACGAGACCGTCGACGAGGCCGGCGGGGTGCGGGTGATGCAGTTCGCCACCCCGACGGCGATCGCCATGGGTGTCCTGTACTCCGCCTATCCCACCGTGGCCATCTCGCTGGCCGCGGCCCGCGAGGCCGGGGTGCTCAAGCGGCTGCGCGGCACGCCGCTGCCCGCGTGGGCGTACCTGGCGGGGCGGATCGGCGGCGCGGTCGTGTTCGCCCTCGCCTCCGTCGCGGCCGCGCTGGCCGTGGGCGTGGTCGGCTTCGACGTCCGGATCCTCGACCGGACCCTGCCGGCGACGGTGGCCACCCTGGTCCTGGGCATCGCCTGCTTCGCCGCGATCGGACTGGCCGTGGCCGCGGTGTCGCGGACCCAGGCCGTCGCGCAGGCCGCCTCCGTGGCGACGGCGGTCACGCTGACCTTCGTCTCGGGGATGTTCACCCTGGACAGCGCCACCCCGCGGTGGCTCGACGTCATCGGCGAGGTGTTCCCGCTCAAGCCCTTCACCGCGATGCTGCAGGAGCAGTTCGACCCGTTCGGCTCAGGGTCGGGCTGGCACTGGGGGCGGGCGGCCGTCGTCGCCGGCTGGGGACTGCTGGCGGGTGTCGTGGCCGCGCGCTGGTTCGGCTGGGAGCCGGGCCGGCGGGGCGGGGGAGCCGCACCGCCGGCCGGCGCGCCGGCGCGCGCGACGGGGAACGCTCCGGCGGGGGCGGTGCGCTCCGGGCGCCCGTCGTCGCTCGCGATGGTCCTCGACCAGGCACGCGCCGCCGACCGGGCGGCGCGGCGTGACGCGGCGTCCCTGTTCTTCGCGCTGGTCATGCCGGTCGGCCTGTACGCGTTCTTCGTGGGCACCCAGGGCAGGGGCGGCGAGGTCGGCGGCATGCCGTTCGAGACCTTCTTCGCCGCCGGGATGGTGGCGTGGGGCGCCGGGGTGACCGTCGTCATCAACCTGCCGGAGTCGGTGGCCCTGGCCCGGGACAAGGGGGTGCTCAAGCGGCTGCGCGGCACCCCGCTGCGACCGTGGCAGTACCTCGCCGGCCGGACGGCGGCGGGTCTGTGGATGGCCGTGCTGATCGCGGTGCTGGTCCTCGGCGTCGCCGTCCTGGCCTTCGACGTCCGGCTGCCCGCCGGCGCCGTGCTCCTGGGGCTGCCGATCGTCCTCCTGGGCACCCTGACGCTCACCGCCTGCGGGTTCGCCCTCGCCTCGTTCGTGCCCACGGCGAAGGCGGTCGGTCCCGTCGCCCTCGTCGTGCTGCTCCCGCTGGCGTTCTTCTCCGACGTGTTCCTGGTCGGCGGCCCGGAGTGGATGCGCACCATCGGCGGGCTGTTCCCGCTGCGCCACTTCCAGAGCGCGCTGGCGCAGGCCTGGCACGTCACGCCGTCGATCGGCTGGGACCACGTCGCGGTCCTGGCCGGGTGGGGCGCCGTCGCGGCCGTCGTGGCGGTCCGCTGGTTCCGCTGGGAGCCGCGCGGCGGTCAGTGACCGCCGCGGAGCAGCTCCTCGAACGACGGCGTCCCGCCGAACGGGCCGTCGAGCACCGGCCGGGCCACCGCGGCCGGCCGGCCGCCGACCAGGTCGGCCAGCTCGCCGGCGGCCCGGTCGACCCGCTCGGCCAGGCTGCGGCTGGTGCCGTCGCCGCCGGCCCAGTCCTCGGCGGCGGCGAAGACGGCGGTCGGCACGGTCACCGCGCGCAGGTAGGCGAACAGCGGCCGCATCGCGTGCTCGAGCACCAGGGAGTGCCGGGCGGTGCCGGCGGTGGCGCCCATGAGCACCGGGGTGCCGGCCAGCGCGTCGCGGTCCAGGACGTCGACGAACGTCTTGAACAGGCCGCTGTAGGACGCCGAGAACACCGGCGTCACCGCGATCAGGCCGTCGGCCCCGGCCACGGTGCCCAGCGCCGCCTGCAGCGACCGGTTGGCGAACCCGGTGACCAGGTCGTCGGCGAGGTCGCGGGCGTGCTCGCGCAGCTCCACGACCTCGACGGTCGCGTCGTCCCCGCGCCGCCCGAGGGCGGCGACGGTGGCGGCGGTGAGGCGGTCGGCCAGCAGCCGGGTGGACGACGGCGTGCTCAGCCCGGCGCTGACGACGGCGAGGGTGCGGGTGCTCATCGGACCGGGACCTCCTCCTGCTGCTGCGCGGCGCGGGCCGCCACGAGGGCGGCGTGGGTGGGGGCGTCGGGCACGTGCGCGGGCTTGAGCGCGGCGAACTCGCGGCGCAGCACCGGCACGACCTCCCCGCCGAGGATGTCCAGCTGCTCGAGCACCGTCTTCAGCGGCAGCCCGGCGTGGTCGACGAGGAACAGCTGCCGCTGGTAGTCGCCGACGTACTCGCGGAAGCCCAGCGTGCGCTCGATGACCTGCTGGGGGCTGCCCACGGTCAACGGCGTCTCGCGGGTGAACTCCTCCAGCGACGGGCCGTGGCCGTAGACCGGGGCGTTGTCGAAGTAGGGCCGGAACTCGCGGACGGCGTCCTGGCTGTTCTTGCGCATGAACACCTGCCCGCCGAGGCCGACGATGGCCTGGTCGGCGCCGCCGTGCCCGTGGTGCTCGAAGCGGCGGCGGTAGAACTCGACCATCCGGGCGGTGTGCTCGGCCGGCCAGAAGATGTGGTTGGCGAAGAACCCGTCGCCGTAGTACGCGGCCTGCTCGGCGATCTGCGGGCTGCGGATCGAACCGTGCCAGACGAACGGCGGGACGCCGTCCAGCGGGCGCGGGGTCGAGGTGAAGCCCTGCAGCGGGGTGCGGTACTTGCCCGACCAGTCGACGACGTCCTCGGTCCACAGCCGGCGCAGCAGCGCGTAGTTCTCGACGGCGAGCGGGATGCCCTCGCGGATGTCCTGGCCGAACCACGGGTAGACGGGGCCGGTGTTGCCGCGGCCCATCATCAGGTCGACCCGGCCCTCGGCCAGGTGCTGCAGCATCGCGTAGTCCTCGGCGATCTTCACCGGGTCGTTGGTGGTGATCAGCGTGGTGGACGTCGACAGCTGCAGCCGCGTGGTGCGGGCGGCGATCCAGGCCAGCAGCGTGGTCGGGGAGGAGGAGAAGAACGGCGGGTTGTGGTGCTCGCCGAGGGCGAAGACGTCGAGCCCGACCTCCTCGGCCTTCAGCGCGATCGTCTGGACGGCCTTGATCCGCTCGGCCTCCGCGGGGGTGCGGCCGGTGGTCGGGTCCTGCGTGATGTCGCTGACGGTGAAGATCCCGAACTGCATGTCGATCGCCTCTTTGGTTGAGAGTGCAACTACTGGCCCGTGCAACCGGGGGTCGGGGGCGGGCATTCCCCGCGCTCCGGTCGTGACCGCTTCGTGACCGCTCCGTGACCTCTCATTGCCCCTGCGTAGTGGGCCGGGCACGCGCCGCTGGACTACGCCGGGAGCGCTCCGGAGGGCTCCGGATCGCCCTTCGCGGAGCGCGCCGGTGCGTCATCGTGGGTCGTGGGCGGATCCCCTCCGCAGGTGGGAGCGGAGGGGGACGGCGGACCCGGAGGGTGCTCCATGTCGCTGCGCGAAGAGGTACCGACCACTCCTGCGCCGGGCGCCGGGCCCGCTCGCGGTCTCGACGCGCTGCTCGGCACCGACCCCTGCTTCTCGGGCGCACTGCGCGGCTACGACCGGCTCCAGGTCGACACCTACGTGGCCTGGGCGGAGAACGAGATCGCCCTGGCGCGCCGGGAGAGCGACCACCTGCTCAGCCGCTACGCGGCCTGCTCCGGCGAGCTGCAGAACGCCCGCCGCCGGCTGGCGCAGTTCGTCCGCGAGCGGGACGGCGGAAAGGTGCGGGAGCTGGTCGAGCGCGCGGAGCGCCGCGCGGCCGAGACGGTGGCCGACGCCGAGGCCGAGGCCGAGCGGATCCGCGCCGAGGCCTGCACCGAGGCCGAGGCCCGGCTGGCCAAGGTGGCCGCGCTCCGGGACGCCGCCCGGGCCGAGCGCGACGAGCTGCTCGCCGGCGCCCGGCGGGAGGCCGAGGAGCTGCGCCGCGCCGCCGCCGAGGAACTCGCCGCGCGCCTGGCCGACGAGGAGCAGCGTGCCCGGCAGGACCGCGAGGCCGCCGAGGCCGCGGCCGCCGCCCGGCTGGCCGCCGTCGCCGCCGAGGTGCAGGCGCTGGAGGCGCAGCGGGACGAGGCCCGGCGGTCGCTGCGCCGGCTGACCGGCCAGATCGGCGACGCGCTGCAGGTGGTGGCCGGCAGCCTGCCCGAGGACCTCGTGCAGCTGACCGACGCCAGGCGTCCGGTGTCGGCGAGCTGAGGCCGGCGCCACTCCGGACGCTCCCCGCCCCACCCGTCACAGGGGTTGCGCGAGCTTCCTCACGGCGGGAATCCCGCTCGCGGCATTGTCACGGGACGGTAACGCCGCCTACGGTCGAGGCGTCCGGTCGGTCCGCAGTCCCCATCCGGGGAGCCCGGCCGGGCGCCGCCGAGTCGTGTCCGCACCCGTGGACGCGAGCCGGGGACCCACCGCAGCACCGGGGTGAATCCCGTCTGCCGGACGCCCGCCGTCCGTCAGCCGGGTAGGGCGCTTCCTTCCCGCCCGAACCCGTCAGCTAACTCGGTAGGCGGCCGCAGAAGGAACGGAGAGTCTCCGCATGCCCCGCCTCCGGGCTCCCTCGGGTTCCAGGGCCTCCCGGCCGCGCACCGCGCCGCCGACGTCGACGTCCTGACCCGCTGACGCCGGCCGGCCCCAGAGCCGCCGGCCCCCCGAAGACCACCGCAGCGCCGGGGTCGCCGCCCCGGGACCGGGGTCGCCTCCGCGCGCGCACTCTCCCTCGGAGCACCGCACCCCCATGCCCACGAGCACCCCGCAGTCCCCGGCCGCCGACACCCTCGAGGCGCCGGCCGTTCCCGCCGCCCCCGCCCGGGGCCGCCGCCGCGCCCGCCGCGCCACCACCCCGCTCGGCCCGCGCCGCCCCGCGCTCTACCTGGCCGCCGCGGCCGCCGGCGCCGTCCTGGTCAACGTGCTGACCACCAGCCCGCCGGCCGCAGACGCCGAGACCCGGACCGCGTCGGTGTCGGTCAGCGTCGCCGAGCAGCTCGGCATCACCGCCGAGCAGGCCGCGGCCGCCACCCCCGACCTCACCGGCCTGGAGGACCTCGCCGCCTCGCGCAGCGAGCGCGACGCCGCCGAGGCGCAGGCCGCCCAGGCGCAGGCCGCCGCCGACCAGGCCGAGCTCGACCGCCAGGCCGCCGAGGCCGCGGCCGCCGCGCAGGCCGCTGCCGAGGCGCAGGCGGCGGCGGAGGCCGCCGCCGCTGCCGAGGCCGCCGCCGAGCAGGCCGCCACCCAGCCGGCCGCCGCCCCGGCCCCCTCCTCCTCGGGTGGTGGGCAGGGCTCGTTCAAGGACTACGCCATGGCGCAGGTCGGCAGCGGCGGGGAGTTCGACTGCCTCGAGCGCCTCTGGGGCCGGGAGAGCGGCTGGAACCCCAACGCGCAGAACCCGACCAGCACCGCCTACGGCATCCCGCAGTTCCTCGACTCGACCTGGGCCGGCACCGGGATCGCCAAGACCAGCGACGGCTACCGCCAGATCGACGCCGGGCTGATCTACATCGAGAACCGCTACGGCTCGCCGTGCGGCGCGTGGGCGCACAGCCAGTCGACCGGCTGGTACTAGAAGGACCCCACTGCCCCCCACGCCTCGCAGGCTCGGCGCGGGACCCTGCAGCGGGGCCGCCGCTGCCCCCCACGCCTCGCAGGCTCGGCGCGGGACCCTGCAGCGGGGCCGCCGCCGCGGCGGCGCGGGGCCAGGTGGTGGGATCCCCGGGTGACGCTCGTCCCCGTGCCCGCCGCCTTCGTCCGCGCCCACACCCAGGTGCGCCGGCCCTCGTCGGTGCCGGAGGTCCGGCTGCACGTCGCCGACGACGTCGTCGCCCTGTGGGAGGCCATGGAGGTCGACGCCGGGGGAGCCGGTGACGCCCCGCCGTTCTGGGCGGCGGCCTGGCCCGGCGGGCAGGCCCTGGCCCGCTTCGTCCTCGACACCCCGGAGGTCGTGGCCGGCCGGACGGTCCTCGACCTCGGGGCGGGCAGCGGCCTGGTCGTGCTCGCCGCGGCACTGGCCGGGGCGACCGGCCTGCTGGCCAGCGACGTCGACCCGTTCAGCCGGACGGCGATCGGCGTGAACGCCGTCCTCAACGGCATCCGCGACGTCAGCGTGCTCGGCGACGTGCTGGGCCACGACCTGCCCGGCGTGGACGTCGTCCTGGCCGGCGACGTCTGCTACGACCGCGCGATGACCGAGCGGGTGCTGCCGTTCCTCGAGCGGCTGCGCGACCGGGGGGCGGAGGTCTACATCGGCGACCCCGGGCGCCCCTACCTGCCGCACGAGCGCCTGACCGCGGTCGCCGTCTCCGACATCGCCGAGACCGAGGGCCCGGGCATCCGGCGGACGACGGTGTGGCGGCTGCCCTGAAGGGGTGGGCCCCGGCTCGACACCGTGTCGAGATCCTCGACGCTGGTTAGGGTCGGCGGCGTGGCCGCACCGCTCGACGACGCCGCCGGGCCCTCGCGCGGGCGCCGCACCCGCCGGCCCTCCGGCGACGACCGGGAGCGGGCCCTGCTGGCCACCGCCGAGCGGCTGCTCGAGGAGCGGCGGCTGGCCGAGATCTCCGTCGACGACCTCGCCCGCGGCGCCGGCATCTCCCGGCCCACCTTCTACTTCTACTTCCCGTCCAAGGACGCCGTCGTCCTCGCGCTGCTCGACCGCGTGGTCGCCGAGGCGCGGGCGCTGCGCGCCCAGGCGCTGGCCGGCGCCTCCGGCGACGTGCGGGAGAGCTGGCGGCTGGCGCTGGTCGCCGTCCGCGACACCTTCCGGGAGCACCGGGCCCTGACCGCCGCGGCCACCGAGCTGCTGGCCGGGAGCGCCGAGGTGCAGGCGCTGTGGTCGCAGGTGATGGAGGGCTTCGTCGAGGAGACCGCCGCGGCCATCGAGGCCGAGCGGGCCCGCGGCGCGGCGCCGGACGGGCCGCCGGCCCGCGACCTCGCCGTCGCGCTGAACTGGATGAACGAGCGGGTCATCCAGGTCACCTACGCCGGCCGGACGCCGGCGCTGGCCGAGGACGACCTGCTCGACGTGCTGCTGACCGTCTGGCTGCGGACCATCTACGGGACCGACAGCCCGTAGTCGCCGCGCAACCTCCGGGCCGACGCGTCGTTGAGCCTCTCGACACCGTGTCGACAAGGGCGTCGGCGGCAGGCACGATCGGGGGGCCGCCGCCGCCCGCGGCACGGTGGCCGCACCACCGACCGGACGAGCAGCACCTCGACGACGAACGGGAAGTCCATGACGACCTCGCACGCCACCGCGGTCGACCGCGCGCAGGACCCGGCGCCGACGCAGCACGTCGACGTCGTCGTCGTCGGCGCCGGGCTGTCCGGCATCGGCGCCGCCTGCCACCTGGAGCGCGAGCGCCCCGGCACCACGTACGTGGTCCTCGAGGCCCGCGACGCCATTGGCGGCACGTGGGACCTCTTCCGCTATCCGGGCATCCGCTCGGACTCGGACATGTTCACCCTCGGCTACCGGTTCCGGCCGTGGACCGATCCGCAGGCGATCGCCGACGGCGCCTCGATCCGCCGGTACGTGCAGGAGACCGCGCGCGAGTTCGGCGTCGACCGGCACATCCGGTTCGGGCACAAGGTGCTGTCGGCGGAGTGGTCCAGCGCGGACGCCCGCTGGACGGTGACCGCCGAGCGCACCGACACCGGGCAGCGGGTGACGATCACCTGCGGCTGGCTGTCGGTCTGCTCCGGCTACTACCGCTACGACCAGGGCTTCAGCCCGGAGTTCCCCGGCGCCGACCGCTTCCGGGGGCAGATCGTGCACCCGCAGCACTGGCCCGAGGACCTCGACTACACCGGCAAGCGGGTGGTGGTCATCGGCAGCGGGGCCACCGCGGTCACCCTCGTGCCCAGCATGGCCGGGGACGCCGCCCACGTCACGATGCTGCAGCGGACGCCGAGCTACATCCTGTCGCTGCCCGGCCGCGACAAGCTGGCCGAGGCGCTGCGCGGGCGGCTGCCCGACCGGGTCGTCGACCCGGTCATCCGGTGGAAGAGCGTGCTGCTGTCGATGCTGTCCTACCAGTTCAGCCGCCGGCGGCCGGCTGCGATGAAGGCGATCCTGCGGCGGCTGACGCAGAAGCAGCTGCCCGAGGGCGTCGACGTCGACACGCACTTCGCCCCGCCCTACGACCCCTGGGACCAGCGGCTGTGCCTGGTGCCCGACGGCGACCTGTTCAAGGCACTGCGGGCGGGCACCGCGTCGATCGTCACCGGGCGGATCGAGACCTTCACCGAGACCGGCATCCGGCTGGAGTCCGGGGAGGAGCTCGAGGCCGATCTGATCGTCACCGCGACCGGCCTGAATCTGCTGCCGATCGGCGGCATGACCCTGTCGGTCGACGGCGCGCAGGTCGACCTCGCCGGGACCGTCTCCTACAAGGGGATGATGATCTCGGGCGTCCCCAACTTCTCGCTGACCATCGGCTACACGAACGCGTCGTGGACGCTCAAGGCCGACCTGGTCGCCCAGTACGTCTGCCGGCTGCTGGCGCACATGGAGGCCAACGGCTACGACACCGCCACCCCGGTGCCGCCGGCCGAGGGCGCCGACGAGCCGTTCCTCGGCCTGACCTCGGGCTACGTGCAGCGCAGCCTCTCGCAGCTGCCCAAGCAGGGCTCGCGGGCGCCGTGGAAGCTGTACCAGAACTACATCCGCGACGTGCAGCTCATGCGCCGCGGTCCCCTCGAGGACGAGGGCATCCGGTTCGGCCGCCGCGCGGCCACGACGCTGGCGGAGGCCGCGTGATGGAGGACTACCGCTTCGCCGGCGGAACGGCGCTCGTGACCGGTGCCGCCAGCGGCATCGGCGCCCAGCTGGCCCCGGCGCTGGCCGCCCGCGGCAGCCACCTGGTGCTGCTGGACCGGGACGCCGAGGGCCTGGCCACGGTGGCCAAGGAGATCGGCACGGCACACCCCGAGCTGACGGTGACCACCTACGTCGTGGACCTCGCCGACGCCGAGGACACGCAGCGGGTCGCCGACGCGCTGGTGACCGGGCACCCCGGGATCACGCTGCTGGTCAACAACGCCGGGGTCGCCCTCGGCGGGCGGTTCGACCAGGTGACCCTCGAGGAGTTCGACTGGGTCATGGAGATCAACTTCCGGGCGGTGGTGCGGCTGACCAAGGCGCTGCTGCCGACCCTGAAGGCGCACCCCGGATCGCACGTCGTCAACGTCTCCAGCCTCTTCGGGCTCCTGGCGCCCGCCGGCCAGGCCGCGTACTCGGCGAGCAAGTTCGCCGTGCGCGGGTTCACCGAGGCGCTGCGGCACGAGCTCGCCGAGGACGGCGTCGGCGTCACCAGCGTGCACCCCGGCGGCATCAAGACCCGGATCGCGGAGTCCGCCCGGGTGGCCGCCTCGGCCTCGGCGGAGGAGGCCGCGCAGGGCAAGAAGGAGTTCGCCCGGCTGCTCACCTTCCCGGCCGACGAGGCGGCCGCGTTGATCGTCTCCGCGATCGAGAAGCGGAAGCCGCGGCTGCTGATCGGGCTGTCGGCCGTCGTCCCCGACCTGCTGGTCCGCATCGCGCCCGGCACCTACGGAAAGCTGCTCGCTGCGGTCACCCGGCTGGCCGGGCGGCTGCGCCGCTGACCCCCGGGCCGTGGCCGCCGTCCACGTCGGCACGTCCGGCTGGAGCTACGACCACTGGGACGGCGTCCTCTACCCACCGGGGACGCCGTCCCGGGACCGGCTGGCCCACTACGTCCGCCGCTTCGGCACCGTCGAGCTCAACGCCAGCTTCTACCGCTGGCCGCGGACGGCGACCTTCGCCGGCTGGCGGTCGCGGCTGCCACCCGGGTTCCAGCTCTCGGTCAAGGCGCCGCGCGGCCTGACCCACGCCAAGCGGCTGTACGCGCCCGAGGCCTGGGTGGAGCGGATGACCGCGGCCTGGCACGAGCTGGGTGACAAGCGCGCGGTCCTGCTCCTGCAGCTGCATCCCGCGCACGCCCGGGACGACGCCCGGCTGGAGTACCTGCTGCGGCTGCTGCCGGAGTGGATGCGGGTCGCGGTCGAGTTCCGGCACCCGAGCTGGCACACCGACGAGGTGTTCGCGCTGCTCGAGCGGCACGGCGCGGCGTACTGCGTGATGAGCGGCGCCGGGCTGCCGTGCGTGCTGCGGGCGACCGCGCCGTTCGTGTACCTGCGCATGCACGGACCGGACGAGCGGCACCTGTACGCCGGGTCCTATCCCGACGCGGACCTGCGCTGGTGGGCCGACCGGATCGGGGAGTGGCGCGGGCAGGGGCGCGACGTCTACGCGTACTTCAACAACGACGGGCACGGGCATGCCGTGCGAAACGCCGAGACGCTGCGGGCGTTCGTGGGTTGAAAGGTGGCCGTGCCGGCCGCCCGGCCGGAATGGCGCTTCTGGTCATCGGCCCCGGCCCCGCGTCTCTCGGCTCGACGGGCGTCGTGCACGCAGAGTCACGGTGGGCGGCGGACGTGTGCAGGGGCCGATGCTCGTGCCCTGCCCACCACGGTGGGCAGAGCACGAGTCCGAGGAATGCCCGTAGTCCGCCTCTGACCTGCGCTTTCGCCTTGCCGCGCACCCCTCGCTCCGCTAGACTTCGTCCATGTGTTCGACTGTCGAACCGGGAGGCGATGTCCTCGACGTCATCGCTGCCGGGGTCGCTGAGCGCAACCGGCGGGACGCCGAGCTGACCGCTCAGGTGCGGGCAGCAGAGCTGGCTCAGGCGGCCGAGCGCGACGGCCTGAAGGCGATGACCTCGTGGTTGAAGGGTCACTGCCGGATGGCGGGGCCCGAGGCGGTGCGGCTGGTCCGCAACGGCCGCGCCTTGGAGCATTTGCCGGCGCTGGCCGAGGCGTTCGCGGCCGGGTTGGTGAGTGCGCAGCAGGTGCACATTGCCGCCGACGCGGTCACGCCGGCCCGGCTCGCGGCCGCGGCAGCCCAGGGCGTGGATCTAGCGGTGATCGACGCTGTCTTGACGCAGGTGGCCATCGACCAGCCGGTCGAGAGCCTGGTGCAGGTGGTGAAGAAGTACGTCGACAACCTGGATCCCGACGGCCCCGAGCCCGATCCGACCGAGCAGCGGTCGTTGACGATCAGCCGGCACGCCGACGGCACCGTCTCCTTCTCCGGCACGCTGGACGCCGTCGGCGGGGAGAAGCTGCAGACCGTCATCGAGGCCCATTCCCAGGCCGACCGGCCCGCCGACGACACCCGCACCCGGGCGCAGCGGCAGGCCGACGCCCTCGTCCAGGCCATCGACAACACCCTCGCCGCAGGCAACCTGCCGGTCCTGCGCACCCGCAAGCCCCAGGTGCTGGCCACCATCCCGCTGTCCGACCTCGCCTCTCCCGCTACCGCACGCGGTGCGGGGCGGATGGGGTTCGGTGCCGCCATCTCCGCCGCCCGCGCCCGGTGGCTGGCCTGCGACGGGGAGATCACCCGCCTGGTCATGGGTCCCGACGGTCAGCCGCTGGACGTCGGCAGGACCGCCCGCGTCGTGCCCCCGCACCTGCGGCGGGCGGTCGAAGCGCGGGACGGGGCCTGCGTGTTCGCCGGCTGCACCGCTCCGACGCACTGGTGCGACGTCCACCACCTGGTGCACTGGATCGACGACGGCGCGACCTCCTTGGAGAACTCCGCGCTGCTGTGCGAGCGGCACCACACCAAGGTCCACTCCGGCTTCCGCGTCCAACGGCAACCCGACGGCCGATGGCGCACCTGGCGCCCCGACGGCACCGAGATCACCACCCCCGCACCCCTGCGCGCCACCGCCGCCTGACCGCGCCCACCTGACCCGAGCACCGGCTGCCCGCCGCCGCGCCCCGCGCGGACGGCGGCACCGGCATGCCCGCACACGCTCGTGCTCTGCCCACCCCGGTGGGCAGAGCACGAGCATGCGGCAGGGGAGGTGCCCGGTGCCGCCCGGCCGGCCGGCGCCCGGCGCGGCAGACTGGCGCGAGGACCTGCGACGACGAGCTGGAGGCAGCGCGATGAGCGAGCAGCCGGAGACCCCGCGGGAGCCGGCCGGCGGCCTGGTGAGCCGGTCGATCGAGGAGTTCGTGGCCCAGCTGCGCGGCTTCACCGACCGGGCGCGCGGCCTGGCCGCGGGCGCCGTGCCGACCGGGCTGTCCCTGCCCCGGCTGCCCTCGCCGCCCGGCGCGATGTCGGCCGCCCAGCTGCGTGCCATCGACCAGGCCGTCCGCGGCCAGCGCCAGCAGATCCAGGGGCTGGTGGCCCAGCTGCAGGCCTTCGACGAGCAGCTCGCCGTCTTCGAGAAGATCCTCGACCCGCTGGTCGAGTGGAGCTCGACGTGGGCGCGGCTCGAGGAGTCGGTGTCGGAGTTCGTCCGTGGCCCGGGCAGCGGTGACGGCGGCCGGGGGAGCACCCCGCAGTCACCGGCTCCCTGACCTGCCGGAGGGACGCCGCCCGGTGGGAGGGTGCCCCCACGGGAGCGGGCCGCGCTCCCCGGACCGGGAGGGGCCGCACATGGCCGCGCGCTACGAGTACAAGGTGGTCGAGCTCCGCGAGGGGCTCATCGGCGGGAAGATGTCCGGTGACAAGCTGGAGAAGGTGCTCAACGAGCAGGCCCGCCAGGGCTGGCAGCTCAAGGCCCTGACCGCCGTCGAGGTGAAGGGCCGCATCGGGCCCGGCGGCGTCGAGGGCGTGCTGGTGACCTTCGAGCGCCCGACCGCCTGACCCCGCGACCGCTGGAGGCCCCGTGACCCCGACTCCCATCCCGACAGCGGGGGCGGACGGCCGGGGCCTCCTGCGGGCCGACTGCGCGCGCTGCGTCGGCCTCTGCTGCGTCGCGCCGGCGTTCGCCGCCTCGGCCGACTTCGCCATCGACAAGCCGGCCGGCCGGGCCTGCCCCAACCTGCAGACCGACTTCCGCTGCGCCATCCACGCCGAGCTCCCGGCGCGCGGCTTCCGGGGCTGCACCGTGTTCGACTGCTTCGGCGCCGGCCAGCAGGTCACCCAGGTCACCTTCGGGGGCACCGCCGACTGGCGGGACGGGCCGGAGACCGCGGCGGCCATGTTCGCCGCCTTCGGCGTCATGCGCCAGCTGTCCGAGCTGCTCTGGTACCTCACCGACGCGCTCACCCGGCCGGCCGCGGCCCCCCTGCACCGCGAGCTCACCGCGCTGGCCGACCGCACCCGCGCGCTCACCGCGGCCGCCCCGGACGAGCTCGCCGCCGTCGACACCCGGGTGCTGCGGGCGGAGGGCCGGCGCGCTGCTCGGCTCGGTCAGCGAGCTGGTCCGCTCCGGCCTGCCGCGGCGCGCCCGCGACCGCCGGGACGCCGACCTGATGGGCGCCGACCTCCGGCGCGCCGACCTGCGGGGAGCGAGCCTGCGCGGCGCCTACCTGATCGCCGCCGACCTCCGCGGCGCCGACCTCCGCGCGGCCGACCTGCTCGGCGCCGACCTCCGGGACGCCGACCTGCGCGGCGCCGACCTGCGCGACGTCCTGTACCTCACCGGCCCGCAGCTCGCCGCCGCCCGCACCGACGCGACCACCCGTCTGCCGGCGGGGCTGCGGTGACCGGGCCGGCCGCCCGGCTCGCCGCCCTGACCGGGGGGACGACGCCCGAGGCCGCCTGGGCGCTGTTCGACGACCTGGCACCGCTGGCTCCTGCCGAGGCGACCGGCCGCTGGCGCGGCGCCGAGCTGCCCACCGGCAGCCGGCTCACCGGCCTGCTCGCCGCGCACGGCTGGTGGGGCAAGGAGGTGGTCGACGCCGAGACCGTGCACCCCCTGCTGTTCGCCGGCCGCGACGGCCGCCCGGTGCCGGTCGACCCGGCGCCCGCGCCGCTGGCGCTGCTGCGCCGGTGGCCCGGCCTGGCCCGCAGCGCGGTCGCCCGCGCCGGGTTCCCGCTGGTCCGCCCCCTCCTGCGGGCCCGCCGCCCCGGCGGCCGCATCCGCCCGGTCCAGCACCGCGGGGTGGTCACCGCCGCGCTGCTCTACGACGCGCTGCCGATCGTCGACGTCCTCCGCCGGGTGGACGCCGACACCCTGCTCGGCGTCATGGACCTGCGCGGGCTGCCCGAGCCGTTCTTCTTCGTGCTCCGCCGCGACGGGGACTAGAGCTCGCCGTCCTCGTCCGCCGGCCGGCCGCGGCGGCGCAGGATGCCGGTCACCGCGCCGACCCGCGAGGTCGCCTGGTGCAGTCCGGAGATCAGCGGCATGAGGTCGTCGTGGATGCGCCGCAGGGTGTCGGGGATGTCGTCGACCGCGGGGTCGTCGAGCACCTTCCCGACCCGCACCAGCCCCGGCCGCAGCGCCCGCACCGGCTCCTCCAGCTCGTCGACCAGCGACTCGAGCCGCTCGGCGGTGCGCTGCGCCGAGGTGATCGTCTCCGTGGCCACGCGCGTGGCCGCGATCAGCTCGCGGACCGCCGCGTTGAGGTCGGTCAGCGTGCGCGGCAGCGACGCCAGGGCCTCGGTCTGGGCCTGCAGCGCGGCGAGCAGGTCGGAGAGGCCGGGGATGCGGGGCATGCCGAGGCGGAAGGGGTCCACGGCGGCCACCGTCCGCGCCCGGACGGCGTCGCGCAAGCGGGGGCTCAGAGCGCCTTGAGGATGTCCTCCACCCGCTCGCGCGCGTCGCCGAAGAGCATCCGGGTGTTCTCCCGGAAGAACAGCGGGTTCTGCACCCCGGCGTAGCCGGTGTTCATCGACCGCTTGAAGACGACGACGTGCTCGGCCTCCCACACCCGCAGCACCGGCATGCCGGCGATCGGGCTGCCCGGGTCGTCCGTGGCGGCCGGGTTCACCGTGTCGTTGGCGCCGATGACCAGCACGACGGAGGTGGCGGCGAGGTCGTCGTTGACCTCGTCCATCTCCAGCACGATGTCGTAGGGCACCTTGGCCTCGGCCAGCAGCACGTTCATGTGGCCGGGCAGCCGGCCGGCGACGGGGTGGATGCCGAAGCGGACGTCCACCCCCGCCTCGGTGAGCTTGCGGGTCAGCTCGGCGACCGGACCCTGGGCGTGCGCGACCGCCATGCCGTAGCCGGGGGTGATGACCACCGACCGCGCCTGCCGCAGCAGCTCGGCGGTCTCCTCGGCGGTGATCTCGGTGTGCTCGCCGTCCTGGTCGCCGGAGGCGGCGCTGGCGCCCTCGTTGCCGAAGCCGCCGGCGATCACCGACAGGAACGAGCGGTTCATCGCCTTGCACATGATGTAGGAGAGGTAGGCACCGGAGGAGCCGACCAGCGCGCCGGTGATGATCAGCAGGTCGTTGTCGAGCAGGAACCCGGAGGCGGCGGCCGCCCAGCCCGAGTAGCTGTTCAGCATCGAGACGACCACCGGCATGTCGCCGCCGCCGATCGAGGCCACCAGGTGCCAGCCCAGCGCCAGCGCCAGCACGGTGAGCGCGGCCAGCACCGGGAGGCTGGGCTCGACGACGAAGACCACGGTGAGGACGACGAAGGCCACCAGCGCGCCGAGGTTCAGCGCGTTCTTGCCCGGCAGCACCAGCGGGTTGCTCTTGATCCGCGCCGACAGCTTGAGGAAGGCCACGACCGAGCCGGTGAAGGTCACCGCGCCGATGAAGACGCCGATGGCGACCTCGGCGGAGTGGATGCCGACCGGCAGCCCCAGCTCCTCGGCCTCCCCGGCCGGGGCTCCCTCGACCGAGAGGTAGCCGTTCCAGCCGACGAGGACGGCGGCCAGCCCGACGAAGCTGTGCAGCAGGGCGATCAGCTCGGGCATGCCGGTCATCTCGACCCGCATCGCCCGCCAGATGCCGATCACGGCACCGGCGACCATGGCGACGGCGATCAGCGCGACGGCGACGGCGTCGAGATCGCGGGCGGCCAGCCCGATGGTGGCGGCCAGGGCCAGCGCCATGCCGGCGATGCCGTAGCCGTTGCCGGCCTTGGCCGTCTCGTGCCGGGACAGCCCGGCCAGGCTCAGGACGAACAGCAGGCCGGCGACGAGGTAGGCGGCCGCGGCCGCGGTGGTGGCGGTCATGGCTCAGCGCTCCGCGGTCGTGCGGGCCGGGCCGCGGGTGAACATGCCGAGCATGCGCCGGGTCACGGCGAAGCCGCCGAAGACGTTGATGCTGGCCAGCAGGACGGCGATGAACGCCAGCACGGTGACCACCGTGCTCCCGTGGCCCAGCTGCAGCAGCGCGCCCACCACGATGATCCCCGAGATCGCGTTGGTCACCGACATCAGCGGCGTGTGCAGGGCGTGGTGCACGTGGCCGATCACGTAGAACCCGACCACCACGGCGAGCGCGAAGACGGTCAGGTTGCCCACCAGCTGGCCGGGCGCGAACGCGGTCAGCGCGAACAGCACCGCGGCCGCGGCCACGACCAGCGCCGACCGGCGGGCCGGGGACATCGCCGTCGCGGCCGGTGTCGGCAGCGGCGCCGGCGGGGGAGCGGCCGGGGCCGGCGCCGGGGCGGCGGAGACGGCCACCGGCGGCGGGGGCCACAGCGTCTCGCCGTCCTTCACCACGGTCATCGCCCGGACGACCACGTCGTCGAGGTCCAGGACGATCCGCCCGTCCGTGCCGGGGGTGAGCAGCTTGAGCAGGTTGACCAGGTTGGTGCCGTAGAGCTGGGAGGCCTGGGCGGGCAGCCGGCCGGGCAGGTCGGTGTAGCCGATGATCGTGACGCCGTTGGGCGTGACCACGACCTCGTCGGCCACCGTGCCGGCGACGTTGCCGCCCTGGGCGGCGGCCATGTCCACGATCACCGAGCCCGGCTTCATGGCGGCGACCATGTCCTCGGTGATCAGCCGGGGCGCCGGGCGGCCCGGGATGAGCGCCGTGGTGATGACGATGTCGACGTCCCGGGTCTGCTCGGCGTACATGACCGCGGCGCGGGCGTCGTAGTCGGCCGAGGTCACCGAGGCGTAGCCGGTGCCGCCGCCGGCCTGCTGCTCGTCGGCCGGGACGCCGACGTACTCCCCGCCCAGCGACCGGATCTGGTCGGCGACCTCCGGGCGGACGTCGGTGGCGCGGACGATCGCGCCCAGGCTCGAGGCGGTGCCGATCGCCGCCAGCCCCGCGACGCCGGCGCCCGCGATGAGGACCTTGGCCGGGGGTACCTTGCCCGCCGCGGTCACCTGACCGGTGAAGAACCGGCCGAACGCGTGGGCGGCCTCCACGACCGCCCGGTAGCCGGCGATGTTGGCCATCGAGGACAGCACGTCCAGCGACTGGGCCCGCGAGATCCGGGGGACGGCGTCCATCGCCAGCGCGGTCACCGGCCGCGCCGCCAGCGCCGCGACGAGGTCGGGGTCGAACGCCGGCGCGAGCAGGCTCACCAGGATCGCGCCGTCCCGCAGCCGGGCGATCTCCCCGGTCGTCGGCTTCGCGACGTGCAGGACGACCTCGGCGCCCCACGCGTCGTCGGCCGTGCCGACCCGCGCGCCGGCCGCCGCGTACTCCTCGTCGGGGAAGCTGGCCGCCGCGCCCGCCCCGGTCTCCACCACCACCTCGTGGCCGAGGGCGAGCAGCTGGGACACCGTCGACGGGGTGGCTGGCACCCGCGTCTCGCCGGGACGGGACTCCCGGGGCACTCCGATGAGCACGCGCGCTCCGATCCTGCAGGTCGGGCCGGCGTCGTCGCCGGCGGGGGCCTGGGTGGTGCGGGTGCATCGTGACAGCCCGTGTCCGCCGGGCCGTGCGCGGGTCGCCTCCCTCGCGACGGCGCGTCGCCCGCCCGGACGGCCGACCCACCCGCCCGGGTGAGAACGCGCGTCCCCGGGTCCAGCGCGGGGCCGGGACGGCCGTAACCCCCTGTGGGGCGCACGGAGGCGACCCGCTGTACGAGGCCGGCGCGCGTCGCCGGCCGGAGGAGGGACCGTGACAGCCAGCCCGACGGCGTCAGCCGAGTTGCGGGTGGCGCCCGAGATCGTCTCCTCGATCTTCTACGGCGCCGCGGTGAGCGACAGCCTGGTCCTGCTGGTCGCCGAGATGGTCGGCGGCACGCCCCGCATCACCTGGGGCAACGAGGGCGCGGTCCACCTGCTCGGGTACGCCCTGGAGGACCTGCACCACCTCCCGGTCGGCTCGCTGGTGCCGACGCTGCGCGGCGGCGAGCTCAAGCTGCTGCTGCGCCGGGAGCGCGCGGCCCGCATGAACCTCCCCATCCGGACGGCGAGCGGCGCGGTCGTCGACGCGCTCGTCGTCTCCACCCCGACGCCGTCGGGCCGGATGTGGAACCTGCGCATCGTGTCCGTGGCCAACGAGCAGGAGCGCGCGCTGCGCGCGACCGCCGACGCCCACGAGCGGCGCTTCGCCACGCTGACCGAGCGCTCGCCGATCCCGACGCTGCTGTCCGAGCAGGGCATGCGGCTGGCCCACGTCAACGACGCCTTCTGCTCCCTGGTCGGCCTGCAGGCCGAGCAGCTGCTGGGCACCGGCTGGATGGCCAGCGTGCACCCCGACGACCTCGACCGGGTCATCGAGGCGGTCGCCCTCGTGCTGGCCGGCGGCGACGCCGAGGCGCGGACCCGGCTGGTCCGCGACGACGGCACCGAGCGGGTCACCGTCATCCGGTTCGCCCACCTGTTCACGCCCGGGGTCGGCGCGGGCTTCGTCGGCACCATCGAGGACATCACCGAACGGCTGGCCTTCGAGGCCCGGCTGGCCCACCAGGCCAACCACGATCCGCTGACCGGCCTGCCCAACCGGACCCTGCTCGACCAGCACGTCGCCGTCCGGTTCACCGCCGGCGGCGGGGGACTGGCCTGCCTCTTCCTCGACCTCGACAACTTCAAGGTGGTCAACGACTCGCTCGGGCACGCGGCCGGCGACGACCTGCTGCTCGAGGTGTCCCGCCGGCTGCGCGCGACCGTGCGCCCGGTGGACCTCGTGGCCCGCTTCGGCGGCGACGAGTTCGTCGTCGTGTGCGAGGACATCGACGAGGACCGCGCCGTCGGGCTGGCCCGGCGGATCGGCACCGCGCTGGCCGCGCCGGTGCGCCTCGGCGGGGTCGACGTGCGCCCGCACGCCAGCATCGGCGTGACCGTGCAGACCGACGAGCACACCGGCCCCGACGACCTGATCCGCGACTGCGACATCGCGATGTACCAGGCCAAGAGCGGGGGCAAGGGGCGGATCACCGTCCTCGACCACCACGCCCGCGCCGAGGCCCGCGACAAGCTGCGCCTGGTCGCCGACCTCCGGGACGCCATCGAGCGGCGCGAGCTGAGCATGTACTACCAGCCGATCCTCCGCGCCGACGACGGCACGGCCGGCTCGGTGGAGGCCCTGGCCCGCTGGACCCACGCCGAGCGCGGCCCGATCAGCCCGGCCACCTTCGTGGCGCTGGCCGAGGAGAGCGGGCTGATCGGCCCGCTCGGGCTGTTCGTCCTCGACGAGACCTGCCGCCAGGTCGCCGAGTGGGACCGGCTGCTGGGCGACGCCGCCCCGCGCCGGGCCAACGTCAACGTCTCCGCGCTCCAGCTCGACGAGAACCTGTGCCAGCAGGTGGTCTCCGCGCTCGACCGGCACGGGCTCACGTCGTCCCGGCTGTCGATCGAGATCACCGAGTCGGCGCTGATGAAGGACCCCACCTCCGCCCGCGAGGTGCTCGACGACCTCCGGGCGCTGGGCGTGCAGCTGGCCATCGACGACTTCGGCACCGGCTACTCGTCGCTGGCCTACCTGCGGCACCTGCCGGTGGACTGCCTCAAGGTCGACCGCTCCTTCGTCGCCGAGCTGGCCGAGGGCCACGGCGAGATCGCCTCGGCGGTCATCGCGCTCGCCGGCAGCCTGGGCCTGTCCACCGTCGCCGAGGGCGTGGAGACCCCGGAGCAGGCCGCCGAGCTCGGCCGGCTCGGTGCCACCCACCTGCAGGGCTTCATGCTCGCCGAGCCCATGAGCGGTGGCCACGTCGCCGCCTGGTACGCCCGGCGCGCGGAGGTCCGCGCATGACCGTCCTGACCGCCCCCGCCCCGATCGCCGACCCCGGAGCTCCCGTGACCCCCCAGCTCGCCGCCGCGCCCTCCTTCGACGTGGAGCAGGTGCTGGCCAGCATCGACACCATGGCGGCCCAGCGCCCGGTGGCCGCGCAGATCGTGTCGGTCGCCAACTCCGACGACACCAGCGCCCGCGCGCTGGCCGACATCCTCGGCGCGGACGTGGCGCTGGCCAGCCGGGTCATGAAGCTGGCCAACTCCGCCTACTTCGGCATGCGCGGCCGGGTCAGCACCCTGCAGTTCGCCGTCACCGTCGTCGGGTTCACCACCGTGCGCACCATGGCCACGGTCGCCCTGACCGACCTCGACGACGAGTCCCGCCTCCCCGAGGACTTCTGGCTCAGCTCCACCAGCGTCGCCCTCGCCGCCTCGCTCATGGCGCCGCGCTTCGGCGAGCGCCCGCAGGACGCGCTCTGCCTGGGGCTGCTGGCGCAGGTCGGCGTGGCGCTGCTGCACCACAACGACGCCGACGGCTACCGCGAGCTGTCGGCGGAGCAGCCCACGTTCACCGGCCGCCGCGCCGCCGAGGTGCGCCGCTACGGCATCTCCTCGCTCCGGCTGACCGCCGTCGCGCTGGAGCAGTGGGGCTTCCCGCACACGATGGTGCACCCGCTGACCTGCGTGGACGACGCCTCGTCGGTGGACGGCTCGCTGCTGCGGATCGCCTTCGAGGTGGCCGCGCGGCTGACCGCCCCCGGCTACAGCCCGGTGGACGTCGCCCAGCTGACCTGCGGGCAGGTCCGGGAGGACGCCGTCCCGCCGGTGCTGGAGCAGGTGCGCGCCGACGCCGACGAGCTGCGCCGGGCGCTGCTCGACAACTGAACGCACGGTTCGTGCACGTGCCGTGGTCCGCGACCGCCGCGCACCACGACACGTGCACGAACGGTGACCTCACCCGCCCGTGTCCGGCCGCGTCAGGCGTAGGGCGCGCCCAGCGGGTCGACCGTGGGGTGGTCACCGACGGTGGCGGCCAGGCGGCCCAGCGCCCAGTCGCCGTCGCCGAGCAGGTGGTCGATCGCGGTGAGCCGGCTGGTGTAGTGACCCACCTTGTACTCGGCGGTGACGCCGATGCCGCCGTGCAGCTGGATCGCCTCCTGGCCGATGTGCCGGCCGGCCCGGCTGGTCTGCAGCCGGGCGCGGTCGGCGGCGGAGACGACGTCGCCCCCGGCGTCGGCCACCATGCTCGCCCACAGCGCGGTGCTGCGGGCCAGCTCCAGGGACATGTACATGTCCGCCGCGCGGAAGGTCAGCGCCTGGAACCGGTTGAGGGTCACCCCGAACTGCTTGCGGGTCCGCAGGTACTCCGCGGTGGTGGTCAGCGCCGTCGACATCGCCCCGACCGCCTCGTTGCTGTAGGCGATCCGGGCCAGGGACTGCGCCCGCTCGACGTCGGCGGTGCGGTCGCCGGTGCCCTCGCCGAGCAGCTCGGCCGGGGTGCCGTCGAAGGCGACCCGCGCCGCGCGGCCGCCGTCGTGCGTGCGGTAGCCGGTGCGGGTGAGCCCCGCCGCGTCGCCCTGGACCAGGAACAGCGCGGTGCCGCCGCCGGTGACCGCGCTGACGACCAGGACGTCGGCCCGGGCGCCGTTGGGCACCGGCTCCTTGACGCCGGACAACCGCCAGCCGTCGCCGTCCTGCGTGGCGGTGACGGCCGAGGCCGCGGCGCTCCACCGCGTGCGCGGCTCGGCGTGCGCGAAGGCCGGCACGCTGGTGCCCTCGGACAGCGGGCCGAGCACGGCCGCCCGCTGCTCGGCGGTGCCGACCGCGGCCACCAGGCCGCCGGCGAGCACGACCGCCTCGACGAACGGCTCGGGGGCGAGCACGCGGCCCACCTCCTCGGCGACGATCCCCACCTCGATGGGGCCGGCGCCCATGCCGCCGTCCTCCTCGGCGAAGGGCAGCCCGAGGACGCCCATCTCGGCCAGCCGGGCCCAGGTCTTCTCGTCGAAGCCCGGGTCGGTGGCGGTCACCTTCCGGCGCGCCTCGCTGTCGCCGTAGGCGCGCTCCAGCAGGCCGCGGACGGCGTCGCGGAGGTCGTTCTGCTCACTGTCGAATGCGAAGTCCACGTGTCACAGCCCCAGGATCGTGCCGGCGATGATGGTGCGCTGCACCTCGTTGGAGCCTCCGTAGATGGAGACCTTCCGGTAGTTCAGGTAGTGCGGTGCCGAGACCCGCGCCCACTCCGGGACGTCGGTGTCGCCCTCGTCGGCGTAGGAGGCCAGCGACAGCGGGCCGGCGATGTCGACCAGCAGCTCGGTGGCCTGCTGCTGCAGCACCGAGCCGCGCAGCTTGAGCACCGAGGACGCCGGGTGCGGCTTGCCGTCGGCGGAGTTGGCGACCACCCGCAGCGCCGTGAGCTCCAGCGCCACCAGGTCGTTCTCCAGCTCCGCGATGCGCGCGGCCATGAACGGGTCCTCGGCCAGCGGGCGGCCGTCGACGGTGATCTCGCGCAGGTGCTCCTTGGCCTGGGCCAGCACCGCCTTGGTCGCGCCGATGCGCGCGATGCCGACCCGCTCGTTGCCGAGCAGGAACTTGGCGTAGTCCCAGCCGCGGTTCTCCTCGCCGATGAGGTTCTCGGCGGGCACCCGGACGTCCTCGAAGAAGACCTCGTTGACCTCGAAGGTGCCGTCGAGCAGCTCGATCGGGCGCAGGGTGACCCCGGGGGTGTCCATCGGGAAGACCAGCAGCGAGATGCCGCGCTGCTTCTTCTCCGCCGTGGGGTCGGTGCGGACCAGGCAGAAGATCCAGTCGGCGTGCTGGCCGAGCGTGGTCCAGGTCTTCTGGCCGTTGACCACGTACTCGTCGCCGTCCCGGACGGCGGTGGTGCGCAGGGAGGCGAGGTCGGAGCCGGCGTCGGGCTCGGAGAAGCCCTGGCACCACCAGATGTCGAGGTTCGCCGTCTTCGGCAGGAAGCGCTCCTTCTGCTCCTGGCTGCCGAAGGCCGCGATGACCGGGCCGATCATGCCGGCGTTGAAGGGGAGCGGCTCCGGCACGCTGGCCAGCGCCATCTCCTCGCGCCAGATGTGGCGCTGCAGCGGCGTCCAGTCCTTGCCGCCCCACTCGACGGGCCAGTGCGGCACGGCCAGGCCACCGGCGTTGAGCGCCTGCATCGCCGCCACGTACTGCTCCTTGGACAGGTGGCGGTGGGCCGCGACGGCGTCCCGGACGTCCTGGGGCACCTGGGTGGTGAAGTAGGTGCGCATCTCCTCCCGGAAGGCCTCCAGCTCCGGGGACAGCTGCAACCGCATGGGACCTCTCTCCTGACGGCCCCGCCCCTGTGCGGGCGCCGTCTCGACGTGTGCCCCCGACGATCCCACATTCGTTACCGGCCGGTAGGCCCCGGCGTCGGGCGGCCTCGGCGGCGTCCCGGCCGGTCGCTCGGTAGGTTCGGCCGGTGACGACGCCGGACCCCGACCTCGCCGCCCGACTGGACCGGCTGGAGGCCGTCGAGGAGATCCGCCAGCTGGCCGCGCGCTACGCCCTCGCGCTGGACAGCCGCGACGTGCCGGCGCTCGTGGCGCTGTTCGCCGGCGACGTGCGGGTGGGCGACGGCCGCGTGGGCCGGGCGGCGCTGGCCGAGTGGTTCGACCCGGTGCTGCGGCCCTACGGCATCACCTTCCACCTGGTCGGCAACCACGTGATCACCCGCACCGGGCCGGATACC
This sequence comes from Blastococcus sp. SYSU D00820, assembly GCF_054050695.1. Taxonomy (NCBI): domain Bacteria; kingdom Bacillati; phylum Actinomycetota; class Actinomycetes; order Geodermatophilales; family Geodermatophilaceae; genus Blastococcus; species Blastococcus sp. SYSU D00820. The sequence continues at coordinate 63,707 of NZ_JBJGZW010000017.1, forward strand.
GCCGAGGGGCTGGTCTACTGCCGGCCCGAGCACGAGGTCGGCCGGGAGTGGATCGTGATGCCGGTCGTCTACCACGACCGCTACGTGCGCGAGGACGACGGGCACTGGTACTTCCGCAGCCGCAAGCCCAAGCCGCTGTACGCCGCCGACGTGCGGCAGAACCCGCTGGAGGTGCCCGGCCGGTTCTCCTTCCCGGGCAATCCCTACGTCACCGCGGCCAGCCTGCCGGAGGACTGGGCCACCTGGCGGGCGTTCTGGGCGCAGCAGTCGGGGACGGCGGGGGAGTAGCGCCACCGCCCCGCGATGAGTTCCGCGGCGCGGCCCGGTCTTCCTGGTGCCGGGCGGGTGCCCGGTGCACGATGCCCGCGACCGCCCACCCGAGGAGAGCCCCCCGATGACGACGACCGAGCCGCGCAGCGCCACCTTCGAGACGACGGTCGCGGCCGTCGGCAACAACGCCGGCATCGTCGTGCCGCCGGAGGTTCTCGAGCAGCTGGGCGCCGGCAAGCGGCCGCCGGTGCACGTCGACCTGAACGGCTACGGCTACCGCAGCACCCCCGGCGTGATGGGCGGGAAGTCGATGATCAGCGTCAGCGCCGCCGTGCGGAAGGCGACGGGGCTGGCCGCCGGCGACCCGGTCCGCGTCACGCTCACCGTCGCCGACACCCCGCGCGAGGTCGACGTGCCCGACGACCTCGCCGCGGCCCTGGCCGCGGACCCCGCGGCGGGCGCGTTCTTCGCCGGGCTGTCCAACAGCCTGCAGCGCTACCACGCCGACAACGTCACCGGCGCCAAGAACCCGGAGACCCGGCAGCGGCGCATCGACAAGGCGCTCGCCCTCTTCCGGGAGGGCAAGCAGCGCTGAGGCGTCAGCCGCCGCGGCGGGCCAGCTCCTGGGCGTGCCGCAGCGGATCGGTCGCGTCCCGGGTGCCGGACGGGCCTGCGCCCTCCTTGGGGATCCGCCGGCCGGCGTCCGACCGGGTCCACTCCCGCACCGCCCAGCGCTCGCGGATGGCCCACCGGCCGCCGGCGTGCGCCATGAGGTCGACGTAGCGGAAGCCGCTGGTGAAGTTCCGCCGCGGGTCGTCGGCGGGCTCGCCCCAGTGCACGGCGGTGCCGTAGGTCTCGCTGACGGCGAGGTCGCCGTGCAGCTCGACCAGGTGGTTGCCGACGACGTGCATGGTGCCGCTGAACTTCGCCAGGCCCCGCTCGACCCAGGCCACGTACTCGTCGACGGTGCCGTCGAAGCCGGTGTGGTGGTCGATGCCGCCGGGGTGGTAGCAGGCCCGGACGGTGTCCATGTCCAGCCGGTCGACGCCCCGGCAGTACCGCAGCACCACCTCGTGGATGGCGCGGCGGTCGGCCTCCTCGCCGCGGCCGGTCACTGGGTGATCGTCCAGCCGCCGTCGACGGGCAGGAACGCGCCGTTGACGTAGCCGGCCAGCGGGGAGAGCAGGAACAGCACCGCCCAGGCGATGTCGTCGGGGGTGGCCATCCGGTGCAGCGGGATGCGCTGCAGGACCCGCTGCCCCAGCTCGCTGGCGGCGAAGCCGGCCAGCCGCGGGGTGTCGGTCATGCCCGGGCCGACGGCGTTGCTGCGCACCTCGTCGGCGCGGTAGGCGGCCAGGTGCCGGGTGTAGCCGGTGATCGCGGCCTTGGCGGCGGAGTACCAGTCCGACCCGGTGCCGATGACGTTGCCCGCGACCGAGGCGATGTTGACCAGTGCGGCGCCGGGAGCGGCACCGGGCGCCAGCCATGCCTCCACCATCGCCCGCATGCTGCCGACCGACAGCAGCAGCGCCTCGTCGAACTCCAGTGGCACCGCCGAGGACGGGCCGGCGTTGTTCACCAGGTAGCGCACGGTGCCGAGCTCCCGGCTGCGCGCGAAGCCGGCGGCGATGTCGGCCGCGACGCCGACGTCGGCCCGGACGGCGACCGCCCGGCCGCCGGCGTCGGAGACCGCGGCCACCGTGGCTGCGGCGGTCTCCTCGACGAGGTCCCAGGCGGCGACGGTCAGGCCGAGCTGCGCGGCGCGCAGTGCGGTGGCCCGGCCGATGCCGCTGCCGGCGCCGGTGACCACGACGACGTCACCGGCGGCGAAACCCAGGTGCAGGGGGGCGTCGGCTCCGCTCGGCACGGGGTCAGCCGAGCCGCTCGATGATGGTGACGTTCGCCTGGCCGCCGCCCTCGCACATCGTCTGCAGCCCGTAGCGGCCGCCGGTGCGCTCCAGCTCGTGCAGCAGCGTGGTCATGAGCCGGGCACCGGTGGCGCCGAGCGGGTGGCCCAGGGCGATGCCGCCGCCGTTGACGTTGACCCGGGCCGGGTCCGCGCCGGTCTCCTTGAGCCAGGCGATGACCACCGAGGCGAAGGCCTCGTTGATCTCGACCAGGTCGATGTCGTCGATGTCCAGGCCGGTCCTCTCCAGCGCCCGTGCGGTGGCCGGGATGGGAGCGGTGAGCATCCACACCGGATCGGCGGCGCGCACGGAGAGGTGGTGGATGCGGGCCCGCGGGGTCAGCCCGTGGTCGCGCAGCGCCTGCTCGGAGACGACCAGCAGCGCCGCGGCGCCGTCGCAGATCTGGCTGGAGACCGCGGCGGTCACCCGGCCACCGGGCTCGAGCGGCTCGAGGCCGGCCATCTTCTCCAGCGAGGTACCCCGCCGGGGGCAGGTGTCGACGGTGGCCTCGCCGAGGGGGAGCAGCTCGCGGTCGAAGCGGCCCTCGTCGATCGCGGCCAGCGCCCGCTCGTGGCTCTGCAGGGCGAAGCGCTCCATGTCCTCCCGGCCGGCGTCCCACTTCTCGGCGATCATCTCCGCCGAGCGGAACTGCGAGACCGGGACGTCGCCGTAGCGCTTCTGCCAGCCGACCGAGGTGGAGAACGGGTCGGGGAAGCCGAACTGCTGGCCGGTGGTCATCGCCGCGGAGATCGGGATGGCGCTCATGTTCTGCACGCCGCCGGCGACGACCACGTCCATCGTGCCGCTCATGACCGCCTGCGCGGCGAAGTGCACGGCCTGCTGGGAGGAGCCGCACTGGCGGTCGACGGTCGTGCCGGGCACCTCCTCGGGCAGCCCGGCGGCCAGCCACGCGGTGCGGGCGATGTCGCCGGCCTGGCTGCCGATGGTGTCCACGCAGCCGAGGACGACGTCCTCCACCGCGGCCGGGTCGATGCCGGCCCGCTCCACCAGGCCGGAGAGGACGTGCCCGCCCAGGTCGGCCGAGTGCACCCCGGCCAGCGCGCCGCCGCGCTTGGTGACCGGCGTCCGGACCGCCTCGACGATGTAGGCCTCGGCCATGTGGGTCCTCCGGGGGAGAAGGGGGCGAACGGATGCCCCTGCAGTGGGCAGCATCGCGGCCGCGGCCGGGGGCCGCCGTCCCGCCGAGCGGGACGCGAGCCGGGACCGGAAGGCCGCGGCTTAGTCTAGCAAGCGCTTGGTCGGCTCTCTACGATCGACCGCGCGGAACCGTCCCCGGCGGCGCCGCACCACCGACCACCGCAGGAGGACCTCATGGCCGACCCGGCATCCGAGCAGGCGGGCACCATCCCCGCCCGGTTGCGGGCGGCGGCCGAGGACGTCCCGGCGGCCGACGCCGTCGTCGACGGCGACGTGCGCCTGTCGTGGGCCCGGTTGTGGGAGGAGGTCGTCCGGTTCGCCCGCGCCGCGGTCGCCGCGGGGCTGCAGCCCGGCGACCGCGCCGGGGTGTGGGCGCCGAACTCGGCCCGCTGGGTGGTCGCCGCGCTGGGCATCCAGGCCGCGGGCGGGGTCCTCGTGCCGGTCAACACCCGGTTCAAGGGCGAGGAGGCCCGGTACGCCCTCGACAAGGTTCGCGCCGTGCTGCTCGTCGTCGACCAGGGCTTCCTCGGCGCCGACCACCTGGGCATGCTGCGCGGGGAGGACCCGACCCCGCCGTCGGCGGAGTGCCCGGTGCCGGCGCTGGGCCACCTGCGCACCGTGGTGACCGTCGGCGAGGGCAGCGACCCGGCCGCCCGGGGGTGGGACGGGTTCCTCGCCGGCGCCGAGCGGGTACCGGAGTCGGAGGTGCTGGCCCGCATCGAGCGGCTGCGCCCCGACGACGTCGCCGACATCCTCTTCACCTCGGGCACCACCGGCTATCCCAAGGGTGCGATGGTCACCCACGCGTCCAACCTGAGGGTGGACGAGGCCTGGGCGGACATGACCGGCCTGCTGCCCGGCGACCGCTACCTGCTGGTCAACCCGTTCTTCCACAGCTTCGGCTACCGCGCCGGGCTGCTGGCCTGCGTGATCCGGCGGGCGACGATGGTGCCGCAGGCGGTGTTCGACGCCGAGACCTCGCTGCGGCTGATCGAGCAGGAGCGGATCACCGTCTTCCCGGGCGCGCCGACGGTCTACACGACGCTGCTGGACCACCCGGCCCTGGCCGACCACGACATCAGCTCGGTGCGGCTGGCGGTCACCGGCGCGACGATCGTCCCCGAGGCGCTGCTCACGCGGATGCGCGAGGTGCTCGGCTTCCGCGACATCATCACCGCGTACGGGCTGACCGAGAGCTGCGGCACGGTCACCGTCTGCCCGCCCGACACCGACCTGCACCGGCTGTCGACCAGCTGCGGCAAGGCCATCCCCGGCACCGAGGTGGCGATCGTCGGCGCCGACGGCCGGCAGCTGCCGCCGCGCGAGTCGGGCGAGATCGTCGTCCGCGGCTACAACGTCATGCTCGGCTACTTCGAGGACCCCGAGGCCACCGCCGCGGCCATCGACCCCGACGGCTGGCTGCACACCGGCGACGTCGGCTGGCTGGACGAGGAGGGCTTCCTCCGCGTCACCGACCGCATGAAGGACGTCTTCATGGTGGGCGGCTTCAACGTCTACCCGGCCGAGGTCGAGCGGCTGCTCACCGGGCACCCGTCGGTCGCCGAGGTCGCCGTCGTCGGCGTCCCCGACGAGCGGATGGGCGAGGTGGGGCACGCCTACGTGCTGCCCCGGCCCGGAACGGCGCCCACGGAGGCCGAGCTGCTCGAGTACTGCCGGTCCACCATGGCCAACTTCAAGGTGCCCCGGCGCATCACCGTCGTCGACCAGCTGCCGCGCACCTCCAGCGGCAAGGTCCAGAAGTTCCGCCTCGGCGCGGGCGCCTGACCGCGCCCGGCCCTCCCCACCCCGCCTCCCGAGGAGACCCCGTGCCCGAAGCCGTGATCGTCGCCGCCGCCCGCTCGCCGATCGGCCGGGCCTTCAAGGGCTCCCTGATCGGGATGCGCGCCGACGACCTCGCCGCCGCGATGGTCCGCGCCGCGCTCGACCAGGTGCCCCAGCTGGACCCGCACACCATCGACGACCTGATGCTGGGCACCGCGCAGCCGGCCGGCGAGCAGGGCTACGGGCTGGCCCGCGTGGTCGCGGTCCTGCTGGGCCTGGACGACGTCCCCGGCACGACGGTGCAGCGCTACTGCGCCTCCAGCGTGCAGACCACCCGGATGGCGATGCACGCCATCCGCGCGGGGGAGGGCTCCGTGTTCGTCTCCGCCGGCGCCGAGGTCGTCTCCCGCTTCGCCCGCGGCAAGGCCGACGGCATGCCCGACACCAAGAACCCGGTCTTCGACGCCGCCACCGCGCGCAGCACCGAGCGGGCCGGCGAGGGCAGCGCGGTCTGGACCGACCCGCGCGAGGAGGGGCTGCTGCCCGACGTCTACCTCGCCATGGGCGAGACGGCGGAGAACGTCGCGCAGTTCCGCGGGGTCAGCCGGCAGGCGCAGGACGAGTGGGGCGCGCTGAGCCAGCAGCGGGCGGAGAAGGCGATCGCCGACGGCTTCTTCGCCACCGACATCACCCCGGTCACCCTCGCCGACGGCACGGTGGTCAGCACCGACGACGGCCCCCGTTCCGGCGTCACGGTCGAGGGGCTGGCCGGTCTCAAGCCCGCCTTCCGCCCCGACGGCACCGTCACCGCCGGCAACTGCTGCGGTCTCAACGACGGCGCCGCGGCGCTGGTCGTCATGTCCGACACCCGCGCCGCCGAGCTGGGCATCACCCCGCTCGCCCGCGTGGTCAGCACGGGCGTCTCCGCCCTGTCGCCGGAGATCATGGGCCTGGGCCCGGTCGAGGCCTCCCGGCGCGCGCTGGCCAACGCCGGCATGTCGATCGGCGACATCGACCTGGTCGAGATCAACGAGGCGTTCGCCGCGCAGGTGCTGCCCACGATCGACGACCTCGGCATCGACCCCGAGCGGGTCAACGTGCACGGCGGGGCGATCGCGCTGGGCCACCCCTTCGGCCAGACGGGAGCGCGGATCACCACCACGCTGCTCAACGGCCTGCGGTCCCGCGACGCCCAGTTCGGCCTGGAGACCATGTGCACCGCCGGCGGGCAGGGCATGGCGATGGTGGTCGAGCGCCTGTCGTGACCGCCGACCGGGGGAGCCGCCGCCAGCCGGTCTGCGTGAGCGGGATCGCGGCGGCCTCCTGGCCGCTGGCCGACGAGCTGGCCATGTACCGCCGGACGGGCACCGACCGGATCGGCCTGCAGGCGGCCAAGCTGGCCGCGCTGGGGTGGGACGACGCCGAGGCGCTGGTCCGCGGCGGCGGGCTGCCGGTCGAGTACCTGGTGCACGCCTTCACCGCCGACCCCGACGACGAGCGGCGCTGGAGCCGGCAGGTGCCGGCGCTGGTGGCGGCGGTGGAGTCCGCGGCCCGGCTGGATGCGCCCACCGTCTACCTGGTGACCGGCCCCTCCGGCCGGCTCCCCTGGGAGGAGGCGGCCGACCGGTTCACCGCGCGGATGCGCCCGGCCGTCGAGCGGGCCGGCGAGCTGGGGATCGCGCTGGCGATCGAGAACACCCACCAGGTGCGCGCCGACCTCAGCTTCGTGCACTCGGTCCGGGACGCCGCCGAGGTGGCCCGCCGGCTCGACGCCGGGCTCTGCGTCGACCTGTACTGCTGCGCGCAGGAGCGCGGGCTGGCCGCCACCCTCCGCGCCGAGCTGGACCGCATCCGGCTGGTGCAGGTCAGCGACTTCCGCAGCGGCACGAACGCCTTCCCCAACCGCTGGGTGCCCGGCGACGGCGACCTGCCGATGGCCGAGCTGCTCGCCGACGTCCTCGCCGCGGGCTACCGGGGCACCGTCGACATCGAGCTGGTCGGCCCGGCGATCGAGGCCGAGGGGCCGGAGCCCGCGCTCACCCGGGCGGTGGCGTGGACGCGGGACCGGCTCCCCGCCCGCTGACCTACCCCTGCGGCACCTCCGCCGGCTCACCGCCCACCGCGGCGGCCAGCAGCGCCCGGCCCTCCGGGGTTCCGTCCAGCTGGCGGTTGACCCGGTTGGTGACCTGCCAGCCCTCGGGCGTGCGGACCAGCTCCCAGCGGTTCACCCCGGTGCGCCACACCCGGTAGCCGTCCTCGCCGGGGATGCGCTGCACGACCTGCGAGTAGTTGGTGACGACCGCGGTGTCGCCGTCGACCTGGATGTGCGGGATGCCCAGCATGTGCGCCGCACCGGAGCCGATCAGCCCCTGGTGCCGGCTGCCCCGGACCATGTCGCGCAGCGCGTCCCGGCCCTCGAGGACGACGGGGAAGGTGTCGTAGACGCCGTCCTCGGTCCACAGCCGGGCGGTCGCCTCGGGCGAGCCGCTGTCGACCGCCGGACCGTAGGCGGCCACCAGCTGCAGCAGCGCCAGCCGGTCCTCCACCTCGGCCAGGCGGCGCTCCAGGGCGGCGATCCGGTCGTCGGTGCTCATGGGTTCTCCTCGGGATCGGGGTCGGGGGCCGTGGGGATGGCGCGCAGGAAGTCGAGCATGCGGGCGAAGGCCGGATCGGTGTCCGGCTCGGCCGGCAGGCCGACGGCCAGGCCGGAGCAGCGGCCGCCGTACCACTCGGCCAGCACGCCGGGCAGCTCGGCGTAGCTGCCCTCGGGCACCAGCGCGCGCAGCGTGGCGTCGTCCAGGAGAGCCGGCAGCCGGTCCCACCGGTCCTCCCGCACCAGCGCGCTCAGCCGGGGGCCGAGCTCCTCGTGGCCGAGCAGGGCGAGCGTGGGCCGGTAGGCCGGGGTCGAGTACAGGAAGGCCATCTCGCGGCGGGCCGCCTCGCGGGCGGCGGCCAGCCGGTCGCCGTCGGCGCCGGTCACCGGCTTGGGGACGACGACCACCCGCGGCCGGCGCCGTCCGGCGGCCGCCGCCCCGGCGGCCAGCGCCGGCAGCACGGCGCCGTCGAGGTAGCGCGGGTGGGAGTTGGTGGCGTGGGTGACGAAGCCGTCGGCCACCGCGCCGGCGGTCTCGCACATCCGCCGGTTCACCCCGCCGGTGTAGACCGGCGGCGCTGGGACGTCGATCGGCCCGGGGTTGAAGTAGGGCTGCAGCCGGTCGAACCGGTAGCTCGCGCTGTCGAAGGTCAGCGGGCCGCCGGCGGCGAACGCGGCGAAGATCGCCCGCACCGCGCGCACGTGGTCGGCCAGCTGCTGCGCCGGATCCTCCGGCCACGGCACCGAGAACCGCCCGACGACGTTGCCGCGCACCTGGGTGGCCAGGCCGAGCTGGAAGCGGCCGCCGGAGTAGCGGGCGAGGTCCCAGGCGGCGTAGGCCACGACCATCGGGCTGCGCGGAAAGGCCAGCGTCATGCTGGTGCGCACGGTGAGCCGGGTGCTGTGCTCCAGCGCCAGCAGGGCCACCATGAGCGAGTCGTGCACGGTCTCGGGCACGTGCACGGTGTCGAAGCCGAGCGCCTCGATCCGGGCGACCACCGCCGGCACCTCCCGGAGCGGGGTGTCCTGGGGGAGGGTGGTGGCCAGCTCCATCACGGCAGCCGCCCGGCCAGCGCGTCGTCGACCACGCGGTCGCCGCACAGCGCCCGCGCCAGCGGCTCCAGGTACGGCGCCCGGCGCAGGTGGTTGCCGCCCTCCACCGGCAGCGTCGCGCCGGTGACCCACCCCGACTCCGGACCGGCGAGGTAGCGCACCGCCTCGGCGACGTCCTCGACGGTGCCGACCCGCGCCAGCGGCTTCTCCCGGAGGACGGCCGCCCGCATCTCCGGGTCGGCGACGAGCATCCCGGGCTTCTCGGCGTCGGTCGGCACGAGCCCGGGGCGGACCGCGTTGACCCGCACGCCCAGGGCGCCGAGCTCCTCGGCGGCCACCCGCACCAGGGCCTCGAGGCCGGCCTTGGCCACCGAGTAGGAGGCCATGAACGGGAACGCGGCGCCGCCGGCGGTGGAGGAGATGGCGACCACCGAACCGCCCCCGGCGCGGGCCATCGCGGCCGCGCCGTGCCGGATCACCAGGAGCGCGGTCACCACGTTGCGGCGCAGGTCGGCCTCCAGCGTCGCGGGGTCGAGGGCCAGCAGCGGGCGCACGGTGCTGCCGCCGACCGTGGCCACGGCGATCCGCAGCGGCGTCTCGTCGGCGACGGCGACGGCCGCCGCGACGTCGTCCTCCACCGCGGCATCGCCGACCGACCAGCGCACCGGCGGGGCGTCCGGGAGCGCCTCGCCGATCGCGGTGGCGGCCGCGCGCAGCGTGTCCTCGGTGCGGCCCATCAGGGTGACGGCCGCGCCGTCGGCGGCCAGCCGGCGGGCCACCGCCCGGCCGAAACCCCCGGCGCCCCCGGTCACCAGCGCGCCCTGCCCGGCCAGCGGTCCCGTCACCCGTCCGCCCTCTCGTCGGCAGCCCCGACCCAGCCGGTCGAGCGCTTGGTCAACAGGTAGCAGCCGGCCGGCCGGGGGGCAAGCGCCGTCCCGGTCCGGTGACCGGGAGCGACCTTGACCCCCCTCATGGCTCTCACTAGCGTCGGCCAAGCGCTTGCTTGCCGAAGCGCCCGTCCGATCCTCTGGAGGTCCCCGCCGTGCCGACGTTCGCCGAGATCCTGCGGGCCCGGGTGGGCGACCAGCACGTCGGCCTCCGCTTCGAGGAGAACTCCTGGACCTGGGACGAGGTCGTGCGGGAGAGCGCCGTGCGGGCCGCGCTGCTGCGGCGGTACGCCACCGAGGGCAAGCAGGTGCACGTCGGCCTCCTCCTGGAGAACGTGCCCGACTACGTCTTCTGGATCGGCGGGGCGGCGCTGGCCGGCGCCGCGCTGGTCGGCATCAACCCGACGCGCCGCGGGGAGGAGCTCGCGCACGACATCCGGCACACCGACATCGACCTCGTCGTCACCGAGGAGCGGCAGGTCGGGCTGCTCGACGGGCTGGACCTCGGCCTGCCCGCCGACCGGGTGCTCACCGTGGAGTCCGACACCTACCGCGGCCTGCTGGACGAGCACCGCGGCGCCGCGCTGCCCGAGGAGATCCCGCCGGCCGAGGCGATCCTGCTGCTGCTGTTCAGCTCCGGCTCCACCGGCGCGCCCAAGGCGGTCATCTGCTCGCAGGGCCGCTTCGGGATGCTGGCCGAGTCGCTCACGGTGCGCACGGAGATGACCCGCGACACGGTGAGCTACCTGTGCATGCCGCTGTTCCACGGCAACTCGGCGATGATGAACCTCGCCCCGGCCGTGCACGTCGGCGCCACCGTCTGCCTGGCCCGCAAGTTCTCCGCCTCCGGCTTCGTGCGCGACGTCCACCGCTTCGGTGCCACCTTCGTCAACTACGTCGGCCGGGCGCTGTCCTACGTGCTCGCCCAGCCCGAGACCGACGCCGACCGGCACAGCACCCTGCAGCTGGCCATCGGCACCGAGGCCTCGGCGGCCGACATCGAGCGGTTCAGCGCCCGCTTCGGCTGCCGGGTCTCGGAGGGGTACGGGCTGTCCGAGGGCGTGCTGCGGATCAACCGCACGCCGGACTCCCCGGCGGAGTCGCTGGGCAAGCCGGTCGCCGGCGCCGACGTCCGCGTGCTGGACGAGGCCACCGGCGAGGAGTGCCCGCCGGCCGAGCTCGACGAGACCGGCCGGCTGCTGAACTCCGAGGCGGCCATCGGCCAGATCGTCGGCATCGGGATGGCGCACACCTTCGAGGGCTACTACAAGAACCCCGGGGCCATGGCCGAGCGGGTGCGCGGCGCGGACTTCTGGACCGGCGACCTCGCCTACCGCGACGCGGACGGCTTCTTCTACTTCGCCGGCCGGTCGTCGGACTGGCTGCGGGTGGACAGCGAGAACTTCTCCGCCGCGCCGGTCGAGCGCATCCTCGAGCGCTCGCCCGACGTCGCGGTCGCGCTGGTCTACGCCGTCCCCGACGCGCGCACCGGTGACCAGGTCATGTGCACCCTGCAGCTGGGGCCCGGGGTGGCGTTCGATCCCGAGGCGTTCGCCGCCTTCCTCGACGCCCAGCGCGACCTGGGCACCAAGTGGCGCCCGCGCTACGTCCGGGTGATGGAGGAGGTGCCCACCACCGGCAGCAACAAGGTCGCCAAGACCGGCCTGCGACGGGCGGCCTGGCAGACCACCGACCGGGTGTGGATCCGGGACGGCGCGTCGACCGCCTACCGGCCGATGACCCGGGCCGACCGCGACCGGCTGGAGAAGGAGTTCGCCGAGCACGGCCGCACCGCGCTGCTGCCGGCCGCGGTCTGATCCGGTGACCACCCCCGCGAGCTCGCGCCGGGTCTTCTTCTCCTTCCCGAGGATCACCGATCCGGCGCGGCACCGGGACTACAACCAGTGGCACCAGTACGACCACCGTCCCGAGAACCTGGCGCTGCCCGGCGTCGTGCACGGCGACCGCTGGGTGCGCTCCCCGGACTGCGCGGCCGCCGGCAGCGCGCCCGACGACGTGCTCGCCGGCACGCACTACCTGGCGATGTACTGGTTCGCCGAGCCGGTGGAGGCCAGCGTCGCGGAGTGGCTGCAGCTGGGGGACACCACGCTGCAGCAGGGCCGCCGGCCGGAGCTGCGCTACGCCGAGCGGCCGCTGACCGGCTTCTTCCGGCCGGTGCGCGCCCACCTCGCGCCGCGCACCCGGATCTCGGCCGCGGCGCTGCCGTTCCGGCCGCACACCGGCGTCCACGTGACCGTCACCGCGGTCGCGGACGCGGGCGGTGCCGACGCCGAGGAGCACTACGCGTGGGAGGACGCCGTCGCGCTGCCCGCGCTGCTCGACGTCCCGGGCGTGGCCGGCGGCTGGACCTTCCGCAGCGAGCGGGTGCACACCGGTCCGCCCTCGGGCGGCGAGGCGCCGGACCGCCCCACGCTGCGGCTCCGGCTGCTGTGGCTGGACGGGGACCCGCTCGAGGTCGCCGCCCGGATCGGCGAGCGGGAGCGCGCCGCGCCCGCGCCGCGGCCGGAGACCGTCCGCGTTCTGCTGTCCTGCCCCTACCGGACGATCGTGCCGGGGGAGTGGAGCTGGTTCGACGCCTCCTGACGCGGCCCTCCGACGGGGCCGCGCGGTGGGGTCCCTCCGGCCGGGGGATGGAGCCGCCCCGGCCGGAGGGGAGCTTCAGACGGTGTAACCGCCGTCGACGTCGAGCTTCTGGCCGGTGACGAACCCGGCCCGCGGCGAGGCCAGGAAGGCCACCGCCTCGGCGACGTCGAGGGCCGAGCCGAACCGGCGCAGCGGGATGTTCCGCCGCGTGATGGCCAGGGCCTCGTCGTCCAGCTCGCCGGAGCCGATCAGCCGGGCGGCCATGCCGTCGGTGAGCATGCCGGGCCCGACGGCGTTGAGCCGGACGCCGAACCGGCCCTCCTCGGCGGCGAACGCGCGCACCAGCGCCTCGACGGCGGCCTTGGTGCCGGAGGAGAGGCCGTCGCGCACGGGGTAGCGCGCGGTGGCCGCGGTGGTCACCGCGACCACCGACCCGGAGCTGCGGCGCAGCGCCGGCAGGGCCGCGGAGACGACGGTGAAGAAGGCCTGCGCCTCGTCCTGCAGGGCGGCGGCGTACTGGGCGGGGGAGACCCGCGACAGGTGCACCATCGGGATGTGCGGCCCCGCGGCGTGGACGACGGTGTGCAGCCCGCCGCCCCGCTCCTCCAGCTCCGCGACGGCTGCGGTCACGGCGTCCGCGTCGGTGAGGTCCAGCTGCACGGCGGTGGCCCGCTCGCCGAGCGCGGCGACCAGCGCCTCGGCGGCCGCGGCGTTGCTCCGGTAGGTGAGCGTGACCGCGGAGCCCCGCTCGGCCAGGAGCCGGCAGACCGCTGCGCCGATGCCGCCGGTGCCCCCGGTGACGAGGGCGGTGCCGGGCAGCGGGGCGAAGTCGGACACCGGGCTCTCCAGGGGTCGAGGGCTGTCAAGCAAGCGCTTGGTAGACCCTAGGGAGGCGCGCGCGGGCCGGTCAAGAGCGGTCCGCTCCCGGTGACCGAGACCCAACCAAGCGCTTGTTTGCATGCGTCCCGGGCGCTGTGTCACGCTGCCGGGCAGTCGGCACCACATCGGAGGGTTCATCTCGTGAGCGGGATCTGCGCGGGGCGCTCGGTCATCATCACCGGCGCCGGCCAGGGGCTGGGTCGGGCGCACGCGCTGGAGTTCGTCCGGCAGGGCGCCCGCGTCGTCCTCAACGACGTCGGGCCCGCGGTCGAGGAGCTCGCGGAGGAGATCCGCGGCGCCGGGGGCGAGGCGGTGGCCAGCCGCGGCGACGTCTCGGACTGGGGCTACGCCCAGGAGCTGGTGCGCACCGCGGTCGACGCCTTCGGCCGGCTGGACACGCTGGTGAACAACGCCGGCATCAACCGCGACCGGATGCTGGTCAACATGAGCGAGGAGGAGTGGGACCTCGTCCTCAGGGTCGACCTCAAGGGCCACTTCGCCCCGATGCGGCACGCCGCGGCCTACTGGCGCGACCAGGCCAAGGCCGGCGGGTCGATCGCCGCCCGCGTGGTCAACACCTCCTCGGGCGCCGGCCTCATGGGCAGCGTCGGGCAGGGCAACTACGGCGCGGCCAAGGCCGGCATCGCCGTCCTCACCCAGATCTCCGCGGTCGAGTGGGCCCGTTACGGCATCGTGGTGAACGCGATCGCGCCCTCCGCCCGCACCCCGATGACCGAGGCGGTGTTCGCCGAGCGCATGGCCGCACCGGAGAGCGGCTTCGACGCGATGGACCCGGCCAACGTCTCCCCGCTGGTGGCGTGGCTGGGCAGCGACGAGGCGACCGTGACCGGCCGGGTGTTCGAGATCGAGGGCGGTCAGCTGTCCCTCGCCGACGGCTGGCGGCACGGGGAGGCCGCCACCAAGGACTCCCGCTGGGAGGCCGCCGAGATCGGCACCGCCGTCGCCGACCTCGTCGCCCGCTCCCAGCCGCCGGCCCCGGTCTACGGCGCGTGATGGACGGCGCAGGGCTGACCCCGTCGGCGGCCGACGAGGAGTTCCGCACCGAGATCCGCGACTGGCTGGCCGAGAACCTGCGCGGCGAGTTCGCCGCCGCGGTCGGCACCGGCGGCCCGGGCCGCGAGCACGAGGCGCACGAGCTGCGGCACGCGTGGGAGCGGCGGCTGGGCGAGGGCGGCTGGATCGGCCTGGCCTGGCCGGTGGACAAGGGCGGCCGCGGCGCCACCCTGATGCAGCAGGTGATCTTCCACGAGGAGTACGCCCGCGCCGGCGCTCCCGGCCGGCTCGGGCACATCGCCGAGCAGCTGGTCGGCCCGACCCTGCTGGCGTTCGGCACCCCCGACCAGCAGGAGCGGTTCCTGCCCGGCATCCTGCGCGGCGACGACCTGTGGTGCCAGGGCTACTCCGAGCCCGGCGCCGGATCCGACCTCGCCGGGGTCAGCACGGCCGCCGTCCGCCGGGGGGAGGAGTACGTCGTCACCGGGCAGAAGGTCTGGACGTCGCTGGCCCACCTGGCCGACTGGTGCTTCGTGCTCTGCCGCACCGACCCGGCCAGCACCCGGCACAAGGGGCTGTCCTACCTGCTGGTGCCGATGCACCAGGACGGCGTCGAGGTCCGGCCGATCGTGCAGATCACCGGTACCTCGGAGTTCAACGAGGTGTTCTTCGACGGCGCGGTCACCCCGGTGGCCAACCGCGTCGGCGAGGAGGGTGACGGGTGGCGGGTGGCCATGGGCACCCTCGGCTTCGAGCGCGGCGTCTCCACCCTCGGCCAGCAGATCGGCTTCGAGCGCGAGCTCACCGCGATCACCGAGACCGCCCGCGCCACCGGTGCCATGGACGACCCCGAGCTGCGGGCCCGCATCGTCGACGCCTGGATCGGCCTGCGCGTCATGCGCTACACCGCCATGCGCACCCTGGCCTCCTCCGGCGAGGGCACCGCGGGGCTGGAGGCGTCGATCTCCAAGCTGCAGTGGGCCACCTGGCACCGCGACCTCGGCGAGCTCGCCGTGGACGTCGCCGGCGCCGCCGGCCTGCTGACCGAGGGCGAGCCCTACGCGCTCACCGACGCCCAGACGCTGTTCCTCTTCACCCGCTCGGACACCATCTACGGCGGCTCGAACGAGGTCCAGCGGAACATCATCGCCGAGCGGATGCTCGGCCTCCCGCGCTGAGCCAGGAGCCGCCCCGATGACCGCGAGCAGCACGCAGACCCCCGAGCAGCGGGAGATGCGCCGGACGGTGGCCGCCCTGCTGGACCGGCACGCCGGCCCCGAGCGGATCCGCGAGGCCATGGCCTCCGGGACCGGCTACGACGCCGGGCTGTGGCGCCGGTGCACCGAGGACCTCGGCCTCGCCGCGCTCCTGGTGCCCGAGCGCTGCGGCGGCCTGGGGCTGGACCTGCGCGACGCCGCCGTCGTCCTCGAGGAGTTCGGCCGGCGGCTGGTGCCCTCGCCGCTGGCGACGACGCTGGTGGCGACCGCCGTCCTCGCCGGCTGCGGCACGCCCGAGGCCGACGCGCTGCTCGAGCGGATCGCCGAGGAGGGGCCGGCGGTCTCGCTGGCCCAGGCCGAGGAGGCCGACGGGTGGGACGGCGAGCGCCCGGCGACCGCCGCGGCCGCCGGCGCCGGCGGCGGGCTGGTGCTGCGCGGCGGCAAGCGCTACGTGCCGCACGGTGCCGCGGTCGACGTCCTGCTCGTCGTCGCCCGCGACGCCGACGGGCCCGCGCTGTTCGCCGTGGACGGCGACGCCCCCGGCGTGCGGCGCACCGGCCGCACCGCGCTGGACCAGACCCGCCGGCTGGCCGAGGTCGACCTCGACGACGCGCCCGCGGTCCGGCTCGGCCGGCCGGGGGAGGGGGCTGCGGCCGTCGCGCTCGCGGCCGACCTGTGGCGCGTCGTCCTGGCCGTCGAGGCCGCCGCGGCGGCGCAGGCCTGCCTGACCGCCACCGTCGAGTACCTCACGGTGCGCGAGCAGTTCGGCCGCCCGCTGGGCAGCTTCCAGGCGCTCAAGCACCGCTGCGCCGACCTCGCCGTCGCCGTGGAGGGCGCCGCGTCCACCGCCTGGTACGCGGTGGACGCCGCCGCCTCGGCCTCGGCCGAGCTGCCCGCGGTGGCCGCGCTGGCCCGCGTGGTCTGCGGCGACGCGCTCATGGCCGTGGCCGCGGACTCCCTGCAGCTGCACGGTGGCGTCGGGTTCACCTGGGAGTACGACGTGCACCTGTACCTCAAGCGCGGCAAGGCGGTGCAGCAGCTCGGCGGCTCGGCGTCCGAGCTGCGCCGCCGGTTCGCCCGGCTGGCCGGGATCTGAGGTGACCGGTCCCGGCGCCGCCGAGCTGCTGCGGGTCGCCGACATGGTGCTGGTGGCCGACGTCCTCGCGCGGCTGACCCACGCCGCCGACTCCGGCACGCTCGAGGAGTACGGCGAGCTGCTCACCGAGGACGCGGTCTGGGAGATGCCGGAGAACGGCAGCACCCGGCTGCCGGCCCAGGTGCGGCGCGGGCGGGCGGACCTGCTGGCCGGCGCCGCGCAGCGGCGGGCGGCCGGGCTGCAGGGGCCGGGAACGGCCAGCCGGCACGTGATCGGCAACGTCTCGGTGGTGCCCGATGGCGACACCGCGCGCTCGACGGCGTACTGGCGGTTCTACACCGGCACGACGGGCACGCCCCGGCTGGTGGCGGCCGGCACCTACCGCGACCTCCACCGCCGCGAGGGCGCGGTCTGGCGGCTGGCCCACCGCCGCATCGGCGTCGGGTGACGCCGGCGGGAGCATCGCAGCGAGCTCTGCGAGCGAGGAGCGGACCGGGGGCGGAAGCCGACCGGTGTGGTCGTCGGCTGACGCCGGCGCTTCAGCGCTTCTGCAGCCCGTCCAGGAACGTCGAGACGAAGTCGTCGGCGAACCGCTCGCGCGGGTAGTCCTTGGTCGGCTTGTACCAGCGCACCGACAGCCACAGGGCGTCGCGCATCAGCCGGTAGACCACCCGCAGCGGGACGTCGGTCCGGAAGTCGCCCGAGGCGACGCCGGCCTCCAGCACCCCGATCCACGAGCTCTGGATGGTCGCCGCGGCCTTCTTGATCTCGTCGTAGCCGGACAGCGAGGCCAGGTAGTTGCCGCTGTTCTGGTAGATCTCGGTCGCGTGCGGGTGCGCCTCGTGCACCGCCAGGGAGCCGCGGACCATCTCGGCCAGCCGGGTGCGCGGGTCGCTCTCGGTGGACAGGATCTCGGTGTAGCGGCCCGTGAGGTCCTCGAGGTAGCTGCCGACGATGGCGCTGACCATCTCGTCCTTGGACTGGAAGTGGTGGTACAGGCTGCCGGACAGGATGCCGACGGCGTCGGCGATCTCGCGCACGCTGGTGGCCACGATGCCCTTGGTGGCGAACAGCCCCGCCGCCTGGTGGAGGATGACCGTCCGCCGGTCGGGAGCCTGACGGTCGGCTGTCTCGGCCATGGGTGTGTCCTTCCCGGTCCTTCCACGGAGGACGGCTGCACCGCCGCCGATCAAGCGCTTGTTCTACCACGCGGGGCGGGGTTCCGGACCGCTTCCGTACCCCTGCCGGGGGAGTCGCCGGCGGTCGCCGTCCGGTCGCCCCGCTGACCGGGACGGGACGTCGCCGTGCGGGCGTCTCCGGTACATCCTCTCGCGGCCGCGCCCGGGCGGCGCGGGCACCGTCCGCGCGCGAACGGCGACCGGTGCGGGGCCTTTCGCGCGCGAACGGCGGCCGGCACGACAGCGCCGGCCGGTGGGTCACGGGTCCTGTACGGCCCGGGGTGCGCCTGCTACCTTCCCAACCAAGCGCTTGGTTTGTTGCCCGGCGCACGAACGTCGAGCGAGCCAGGAGCTGCGATGGCGGACAAGCGGATGACCGCGCCCGAGGTGGTGTCCCGGCTGCGGTCCGGGATGACCGTCGGGATCGGTGGGTGGGCCTCGCGGCGCAAGCCGATGGCCCTGGTGCGGGAAATCCTGCGCTCGGACCTCACCGACCTCACCGTCGTCTCCTACGGCGGTCCGGACGTCGGCCTGCTGTGCGCGGCCGGCAAGGTGCGGAAGCTGGTCTTCGGCTTCGTCTCGCTGGACTCCATCGCGCTGGACCCGCACTTCCGGGCCGCGCGGCAGGCCGGCGCCATCGAGGTCGCCGAGTACGACGAGGGCATGCTCCAGTGGGGGCTGTACGCCGCCGCGCTGCGGCTGCCGTTCCTCCCCACCCGCGCGGGCCTGGGCTCCGACGTCGTCACCTACAACCCCGACCTCGCCACCGTCGAGGACCCGTACGGCAGCGGTGAGGCGATGCTGGCGATGCCCGCCATCCCGCTGGACGCCGCGCTGGTGCACATGAACCGCGCCGACGTGCACGGCAACGCCCAGTTCCTCGGTCCCGACCCGTACTTCGACGACCTGTACTGCATGGCCGCGGAGCAGGCGTTCGTCTCCTGCGAGAAGATCGTGCCCACGGCCGAGCTGACCGCCACCGCGCATCCCGCGACCCTGCGGATCAACCGCATGTCGGTCACCGGTGTGGTCGAGACGCCCCGCGGCGCGCACTTCACCTCCTGCGCCCCCGACTACGACCGCGACGAGGCCTTCCAGCGCGCCTACGCCACCGCCGCGGCCGATCCGCAGGCGTGGCAGGAGTTCTCCGCCCGGTACCTCGCGGGCTCCGAGTCCGACTACCAGGCGGCCGTCGCGGCGGCCCGCGAGGAGGTCCCGGCATGACCAGCACCGT
Source organism: Blastococcus sp. SYSU D00820 (assembly GCF_054050695.1). Classification (NCBI taxonomy): domain Bacteria; kingdom Bacillati; phylum Actinomycetota; class Actinomycetes; order Geodermatophilales; family Geodermatophilaceae; genus Blastococcus; species Blastococcus sp. SYSU D00820. The sequence continues at coordinate 82,579 of NZ_JBJGZW010000017.1, forward strand.
CGAGCAGGCCGCCACGACGCAGGCCGTCACCCGCGCCGAGGTCTGCGTGGTCGCCTGCGCCGACGCCTTCCGGGGCGACGGCGAGGTCATCGGCAGCGCCTTCGGCACCATCCCGGCGATCGGCGTGCGGCTGGCCCGCGAGACCTTCTCGCCGGACCTGCTCATCTCCGACGGCGAGGCGTACATGGTGCGCGGCACCTCGGCCGTGGGCGCGCCGGTCTCCGGCGACGTCGAGGCCTGGACCAACTTCCGGACCATCTTCGACCTGGTCTGGAACGGCAAGCGGCACGTCATGATGATCCCGTCGCAGATCGACCGGTACGGCAACGCGAACATCTCCGCGGTCGGCGACTACCACAGGCCGAAGGTGCAGCTGCTCGGCGTGCGCGGCGCCCCGGGCAACACCGTCTGCCACCCGACCAGCTACTGGGTGCCCAAGCACTCGGCCCGGGTGTTCGTCCCCGCCGTCGACATGGTCGCCGGGGTGGGCAACGACCGCGCCGCCGCGGCCGGCCCGGCCGCCTCCCGGTTCCACGACCTGCGCCGGGTGGTCACCAACCTGGCGGTGCTGGACTACGCCGCCGACGGCTCGGTGCGCCTGGCCTCGGTGCACCCGGGGGTCACCGTCGACGAGGTGCAGGCCGCGACCGGCTTCCCGCTGACCGTCGAGGGGGAGGTGCCCGAGAGCCGGCTGCCCACCGACGCCGAGCTCGAGCTGATCCGCACCGTGCTCGACCCGCGCACCCTGCGCGACAAGGAGGTCCCGGCGTGACCAGCGCCGCGACGACCGAGCGGGACGGCACCGCCTACCCCGCCGCGCTGCGCACCCGGGCCTGCGAGCTGTTCGACATCCGCTACCCGATCGTGCAGACCGGCATGGGGTACGTCTCCGACGCCGGGCTGACCGCGGCCACCTCCAACGCCGGGGGCCTGGGCATCCTGTCCGCCGGCCTGCTGAGCTACGCGGAGCTGGCCACCGCCATCGAGCAGGTGCAGGCCCGCACGTCGAACTCCTTCGGCGTGAACATCCGCGCCGACCAGCCCGACGTCGAGAAGCGGATCGACCTGCTGATCAGCACCGGGGTCAAGGTGGCCTCGTTCGCGCTGGCGCCCAAGCAGCACCTCATCGCCAGGTGCAAGGACGCCGGCCTGGTCGTCGTCCCCTCGATCGGGGCGCGCCGGCACGCCGAGAAGGTGGCCGGCTGGGGTGCCGACGCCGTCATCGTCCAGGGCGGTGAGGGCGGCGGGCACACCGGCGGCGTGCCCACGTCCCTGCTGCTGCCCCAGGTGGTCGACGCCGTCGACATCCCGGTGGTCGGCGCCGGCGGGTTCTTCGACGGCCGCGGCCTGGTGGCCGCCCTCGCCTACGGCGCCGAGGGCATCGCCATGGGCACCCGGTTCCTGCTGACCACCGACTCGCCGGTGCAGCCGGCGGTCAAGGACGTCTACCTGTCCAAGACCGTCAACGACACCGTCCTCACCACCGAGGTCGACGGCGTGCCGCAGCGCGTGCTGCAGGCCGGCACGGTCGACCAGCTGGTGAAGAGCAGCGCCGCCGGCCGGCTGCTGCGCTCGGCCCGCAACGCGCTGGCCTTCCAGAAGATCTCCGGCATCCCGTGGCACGCGATGGTGCGCGAGGGCCTGGCCATGCGGAAGAACCAGGACCTCACCTGGAGCCAGGTGATCATGGCGGCCAACGCCCCGATGCTGTACCGCGCGGCGCTGCTCGAGGGCCGCACCGACGTCGGCGTCATGGCCACCGGCCAGGTCGTCGGCCTCATCGACGACGTCCCGAGCTGCGCCGAGCTCATCGACCGGATCATCGCGCAGGCCATCGAGGTCCTGCGCCGGCTGGGCTGAGCCCGGCCGCACCCCGACGACAGGAGATCCCGCGTGACCGACGTCCCCGCGCAGAGCTGGGCCGGCCCCGCCCACGGGCTGCTGACCGGCCGGTCGGTCCTCGTGACCGCCGCCGCCGGCACCGGCATCGGCTACGCCACCGCCCGCCGCTGCGCCGAGGAGGGCGCGCGGGTGGCGATCAGCGACCGGCACGAGCGCCGCCTCGGCGAGGCCGCCGACAGCATCGAGCAGCTCACCGGCGTCCGGCCGCTGGCGGTGCCGTGCGACGTCACCGACCAGGGCCAGGTCGACGCGATGGTCGACGCCGTCGCCGCCGAGTACGGCGGCATCGACGTGCTGGTCAACAACGCCGGCCTCGGCGGCACCGCCAGCGTCGTGGACATGACCGACGAGCAGTGGGACGCCGTCCTCGCCGTCACCCTGACCGCCACCTTCAAGGTCACCCGCGCGGCCCTGCGGCACATGGTGCCCGCCCGGCGCGGGGTCGTGGTCAACAACGCCTCGGTCATCGGCTGGCGGGCGCAGGCCGGCCAGGCCCACTACGCCGCGGCCAAGGCCGGCGTCATGGCCCTCACCCGCTGCTCGGCGATGGACGTCGCCGAGCACGGCATCCGGGTCAACGCCGTCTCCCCGAGCATCGCGATGCACGCCCACCTGGCCAAGGTGACCAGCGACGACCTGCTCGCCCAGCTCTCCTCCCGCGAGGCGTTCGGCCGGGCCGCCGAGCCGTGGGAGGTCGCCAACGTCATCGTCTTCCTGGCCAGCGACTACTCGTCGTACATGACCGGCGAGGTCGTGTCGGTCAGCAGCCAGCACCCCTGAGGAGCGCATCCGTGACCACCGCAGAGCGGGAGATCGTCTCCCTCACCGTGCACGAGGACGGCGTCGCCGAGGTCGTCATGGACGCACCTCCGGTCAACGCACTGACCGTCGCCGGCTGGTTCGCCGTCGCCGAGAAGCTCGGCGAGGCCGGCCGCGATCCCGCCGTCCGCGTGGTCGTGCTGCGGGCCGAGGGTCGCGGCTTCAACGCCGGCGTGGACATCAAGGAGATGCAGCGCACCGAGGGCTTCACCGCCCTGCTGGGTGCCAACCGCGGCTGTTACGAGGCGTTCAAGGCCGTCTACGAGTGCCCGGTGCCGGTCATCGCCGCGGTCAACGGCTTCTGCCTGGGCGGCGGCATCGGCCTGGTCGGCAACGCCGACGTCATCGTCGCCGCCGAGAACGCCACCTTCGGCCTCCCCGAGGTCGACCGGGGTGCCCTGGGCGCGGCCACCCACCTCTCCCGGCTGGTGCCGCAGCACAAGATGCGCGCGATGGTCTACACCTCGGCCACCGCGACCGCCGCCGAGCTGCACGCGCACGGCTCGGTGCACTCGGTCGTCCCCCTCGAGGGGCTGCGCGACGCCGCCCTGGAGCTGGCCCGGTCGATCGCGGCGAAGGACCCGACGGTCATCCGCGCGGCGAAGGCCTCGCTCAACGGCATCGACCTGTGGGACGTCAACCGCAGCTACCGCTTCGAGCAGGGCTTCACCTTCGAGCTGAACCTGACCGGCGTCTCCGACCGGATCCGCGACGAGTTCGGCTCGTGACCGGGGCGCACGACAGCACCGAGGAGTTCCCGTGGACCTGACCTGGACCGCGTCGGAGGAGGCCTTCCGCGCCGAGGCGCGGGAGTGGCTGGCCACCCACGTGCCGCGCACCCCGCTGCCGTCGGGCGACACCCGCGAGGGCTTCGCCGCCCACCTGGAGTGGGAGCGGCAGCTGTTCGCCGACCGCTGGTCGGTGGTGTCGTGGCCGGCCGCCTACGGGGGCCGGGACGCCTCCATCTGGGAATGGCTGATCTTCGAGGAGGAGTACTACCGGGCCGGGGCTCCGCAGCGGGTCACCCAGAACGGCATCTTCCTGCTCGCACCGACGCTGTTCGAGTTCGGCACCCAGGAACAGCAGGACACCCTGCTGCCGCGCATGGCCGCCGCCGAGGACCTCTGGTGCCAGGGCTGGTCCGAGCCCGGCGCCGGCAGCGACCTCGCCGGCATCCGCAGCCGGGCCGACCGCGACGAGGACGCCGGCGGCTGGCGGCTGACCGGGCAGAAGACCTGGAGCACCCGCGGCGCGTTCTGCACCCACCTGTTCGGCCTGTTCCGCTCCGACCCCGGGTCGACCCGCCACCAGGGCCTGACCTACTTCCTCGTGCCGCTGGACAGCCCCGGGGTCACCGTGCGCGGCTTCGAGCGGCTCGACGGCGACGAGGGCTTCGCCGAGGTCTTCTTCGAGGACGTGTTCGTCCCCGACAGCGCCGTCCTCGGCGGGGTGCACCAGGGCTGGAAGGTCGCCATGGCGACCACCGGGTCCGAGCGTGGCCTCACGCTGCGCTCGCCGGGCCGGTTCCTGCACGCCGCCGACCGGCTGGTCGAGCTGGCCCGGTCCCGCCCCGACGCGGTCACCGGTGCGCTCGCCGACCGGGTGGCCGAGGTCTGGATGCAGGCGCAGGCCTACCAGTACTTCACCCTCGCCCAGGTCACCGGCCTGGTGGAGGGCCGCAACCCCGGCTCGCGCTCCAGCCTGAACAAGGTCTTCTGGTCCGAGCTCGACATCCGGCTGCACGAGACCGCCCTGGAGCTGCTCGGCCCCGACGGGCAGACCGACAACCCGTGGAGCCGCGGCTTCCAGTTCTCCCTGTCCGGGCCGATCTACGCCGGCACCAACGAGATCCAGCGCAACATCATCGCCGAGCGGGTGCTCGGCCTGCCGAGGAAGTGAGCCCATGCGCTTCGCGCTGACCGCCGAGCAGGACGACCTGCGGCAGGTCGTGGCCGACCTGATGGCCAAGCTCTGCCCGCCCTCGGTCGTCCGCTCCGCCCCGGACTCGCCGGCGGTGGGCACGCTCGCCGCCGGCCTGGCCGACCTGGGCGCGCCCGGCCTGCTCGTCCCCGAGGACGCCGGCGGCCTGGGCCTGGACGAGGTCTCCCTGGTGCCGCTGCTGACCGAGGTCGGCCGGGCCGCCGCGCCGCTGCCGGTGCTGGAGACCGTCGCCGTCGCCCCGGGCGTGCTGCTGGCCGCCGGGCTGCTGGACGACGTCCTCGCCGGCACCACCGCCGTCGGCGCCGACCCCTCCGGCCGCGGGCTGGTGCGGTACGGCACGCGCGCCGGCCTGCTGCTCTCCGGCGGTGCCGGGGGCACCGGCGCCATCCGCGTGCTCGACCTCAGCGGCGCCGCCCGCGAGCCGGTCGCCGCGGTGGACCCGGCCGCGGACCTCCAGCAGGTGAGCGGCGCCCGCGAGCTGGCCGTCGTCGACGACCCCGACGTCGTGCACGCGGCCTGGCTGCGCGGCGCCCTGGGCGCCGCGGCCGAGCTGGTCGGGCTGTCCTGGCGGATGCTCGACATGACCGTCGAGTACGTCGGGTCGCGCACCCAGTTCGGCGTGCCGATCGGCTCGTTCCAGGCGGTCAAGCACCACCTGGCCACCGCGCTGCTGCAGGTCGAGTTCGCCGCGCCGGTGGTCGCCCGCGCCGCGCTGTCGCTGGCCGCGGGGGAGGCCGAGGTCATCCGCGACGTCGCCGCCGCCAAGGCCATGGCGTCGGACGCCGCCCGCCTGGTGGCCCGGACGACGATCCAGTGCCACGGTGCCATCGGGTACACCACCGAGTACGACCTGCACCTGTTCGCCAAGCGGGCCTGGGCCCTGGCCGCGGAGTGGGGCTCGGCGGCCTGGCACCGCGCGCGGGTCGCCGAGAGCCTGGGCCTGCCGCTGCCGGGGAGCCTGCCGGCCGCCTGACCGCACCCGCCGTCCCGTTCCGCCCGAGAACCCGAGGAGAGCGCCATGAGCAGCCCCGAGACCCCCGCCGACGGCGCGGACGCCCCGGTCGTCACCTACGAGCAGCGCGGCGACGTCGCCGTCGTCACGATGAACCGGCCGGAGTACCGCAACGCGCAGAACTCCCGGATGACCTACGCGCTGGACGACGCCTTCTACCGGGCCGCCGCCGACAACAGCGTCAAGGTCGTGGTGCTGGCCGGCAACGGCAAGCACTTCTCCGCCGGCCACGACATCGGCACCCCCGGGCGCGACATCGACCAGTCCTTCGACCGGCGCGCGGGCCTGTGGTGGGACCACACCGACAAGGAGGGCGCGGAGAGCCGCTACGCCCGCGAGTCGGAGGTCTACCTCGGCATGTGCCGGCGGTGGCGGGAGCTGCCCAAGCCGACCATCGCCATGGTCCAGGGCGCCTGCGTGGCCGGCGGGCTGATGCTGGCCTGGTGCTGCGACTTGGTCGTCGCCGCCGACGACGCGTTCTTCGCCGACCCGGTCGTGCGCATGGGCATCCCCGGCGTCGAGTACTTCGCCCACCCGTGGGTGATGGGGCCGCGCTTCGCCAAGGAGTTCCTCTTCACCGGCGACCGCGTGTACGCCGAGCGCGCCCTTGCCCTCGGCATGGTCAACCGGGTCGTGCCCCGCGACCAGCTGGAGACCGAGACGTTCGCGCTCGCCGAGAAGATCGCCACCATGCCGCGGCTGGGGCTGGCGCTGACCAAGAAGGCGGTCAACCAGGCCGAGGACCTCATGGGCCTGCGCGCCGGCATGGACTCGGTCTTCGGCCTGCACCACGTCGCGCACGCGCACAACGCCGAGGTGGGCCTGGACTCCCTGGCCGGCATGGACGCCCGGTCGATGAAGAAGTCGGCCGCCTCGTCCTGAGGCGGCACCGCACGGGCCGGTCGCGCGGGGGCGCGCGACCGGCCCGTCGCCATCTCAGGGGGCGTAGGGGCGGTTGGTCCAGCCGCTGCCGTCCTCGCGCGGGAACCACCCGCCGGCGGCGTGGCTGCCGCCGTCGACGTGCAGCGTCGTCCCGGTCACGTAGGCCGACAGTGGCGAGGCGAGGAACAGCGCGGGGCCGGCGACGTCGTCCGGCGTTCCGGGGCGGGCCAGCGGCGCCCACAGCCGCCAGCGCCACCAGTCCTCCTCCGCCACCCGCTCCCGGTAGGGCACCTGCGGGGTCTCGACGAGGTCGGGGGCGATGGTGTTGAACCGGATGCCGTCGGGCCCGTGCTCCAGCGCCATGCTGCGCGACCACGCCATGAGCGCGGCCTTGGCGCCGGAGTAGACCGCGTGGCCCGGGATCGCCCGGTGCGCCTCGACGGTGGTCATGCTGATCACGCTGCCGCCGCGGCCGCGGGCCAGCATGCCCGGCAGCAGCGCGGCGGTGAGCTCCAGGGCGTGGTCGACGTTGACCCGGAACATCCGCGCCCAGTCGTCGGGACCCTCCTCCACGAACCGCCGTGGGGCGCGCAGGAAGTGCCCGACGTTGTGCACCACCACGTCGGGCTCGCACTGCCCGGCGATCCGCGCCGCCGCGCCGGGCTCGGTCACGTCGAGGACGAGGGTGTCGACGCCGTCCGGCACGTCCCCGGGTACGTCGACGTCGACGGCGAGCACCCGCGCGCCGTGCGCCGCGAACGCCGCGCTGACCGCACCGCCGATGCCGCCGCAGCCGCCGGTGACCACGGCCTGCAGGCCGGGAAGCAGGGGGCCGGGGGAGTGGATCGGAGTCATGCCCGAACGCTAGGCTACCAAGCGCTTGCTCGACAACGACCTGAGGAGCCCCATGACGCTGTTCGTCGGACTGCCCAACCACGGCGACTACCTGGGCGACCGGCCGTGGCGCGCCCTGGTCGGGCTGGCCGAGGCCGCCGAGGAGGCCGGCGTGGGCGGGGTCTCGGTGGTCGACCACGTGGTCATGGGGACGCAGCTGGAGAAGTACCCCTACGGCGGCTTCCCCGGCGGCCCCGAGGCCCCGTGGCTGGAGCCGATGACGGTGCTGTCGACCATCGCGGGGGCCACCGAGGACCTCCGGCTGGCCACCGGCGTGCTGATCTCCCCGCTGCGGCCGCCGGCGCTGCTGGCCAAGTCCGCGGCCACCCTCGACGCGCTCAGCGGCGGCCGCCTGGTGCTCGGGGTGGGCACCGGCTGGCAGGCCGAGGAGTACGAGGCCTCGGGCCTGGACTTCGCCCGGCGCCACCAGCTCCTGGACGACGGCCTGGCCGCCTGCCACGCGCTGTGGCAGGGCGGGCCGGTCGACTTCACCTCGGAGACGCTGTCGTTCTCGCAGATCGCCTGCTATCCGCGGCCGGTGCAGGCCGGCGGCGTGCCGATCTGGATCGGCGGCAAGCTGACCGAGCGCAACCTCGAGCGCATCGTGCGGTGGGGGAGCGGGTGGATCCCCGCGCCGACCGACGGCGGCAAGGTCGTCGCCGAGGGCATGGCCACCCTGCGGGCGGCGATGGAGGAGGCCGGCCGCGACCCGGCGTCGGTCAGCGTGCGGATCTCCCCGCGGCTGTCGCTCGACGGGAACGGGCGGGTGGACCAGGAGGCGTTCGTGGCCAACACCCGCCGGATGCTCGAGGCCGGCGGCACCGACGTCCTGGTGATGCTGCAGGCGTGGTGCCCGGACCCCGCCGACGCCCCGGCCGTGCTGCGGGACCTGGCCGACGCGATGGCGGCGGTCTGAGCCCGGCTCCCTGGTCGTCCGCCGGGAGCGGCGCGGCACCCCCGAGGGCGCCGCTCCCGGCGGACCCGGCTCAGCCCGCGGCGGTGGCGACCGGCGGGTACAGCGGGCCGCCGCCGAACAGCTCGCGTTGCACCCGCGGCCGGCGGCCGCCCTCCTCGGTGATGCCGTAGCGCTCGGCGATCTCCGCCGAGATCAGCGCGGTGCCCGACAGCGACGGGAGGTCGGGGTCGGCGGCCACCGCGGCCAGCACCCGCCCCTGGAACGCCGGCGTCTCACCCTCGGAGACCAGCGCCCCGGCCACCGAGGTGATCCCGCGGGAGAGCAGCGCCTCGGTCTGCACCAGCCCCGGCCAGAACGAGACGGCGGAGACGCCGTGCGGGCGCAGCTCCCGGGCCATGTCGTTGGCCATCTTGTCCAGGCCGGCCTTGCTGATGCCGTAGAGCACCGAGTGCAGGTACGAGCGGGCGCCGAACGAGGAGATGTTCACGATCAGCCCGGAGCGGCGGGCCACCATGTGCGGCGCCGCGGCGCGGCTGGCCACGTAGTGGGCGCGCAGCCCCACGCCGATCAGCTGGTCCCACTCCGACAGCGGCCGCTCCCAGAACGGGGCCTCGACGATGCCCGGGCCCACCCACGCGTTGTTGACCAGCAGGTCCAGCCGGCCGTGCTCGGCGACCACGCCGTCCACCAGCGCGGCGACCTGCTCGTCGTCGCGGTGGTCGCAGACCGCCGCGACCGCGCGCCCGCCGGCGGCGGTGACCCGGTCGACGGTGTCCTGCAGCGGCGTGCCGGCACCGGCCGGCCCGCGGCCGGTGACGACGACGGTCCAGCCGCTCTCGCCCAGGCCGACGGCGATGCCCTGCCCGACGCCGCGGCTGCCGCCCGTGACCAGCGCCACGCGGCCGGCGCCCTCACCCTGGCCGCTCACCGGAAGTCCTCCTCGATGGCGACGCCGTCGGCCAGCGGCCGGGAGTACGACCACAGCGTGTGCGCGTGCGACTTGGCCATCTTCCACTCGCCGTCCTCGACCACGTAGCGGTCGTCGTACTCGATGGCGGCCAGCTTCTCGGTGCGGTCGTGCAGGTTGATCTGGCGGAAGCGCAGCGTCCACCGGCCCACGGCGGTCAGCGGGTCGAGCAGCGTGATGTCCGGGTGCAGGCCGTGGTGCATGTCGAGGATCAGGTGCCTGCCGTCCTCACCGGTGGCCCGGGCGATGCGGGAGAAGACCGCCACCAGGCCGTCGGCGTCGTCGTACCGGCCGATGCGGGGGCCGTAGTCCAGGTCGGCGCCCCGGGCGATGAAGCAGGCGCGGAAGGCCTCGGCGTCCTTGGCGTCGCAGGCCCGCCAGTAGCGGTACTTCAGCCGCTCGATGGCGGCCACCGCCTCGAGTGCGGCGATCCGGTCCTCCAGGGTGCGGGTGGTCTGGAGCGCGGTCATGGTGCCTCCTTGAGCTCTGGCCGGGACCCGGCCGGGGGACGGGCGAGGTGGCAGACGACGCTGCCGGACGGACCGTGTGCGGGGGTGGCGACCGGCACCTGCTCGGTGCAGACCGGCAGCACGCTGGGGCAGCGGGAGCTGAACGGGCAGCCCGGCGGCGGGGACGCCGGGTCGGGCAGTTCGCCGGTGAGCCGGATGCGGGTGCGCTGCCGCTGCCGCACCGGGTCGGCGACCAGCGCCGCCGACAGCAGCGCCCGGGTGTAGGGGTGCACGGGCTGCTCGAACAGCTCGTGCGTGGGCCCCTGCTCGACGATCGTGCCCAGGTACATGACCGCGATGCGGTCGGCGATGTGCCGCACCACGCCGAGGTCGTGGGAGATGAACAGGTAGGCGATCCCCAGTTCCCGGGACAGCCGCTGCATCAGCTGCAGGATCTGGTTCTGGCTGGACACGTCCAGCGCGCTGACCGCCTCGTCGGCGACGACCAGCTTGGGGTTCAGCGCGATCGCGCGGGCGATCGCGATCCGCTGGCGCTGGCCGCCGGAGAACTCGTGGGGGTAGCGGTCCACGTGCTCGGCGCGCAGGCCCACCTGGACCAGCAGCTCGCGGGCACGGGCCCGGCGGGCCGCGCGGTCGAGGTCGGTGTGCACCACCAGCGGCTCGCCGATGACGTCCTCGATGGTCATCGCGGGGTTCATCGAGGAGAACGGGTCCTGGAACACCATCTGCATGTCGCGGCGGACCGCCCGCATCCGGTCCTTCGGCAGGCCGGTCAGCGGGGTGCCCTCGAAGACGATCTCGCCGCCCGTGGTGGGCACCAGCTGCAGGATGCCGCGCGCCGCGCTGCTCTTGCCCGATCCGGACTCGCCGACGACGGCCACCACCTCGCCGGGCCAGATGTCGAGGTCGATGCCGCGGACCGCGCGCAGCCGGCGCCGCCGGCCGGTGCGGAAGGTGACGTCGAGGCCGCGGACGCTCAGCAGCGGGGTGCCCTCGCGGGCCGGGGGAGCGGGGACGGGGGAGCTCGCGGGGCTGCTCACCGGGTACCTCCGAGGACGAGCTCACCGGCGCGGGCACAGCGGGTGACCCGCCCGGGGCCGGCGTCGGCCAGCAGCAGCGGCTCGCCGGTGCAGACCCCGGGGACGGCGTGCGCGCAGCGGGCGGCGAACCGGCAGCCCGGCGGCACCGCCCACGGCAGCGGCGCCGAGCCGGGGATGACGTGCAGCTCGTCGGGGCCCTCGACGCTGGGCAGCGAGCGCATCAGCCCCTCGGTGTAGGGGTGCCGCGGCGCGGCGAACAGGTCGTCGACCTCGGCCCGCTCGACCACCTGGCCGGCGTACATGACCACGACCCGGTCGCAGATGTCGGCGACCACCCCGAGGTCGTGGGTGACCAGCAGGACGCCCATGCCGAAGCGGGCGCCCAGGTCGCGCAGCAGGTCGAGCACCTCGGCCTGGATGGTCACGTCCAGCGCCGTCGTCGGCTCGTCGGCGATCAGCAGCTCCGGCTCGGTGGACAGCGCCATCGCGATCATGACGCGCTGGCGCATGCCCCCGGAGAACTGGTGCGGGTAGTCGCGCACCCGGTCGCGGGCCCGCGGGATGCCGACCAGGTCGAGCACCTCGACCGCCCGCTCCGTGGCCGCCTTCCGGCTGCCGCCGCGGTGCCGGCGCACCGTCTCGGCGATCTGCGCGCCGACGGTGAACGCCGGGTTCAGGCTGGTCATCGGCTCCTGGAAGATCATCGAGATCTCGTTGCCGCGGACGTCCTGGATCTGCCGCTCGGGCAGGGTCAGCAGGTCGCGGCCGCGGAACAGCACCTGCCCGCTGGTGATCCGGCCGGGCGGGGTCTCGATCAGCCGCAGCACCGAGAAGCAGGTGACCGACTTGCCCGACCCGGACTCGCCGACCAGGCCGACGACGCTGCCCTCGGGCACGTCGAAGCTCACGTCGCTGACCACCGGCAGGTAGCCGCGCTCGGTGGCGAACTCCACGGTCAGGTCGCGCACCGACAGCAGCGGGACCGCCGGGTCGGGGAGGGAGGCGGCCACGGGTCAGCCCTTCCGGACGGTGCGGCCGACGGAGTCGTTGACCCCGTCGCCGACGAGGTTGCAGGCCAGGACCGCCAGGATGATCGTGACGGCGGGGACGACGATGGGCCACGGCGTGTAGAACCACGACGCGCGGCCGTCGGCGAGCATCACGCCCCAGCTGGGGTCGGGCGGCTGCACGCCGAGGCCGAGGAAGCTCAGGCTGGCCTCGGCGAGGATGGCGAAGCCGCAGGCGAGGCTGATCTGCACGATCAGCGGCGAGGCGACGTTGGGCAGCACGTGCCGGCGCAGCACCCAGCCGGTCGGCGTCCCGATGCTGCGGGAGGCCTCGATGAAGGTCTCCTCGCGGACGGCGAGCACCGCGGAGCGCACGACGCGGAAGAACCGCGGCACGAACACGATGCCGATGGCGATCATCGCGTTGGTGACGTCCGGGCCCATGACGCCGACGATCGCCATGGCCAGCAGCAGCGGCGGGAAGGACAGCAGGGCGTCGGCGATCCGGCTGAGGACGGCGTCCCACCAGCCGCGCAGGTAGCCGGCGACCAGCCCCGGCACCACGCCGATGGCCAGGCCCACCGCGACCGAGGTGATCGCGGCCTCCGCGGCCACCCGCGCACCGAACAGCAGCCGGGAGAGGGTGTCGCGGCCGAGGCTGTCGGTGCCGAGCAGGTGCCCGTCGGACAAGGGCGGGAGCCGCCGGGCCAGGAGGTCCTGCGCGAGCGGGTCGTGCGGGGCGATGACCGGCGCCAGCAGCGCGACCGCCGCCCACACCACCAGCACGGTCAGGGCCGCGACGTTGGTGACCGAGCGGAGGAACCGCCGGGCGAACTGCCGGCGGGGGGACGGCGCGGCGGCCTCGTCGGCGTCGCCGGCGGGCGGCGCCCCGACCGTCGACGGCAGGACGGGCGGGACGATCTCCGGCGGGCCGGCCTCCGTCGTGCTCATGTGGTCCGCTCCCCTCGCGGGTTCAGGTAGCCGTAGGAGATGTCCACGAGCAGGCTGGCCACGACGGTGATGAGCACGGCGAACACGACCATCCCCTGGATGGCCGGCAGGTCGCCGTTGAGCACCGACTGGACGGCGAAGTCGCCCAGGCCCTTGATGCCGAAGACGCTCTCGATGACCGCCGTGCCGCCGAGCATGTAGCCGATCTGGATGCCGATGACGGTGACCACCGGCATGAGGGCGTTCTTCAGCGCGTGCCGGCCGACCACCGCGCGCGGGCGCAGGCCCTTGGCCACGGCGGTGCGCACGTAGTCCTGCCTGAGCACGCCCACCATGGCGCTGCGCAGCTGCCGGGCGATCTCGGCGGCGCACACCACGCCGAGGGCCAGGCCGGGCAGCAGCAGGTAGGACAGCCACTCGCCGAAGCCCTCGGACAGCGGCGCGTACCCGGTGGCCGGCAGCCAGCGCAGGCTGATGCCGACGACCAGGATCAGCAGCAGGGCGAGCACGAAGTTCGGCGTCGCCAGGCCCAGGGTGCTGGCGACGGTCACGGCCCGGTCGGGCCAGCGGCCGGCGCGGCGTCCGGCGATCATGCCGGCCGGGATGCCGATGACCAGCGCCATGACGATCGCGACGACGGCGAGCGAGAGCGTGATCGGCAGCCGGTCGAGCAGGATGTCCGCGATCGGCACCGAGTAGGTGAAGCTGGTGCCGAGGTCGCCCCGCAGCAGGCCGCCGACGAAGGAGCCGTACTGCACCAGCAGGGGCTGGTCCAGGCCGAGCTCGGTGCGGACCATCTCGACCTGCTCCGGGGTGGCGGCCTCGCCGGCGATCCGGGCCGCCGGGTCACCGGGGATCAGCAGCACCAGGCTGAAGGTCAGCAGCGTGACGATCAGCAGCAGCGGCACCAGCGCCAGCAGGCGGCGGCCGACGAGGCGGAGGACTCGTCCCCTCATGCGCGGACTCCTCGCAGTGGTTCGGGCGGGACGCGGACCGCGCCGGCGGGGCCCCTCCCGGGGCCCCGCCGGCGGCGGGTCACTCCCCGGTCGTGATGCCGACGCCGCGGAACTCGCTCACCCCGTTGACGGTGGGCTCGTAGCCCGCGACGGAGGTGCTGCAGAACGCGCCGACGTCGTTGAAGGTCAGGGGCACCACGCGCGCGTCGTCGAGCACGATCTGGCTGGCCTCGGCGAGCGCGGCGCCGCCCTCCTCGGGGTCGGCGATCGCGTCGGCGGCGGCCAGCGCCTCGAGGAAGCCGTCGGGCGTGCTGCGCGACGGGTTCTGCGGCGAGGTCGGGGCGAAGTACGCCGTCATCAGGTTGGACGGGTCGGGGCGGCCGGTCCAGGCGGTGACGACCGCGTCGGCCTCCCCGCGCGCGAAGCTGACCCCGGCCTCGGCCGGCGAGCGGGTGTCGAGCTCCATCGTGATGCCGACCTCGGCCAGCTGCTGCTGGATGATCTGGGCGGTGGTCACGAACTGGGGCAGCCCCAGCACGATGGCGCGGAAGGTGAAGCCGTCGGGGCGGCCGGCCTCCTCCAGCAGGTCGCGTGCCTTGTCCGGGTCGGGGGCGTACCGGTCGGCCAGCTCCTCGGAGTGGGCGAAGTAGCCCTCGGGGAACAGCTGGGTGGCGGCCTCGCCGTGGCCCTCCTGCGCCGCGGCCAGGATGGCCTCGCGGTCGATGGCGTAGGAGATGGCCTGGCGCGCCGCCGGGTTGGCCAGCTCGCCGCTGCTGCTGTTGAAGTACAGCACCGACTCGGTCAGCGTCGTGGCGACCTCGGTCCACACGTCCGGGATCTGCATCGCCGCGTCGATGATCTCCGGGTTGGCCAGGCCGCAGTCGGTCTGGCCGGACTCCACGCCGTTGAGCAGCGCCTGGGAGTCGCTGATGACCGAGATCTCCAGGCCGGCCAGCCGGAGCGCGTCGGCGTCCCAGTAGTCCTCGCTCGCGGCGAAGCTGTAGCGGGCGCCGGGCTCGCTGTCGGTGAGGGTGAACCGGCCGATGCCGACCGGCGTCTGGGCCAGGGCCGCGGCCGCCTCGGGGGTGGCGAACGCCTGCGGGCTGACCATCATCCCGGCCAGGTCCGACAGCGTCAGCGGCAGCTGCGCCCCGGGGCCGGTCAGGTTCAGCACGACGGTGGTGGCGTCCGGGGTGTCGATCGAGCCGACCGGCGCCAGCAGGGCCGAGGAGATCGAGTCGGGCTCCTTGGCGCGCAGCAGGTTCAGCCGCACGGCCTCGGAGTCGAACGGCGTCCCGTCGCTGAAGGTGAGGCCCTCGCGCAGCGTCAGGGTCAGGGTCGAGCCGTCGGGGGCCAGCTCCCAGCTCTCGGCCAGCCCCGGCACCGGAGAGCCGGTGATGTCGCGGTGCACCAGCCGGTCGTAGACGAAGTTGAGCAGCGTGAAGTCCGAGCTCAGCCGGGTCTTGTGGGGGTCGAACGACGTGACACCGGCGGTGACGGCGTAGCGCAGCGTCGCCGACGTGTCGAAGTCCGCCGTGCTGGCGTCCGGGGAGCCGGAGGAGTCGCTGCCGCCACCCCCGCCCGAGCAGGCCGTCAGAGCCAGGGCGGTCGCGAGGGCGCCCGCCAGTCGAAGTCGTGACATCGAGTCCTCCGTCGCTGGCCAAGCAAGCGCTTGGGAGGTGCCACGGTGGCACAGGTCACCCCGACGGGTCAGCCGACCTCCCGCTGAGAGGAACGCCCGTGATGGACCCGTGACCGGCCGGGTAGCGGGTCAGGTCACCCGGTCGCCGAGCCAGGCCCGCACCGGCCGGAGGGCCACGGTGGCCACGTGCAGCTCCCGCCGGGCGAACCGCCAGCCCTGCGGGGTGCGCCGGTAGGTGTCGGCGTAGCGCAGCTGCCACACGAGGTCGGTGACCTCGCCGGAGCGGCCGCGGGAGAGGTGGTGGGCCTCGCAGGCCACCGTGCCCGTGGCGGTGTCGTCGTCCCCGCCCGCGTCGTGCACCTCGCCGACCACCGCGTGGAACGTCTGCGGCACCGCGGCGACCGCCGACATCGCCGCCCGGATCGCCGCCCGCCCCTCGTGCGCGGTGACCGGGGCCAGCGACGCCGGCGGGTCGGGCAGCACCAGGACGCCGTCCTCGGTGAACAGCGCGACCACGGTGTCGAGCTCGCGGCGGTCGACGGCCAGGGCGTAGCGGGCGGTGAGGTCGCACAGCGCCGCGCGCACCTCCGGGGCGACGGGCTGCGGGGCAGGGGCGTCGGCGGGCATGGCCGCGACGCTAGGGGTGCGCCGGACGGCCGGGCACGCGCCGGTCCGGTGACCGGGAGAGGCGGCCGCCACGGGTCCGCCGGGCCCGCAGACTCGCCCGGGTGAGCAGCCCGGACCGGCGTCGGCCGGTGGCCCTGGTGACCGGTGCCAGCCGCGGCATCGGCCGCGCGATCGCCCTCGCCCTGGCGCGCGCCGGGTACGACGTCGCCTTCACCGCCCGCACCGTGGAGGAGGGGCAGGGCGTCGTCGAGCCGCGGTCCAGCGCCGATCCGCGCCGCGCCATTCCGGTGCCCGGCAGCCTGGCGACGACGGTGGCGCAGGTGCGCGCCTGCGGTGTCCGCGCGCTGCCGGTGCCCATGGACCTGCTCGACCCGGCCTCCGTGCGGGCCGCCGCCGACCGGGTGCACGCCGCGTGGGGCCCGGTCGACGTGCTGGTCAACAACGCGATCACCCACCTGGCCGGCGAGCACGACCGGCTGCTCGACCTCGATTCGGACGTGGCCGCGCGCACGATGGCCGGCAACTTCCTGGCCCAGCTGGTGCTGGTGCAGGCGGTGCTGCCGCCGATGGTCGCGGCCGGCGGCGGCACCGTGGTCGACCTCGCGTCGGGCTCGGCGACCACCGATCCGCCCGCGCCGCCGGGGGAGGGCGGCTGGGGGCTGGCCTACGCGGCGTCGAAGGCGGCCTTCGGCCGGCTGGCCGGGGCGATCGACGTCGAGTACCGCGGCGCCGGCGTGCGCGCGTTCAACCTCGACCCGGGGTTCGTCGTCACCGATGCCGGCGCCGCGCGCGGCGGCACCGGCGCGATCGCCGGCGCCGGATTCGCGCCGACCCCCGAGACGGCGGCCGGCGCGGCCGTCGTCTGGCTGGCCACCGCGCCGGACGCCGACCGGTTCCTCGGCCGGGTGGTCTGGACCCCGCGGCTGGTGGCCGACCTGGGCCTGCCGGTCTGACGCCGGGTCCCGATCAGCAGGAGCGGCGGCTGGCCGGCCGTCGTCCCGCCCGCAGGATGCGGGCTCCGTACCGAGCAGGGGAGAGGCGCGACAGTGGGCATCCTGGACGGCAAGGTCGCCGTGGTCACCGGCGCAGGGCAGGGCGTGGGGCAGGGCATCGCGCTCGCCCTGGCCGCGGAGGGCGCCGCGGTCGCCGTCCTCGGCCGGACCAAGGAGAAGCTCGACACGACGGTGGAGCTGCTGCGCGCCCGCGGCGTGCGGGCGGAGCCGGTGCCGTGCGACGTCACCGACCTCGAGGCGATCCCCGGGGTCGTCGAGCAGGTCGCGCGCACCTTCGGCGGCATCGACGTGCTGGTGAACAACGCCTACTCCGGCGCCTACGGCCCGCTGCTGTCGATGAGCGACGAGACGTTCCAGCGCGGCTTCGTCAGCGGCCCGTTCGCCACCTTCGCGTTCATGCGCGCCGCGCACCCGTACCTCAAGGAGCGCCGCGGCGCCGTGGTGAACCTGGTGAGCTCGGCGATGGTGCGCTGGGACCTGTCGACCTACGGCGCCTACGCCTCGGCCAAGTGGGCGATCCGCTCCCTGACGCGGGCCGCCGCCGACGAGTGGGGCCCCGACGGCATCCGGGTCAACGCGATCGCCCCGCACGCGCTCTCGCCCGGCCTCAGGGGATGGGTCGAGCGGAACCCGGAGGAGGCCGCGGAGTTCCAGCGGACCATCCCGCTGGGCTACATCGGCGAGTGCGAGGAGGACATCGGGCGCGCCGTCGTCGCCATCGTCAGCCCGGCGATGCGCTACCTCACCGGGGCGACCGTGCCGCTCGACGGCGGCCAGGCCAACTTCGACTAGCGCCGCCGGTTCCCGGTGCGGGGGCCGTGGGGGGGGGGGGGGGGGGGGGGGGGGGGGGGGGGGCGGGGGGGGGGGGGGGGGGGGGGGGGGGGGGGGGGGGGGGGGGGGGGGGGGGGGCGGGGGG
>NZ_JBJGZW010000018.1:0-96447 GCF_054050695.1 Blastococcus sp. SYSU D00820
TCATGTCCGTGTCTCCTTGGGCGGGGCCGGGGCGGGGTGTCCCGGCGACACAGACGACTCTGAGCCGCCAACCGCAGGCCCTCCGCCCGCGATCCGCAACGGTTCCGCAAGCCTCACGCGACGTTCCCGCGGGAACGCGGGGGACGGCGACGACCCCGCGACGTCCTCGTGCTCTGCCCCCGGTGGTGGGCAGAGCACGAGGACGCGCCGGTGGTACCCCCCGGCGGGCGGTCCCGGGGGAGCGCGGGCGGCCCAGGCGTTTCCGCGGGAACGCCTGGACGGCTCAGCGGGGCAGGGTGAGCGTGAAGGTCGTGCCCTGCCCCTCGGCGCTGGTCACGTCGAGCGTGCCGCCGTGGGCGGTGGTGATGGCCTTGGTGATGGTGAGCCCCAGCCCCACACCCGGGACGGCGTTGCGCCGGGCGGTCGAGGCGCGGAAGAAGCGGGTGAACAGCTGCCCCTGCTCGCCGGCCGGGATGCCCACGCCGGTGTCGCGCACGGTCACCTCGGCGACCGGGCGCCCCTCGGCGTCCGCCGTCCGCAGGCCCAGCGTGACCCGGCCGCCGCGCGGGGTGAACTTCACCGCGTTGGACACGAGGTTGTCGCACGCCTGCCCGAGCCGGGTGGGGTCGCCCTGCACGACGATCGGCGCCTCCGGCAGCTCGAGCACGATCGCCACCCCGGCCGCCGCGGCGGTCACCCGGGCGGTCTCCTCGGTCGCCGTCAGCAGGTCGCCGAGGTCGACCGCCTCGGGCTGCAGGGTGAACCGGCCGGCCTCCACCTGGGCGGTGAACAGCAGGTCGCCGACCAGCCGCAGCAGCCGCTGCGCGTTGCGCTCCACGGTGGTGAGGTACCGGCGCTGGTCGTCGGTCAGCGGCTGGTCGGGGTCGTCGAGCACCAGCTCCAGGTAGCCGAGGATCGAGCTCAGCGGCGTCCGCAGCTCGTGGCTGATCAGGCTCACGAACTGGTCCTTCATCCGCTCGGTCGCCCGCACCTCGGTGACGTCGGTGCCGACGAAGTTCCAGCCGGCGAACTCGCCGCTGTCGTCGGCGCGCGGCGTGACCGCGACCGACACCGTCCGCTCCTGGCCGTCGGCGGCCACGTACGTCCAGTCGCGGACGTCGCGGCCCTGCACGGCGGCGACCCGCACCAGGGCGTCCAGCGCGCCGCCGGCCTCGGCCAGCTCCTCGGGCAGGTGGAAGTCGGTGATCGACCGGCGCCGCACCACCGCGGTGCGTGGCAGGCCCAGCAGCCGCTCGGCGCCGGGGTTCCACACGCGGACGAGGCCGTCGCGGTCGGTGCCGATGATCGACTGCTCGGTGACCGCGTCGATGACGCTGGTCATGGTCTGCGCGCGGGCGGCCAGCATCCGCGTGGCCACCTCGAGCTCCTCGTCGCGGTGCTGCATCCGGGCGGCCAGCGCGTCGCGCTCGGCCCGCAGCCGGTCCAGCTCGGCCCGGAGCACGTCGAGCTCCGCCGGCGACGACAGGTCGGTGGTGGTCACGCGCCGGCCTCCGCGGTCAGCTCGCGCACCTTGGTGGCGAGGGCGGCGACGGAGAAGGGCTTGGCGAGATAGGCGTCGGCGCCGGCGGCCAGGCCGCGGGCGACGTCGTCGGCGGAGGCCCCGGCCGACAGCAGGAGCACCCGCACGCCGGCGCCGGCCGGCTCGGCCCGCAGGGCGCTGCAGACGTCCAGTCCGGTCGCCCCCGGCATCGAGACGTCCAGGACGGCGAGGTCGGGCAGCTCGGCGCGCGCGGCCGCCAGCGCCGACGGCCCGTCGGCGAGCGCGGCCACCACGGTGCAGCCGGCGCGGCGCACCGCCACGGTCACCAGCTCGCGGATGTCGTCCTCGTCGTCGGCGACGAGGACGCGCGGAGGTACGTCCTGCGGCACGGTGCGGCTCCCGGGGTGCGGTGGCGTCGTCCCCGGGAGCAACGGCAGCGCCGGTACCCGGCTGGACCGGTCGCGGCCGGGCCTCACCCGACCAGGGGAGGCCCCGGACGGCACCGAGCCCCGCCGGGACGGACCCGGCGGGGCTCGGTGACGCGACCTCCCCAGGGGGAGGTCAGCTGAGCGAGGTCAGCTGCTGGAGGCCTGGCTCTGCACCGTCTCCTTGGACGACTGGGCCTGGCCCTGCACGTCCTGCGCGGCGGACTGGCCCTCGGCCTTGACCGTCTGGGCAGCGTCCTGAGCCGTGGACTTGACCTCCTCGACGGCGTGCTGCGCAGCGGGCTTGAGCTCCTGGCCGATCTCCTGCGCGACCTGCTTGGCCGGCTGGAGGAGCGTGTCCTTGTTCTCGCGGACGGCGGTCTCGGCCTGCTGGGCCAGCTGCTTCTCCTTCTCCGTCGCCGGCAGCAGGCTGGAGACCAGCCAGCCGACCCCGAAGGCGATCAGCCCGGCGGCCAGGGGGTTGCCCTGCGTCTGGCGCACGATGGTGTCCGGTGCCTGCTGGACGGCGGTCGCGGCCTGCTGCGCGGCCCCCTGCACCGTTCCGGCGGCGCTGGAGGCGGCGCTCTGCACCGACCCCGCAGCGTTGGAGGCGGCGTTCTGCACGGATCCGGCGGCGTTGTGCGCGTGGTACTGCGCCGTCGAGGTGGTGTCGTGAGCGCTCCCCATCACCTTCTCCTTGGCTCGGGTGATGCGGCCCTTGGCCGCGGTGACCCGCCGGTCCATGACGCGCGCGGGGTTGACCTTCTCGTTGAGTGCGTCGACGTCGTAGCTCAGCTCGGCGCGGGTCTGCTCGATCTGCCGGCGGATGACGTCCGGGTCGTTGCTCGTGGTCATCTGTTCAACTCCTAGCTGTGGGGGCCGGGGCCGGTGGTCAGTTGGGCTTCAGCGCGCCGGGCACCTGCGACAGGGTGTCCACGGTGCGCTCGGGCTTGGGGTTGACCCGCTTGAGCTGGTTGCGGCCCATCACGAAGGCCACGGCTCCGACGATCCCCCAGAGGACCGCCACGATGAGCGCGGACCAGCTGTGGCCCACCAGGTGGGACAGGGCCCACCACAGCGCGATCGACAGGAACAGCAGCACCATGTAGCCGGCGAAGCCGGCGGCGCCCATCAGCCCGGCGCCCTTGCCCGCCTTGGTGGCCTCGGCCTTGACCTCGACCTTGGCCAGCTCGAGCTCCTGGCGCATGAGGGTGGAGAGGTCCTTGGCGACCTCACCCATCAGCTGGCCGACCGAGGTGCCCTCGACGTCGGGGCGGCCCTCGTCGGTCATCGGCGTCCCCATGGCGCCGCTGTGCGCGCCGTACTGGTCAGGGGAGACGGCGTAGTTGGCCGGGGCCGGCGGCTGCTCCTGGTAGCCGGTGGCCCCGGCCGGCGTGGCGCCGGAGTAGGGGGAGGTCATCGGTCAGCCCACCCCGTGGCCCGGCGTCCGGCTGGGGTCGTCCCAGCCGGCGGGCGTGGTCGGCGGGACGACGCTGCCGGCCGGCGGCGTCGTCCCGTACGGCGGGGGCGGCAGCGGCGAGCCGGTGGTCGCGGTCTCGGTGTAGCCGGTCTCGCTGTAGCCGGTCTCGGTGTAGCCGGTGGTGGCCGTACCGGTGGTGGCGTACCCCGAGGAGTAGGCCGGCGCCGGGTCGACGTAGTTCGTCGTCGCCGGGTAGCCGGTCTCGGGCACCCGGTACTGCGAACCGCTGGTCGACGGGCCGGAGTCGGTGTGCGCGGCCTTGACGCCGCTGGTCAGCCGGCCGGCGACGACACCTGCGAGCGCGGCGCCGAGCAGGAAGGTTCCGGGCCGGCGCCGGGCGAAGCGGCGGACCTCGTCGAGCAGGTCGGCCGGCTCCCGGTTCTGCAGGAAGCTGGCGAACTCCTCGACCTTGCCGGCGCCCTGCTCCAGCAGGTCGCGGGCCGGGCCGGGGGCCGGGGCGTTGCCCTGGACCATGCTGCGCAGCTGCTCGGCCAGCGAGGTCAGGCTCTGCCCGGCCTTCTGCTGCTGGCTCACGGCCTGCGAGCGCAGCTGCTCACGGCCCTGGGCCATGAGGTCCTGCGCCTGGTACTTCGTCTCCTGCACCACGTTCTGGGCCTGGTCGGCCGCGGTGGAGGCCACCTGGCTGCCGGCCTGCGCGGCGGTCTGGCCGAGGTTGCGGGCCTCGTCCTTCGCGACGTCGCCGGTCGACGGGGAGCTGCTGGTGGTCGTCATCGCGGTGGGGCTCGTGGCACCCGTCCCGGTGGCGGGAGGGGGCGGGAACGGGGTGTCGATGGAGTGAGTCATCGGTCCTCCTCGGCATTCGTCGTGGTCAGGGCTGGCGCTACCCAGTTGGCGATCACCCACACATGTCGGATCGACGGTCGTCGCCGCATCATGAGTGGTCAGGCGCGCACCGGGCGCATCCGTGCAGGCCTGCGGACACGGTTGCCCGAGGACGCGGCGTCGCGTCCTGGGCTGGTGTGGGAAGGCCCCCGGCACACCGCACGGCGTGCGGCGCAGCCGGTCGGGGCCGTCCCACCGCGTCTTGGTGGGCCACCGGCGTGCGAGGGAGGGGATACCCCGCCGCGACCGGCGGAAACGGCGGTGGGCGCAACCCGCCACGGACGCCAGGTAAGGTCAGCCTTCCCTGACCTGTGAGGAGCTCCCATGGCCGAGCCGGCCCCCCGCCGCAAGCGGACCATCCGCGTGGCCACCGTGCTGCGCTCCACCCGGGTGACGCCCCACCTGGTGCGCCTGGTCCTGGGTGGCGAGGGCCTGGCCGGCTTCGCTCCGCAGCACACCGACTCCTACGTCAAGCTGCAGCTGCCCCCGGCCGGCGCGCCCTACGGCGTCCCCTTCGACGCCGAGGCCGTGCAGGCCGAGCACCCGCAGGAGCTGTGGCCCCAGCTGCGCACGTACACCGTGCGGGCGTGGGACGCCGCAGCCGGCGAGCTGACCCTCGACGTCGTCCTCCACGGGGACACCGGCCTGGCCGGTCCGTGGGCGGCCGCCGCGCAGCCCGGCGACCGCGTGCAGCTGCTCGGCCCGGGCGGCGCCTACTCGCCGAGCCCCGAGTTCGACTGGCACCTGCTGGTGGGCGACGAGTCGGCCCTGCCGGCGATCGCCGCCTCGATGGAGCGGCTGCCGGCCGGGGCGCCGGCGCTGGTCTTCGTCGAGGTCGAGGACGCGACCGAGGAGCAGGACCTCCCGGTGCCCGCCGGCGCGCAGCTGGTCTGGGTGCACCGGGACGGCGCGCCGGGCACCGCCCTGGTGGCCGCCGTCCGCGGTGCGGAGCTGCCCGCCGGTGCGGTGCACGCGTTCGTGCACGGCGAGGCCGGGTTCGTCCGCGACCTGCGCCGCTGGCTGCGCGTCGATCTCGGCGTGCCCCGGGAGCAGCTGTCGGTCTCCGGCTACTGGCGGATGGGTCGCACCGAGGACCGCTGGCAGGCCGAGAAGCCGGAGTGGAACGCCGCGGTGGAGGCCGACGAGCAGGGCGTCGCGGTCTAGCCACGCCAGGGGAACGAGGGCGGGCGACGCTCGGCGAAGGCGGCGACGCCCTCGGCCAGCTCCCCGCTGCGGATCGTCTCCCGGTACCAGCGGGCCGCCTGCGCCTGCCCGTCCCCGCCGGCCAGCAGCGCGGCGACGACCTCCTTGGTCGACCGCTGGGTCAGCGCCGACCGGCCGGCCAGCACCCCGGCGAACCGGTGCACCTCGTCCTCGAGCTCGGCGGCCGGCACCAGCCGGTCGACCAGACCGGTGCGCAGGGCCGTGTCCGCGTCCACCAGTTCCCCGCTGAAGAGCAGGTACCGGGTCAGCGAGGGCCCCACCAGGTCGATGAGCGCACCGGTGGACTCGGGGGTGTAGACGATGCCCACCTTGGCCGGCGTGACGCCGAACAGGCCGGTCTCGTCGGTGAACCGCAGGTCGCAGCAGGTGGCCAGCTCCACACCGCCGCCGATGCAGTGCCCGCGGATCATCGCCACGGTCGGTCGCGGGAACTCGCGCAGCGCGGCCTGCGCGGCGAGGTTGTCCCGCCGCAGCTCGGCCATCGGATCGGCCTCGTCCGGGCCGCCGAGGAGGTCGGCGATGTCGGCACCGGCGCAGAAGCTGCTGCCGCGGCCGGTCACCACGAGCACCCGGACCTCGGGGTCGTCGGCGATGCCGGCCAGGACGCCGGGCAGCGCGGCCCACATGCCCGCCGTCATGGCGTTGCGCTTCTCGGGCCGATCGATGGTCAGCACCGCCACCGCGCCGTCCCGGGAGACGGTGAGGCCGGCCGCTGTGCGGGGTCCCGGGACGAGCGCGCGGGCGTCAGAGGGCATGGGCTCTCTCTATCAGCCCAGGTCGTCGGTGGAGAACGTGTCGCACCGGCGCGGGTCGCCGGTCTCGTAGCCGATGGTGAACCAGCGCTGCCGCTGCTCGGAGGAGCCGTGGGTGAAGCTGCCCTCGTCGACGCTGCCCCCGCCCAGGTTCTGCTGGATGAAGTCGTCGCCGATGCGGCCGGCGGTGTCGAGGGCCCGGGCGATGTCGTCGTCGGTGATGTCGGCGATCAGCGGCTGACCGGAGTCGTCGGGCACCGTCTCGGCGTGATGCGCCCAGGCCCCCGCGAAGCAGTCGGCCTGCAGCTCCAGCCGCACGCTGCCGCTCTCCGGCCCGCTCTGGGAGTGGTCCACCTGGCTGCTGGTGCCCAGCAGGTGCTGCACGTGGTGGCCGTACTCGTGGGCGATGACGTAGGCGTTGGGGAAGGCCCCGCCCGCGGCGCCGAACTGGGTGCGCAGCTGGTCGAAGAAGGACAGGTCGATGTAGATCAGCTCGTCGGCCGGGCAGTAGAAGGGCCCGGTGCCGCTGGAGGCGCTGCCGCAGCCGGTCGAGACGTTGCCGGAGAAGAACACCGTCTGCGTCTCGCGGTAGTCCGAGCCCAGCGCCTGGCGCCAGTAGTCCTGGATCGACTCGACGTCGGCGACCACCGCGCACTCGACGGAGTCGTTGGCGTCGGCGCCGGTGCGGCACTCCTGCTCGAGCTCGCTGTTGTCCGCCGTCCCGCCCTGCTCGGCCAGGCCGGCCAGCCCTCCGAGGGTGGAACCGGTTCCGCCGCCCCCGCCACCGAGCACCTGGATGAGGACGACGACCAGCAGACCCACGACGCCGAGCCCGCCGCCGCCGACGGCCAGGCCGCGGCCCCCGCCGAGCCCGCCGCCACCGCGCCGGCGGTCGGAGATCGCCGACGTGTCCAGGTCGGCGCGCTCGTTGTACCTCATCTACCGGGGCCCTCCGCTGTCGTCGGTGTGCACGCCGACGGTGCCATCGCCGGCGGGGGTGCCGCGACCTCAGGCGCGCTCGGCGGACTCCGCACCGGCCTGCGGCACGGCCCGGGGGCTGTCCTTGAGGAAGAGGTACCAGTACGACGTGGAGACGAAGACGACCGCGCCGACCAGGTTGCCCGCCCCGGCGAGCAGCCAGTTGACCAGCGTGTCGCCCCACCCGACCCCCTCCACGCCGGCGGCGAGGGCGGCGGGCAGGAAGAACATGTTGGCCACGACGTGGTCGAAGCCCATCGCCACGAACGCCATCACCGGGAAGAAGACGGCGAGCACCTTGCCCGAGACGCTGGTGGCCGCCAGCGACATCCACACCGCCAGGCAGACCAGCCAGTTGCAGCCGACGCCGCGCAGGAAGGTCTCCCACGCGGTGTGGTGCACCTTGCCGTCGGCGATCTCGGACAGCCGGGCGAAGGTCAGCCCGGCGTTGCCGGTGCTGTCGGGGTCGCCGATGACGCCGGTGGAGACGGCGAGGAAGTAGGCGACGAACAGCGCGCCGAGCAGGTTGCCCAGCAGCACCAGCGTGAGGTTGCGGACGACGTCGCCGACGGTGATCTTGCCGTTCATCGCCGACAGCGGGACCAGCATCATGTTGCCGGTCGCGAGGTCGGAGCCCGCGATCAGCACGAGCACCAGGCCGAGGGTGAAGGCCGCGCCCATGAAGAGGGTGGGCAGCGTGCCCCACGTGTCGGAGTCCAGGCCCGAGGAGACGGTGATCGCGACCAGCGCGCCGAAGGAGATGTAGGCGCCGGCGAGGAAGGCGCTGACCAGCACGCGGTCCCAGCTGCGGTGGACCTTCTTGGCCCCGGTCTCGGCGGCCGCCTGGGCGACCTCGGCGGGCTGCTTGGCGGACATCGGCGCCTCCGGCGGGGGAGCGGTCGTCGGCCCGGACGCTAGTGGCTCGCCAGGCGTCCCGCCCGGCGGGCGGGCGGAGGGCCCGGGCGGGCGGTCACCGGCGGCGGCGCCGGGTGCCGAAGAGCCCGCGGGTCAGCTCCCGGCCCAGGGTGGCCGCCGCCGACCGGGCGAACGCGCGGAAGGCGTCGCTGCCCAGCACCGCACCCACCACGTCGCCACCGCGGGGGGTGGCCGGCACGTCGGGGTCCTCGACCCGGTAGCCGGGCTCCATCTCCGGCCAGGGGCTGGGCAACGGTGCGGGTGCGGGTGCGGGTGCGGGTGCGGGTGCGGGGGCGGCAGGTGGCGGGGGAGGTGGCGCCAGCCGGGCGGCGAGCAGTTCGCGGGCGGACTCCCGGTCGACCGCCGTCCCGTACCGGGCCTGCAGCGGCGAGGCGGCCACGGCCGCGGCCATCGCCGCGGCGTCCACGGTGCCCAGGTGCGCGCGCGGCGCGCGCAGCAGGGTCCAGGCCACGGGAGTCGGTACGCCCCGCTCGGTGAGCACGGTGACCGCGGCCTCGCCGGTGCCGAGCGAGGTCAGCAGCTCGGCGACGTCGTAGTCCTCGCTGCGGGGGAAGGTCCGCACGGTCTTGCGCAGCGCGTCGGCGTCCTCGGGGGTGAAGGCGCGCAGCGCGTGCTGGACCCGGTTGCCGAGCTGCCCCAGCACCGGCCCGGGGACGTCCGCCGGGTTCTGCGTCACGAAGAAGACGCCGACGCCCTTGGAGCGGATCAGCCGGACGGTCTGGGTGACCGCCTCGCGGAAGGCCTTGCTGGCCCCGGTGAACAGCAGGTGCGCCTCGTCGAGGAAGAACACGATCTTCGGCCGGTCGAGGTCGCCGACCTCGGGCAGCTCCTCGAACAGCTCGGCCAGCAGCCACATGAGGAAGGTCGAGAACAGCGCCGGCCGGTCCTGGACGGCGGGCAGCTCGACGGCGCTGATGACGCCGCGGCCGTCGGGGGCGGTCCGGATGAGGTCGGTGGGCGCGAAGGCCGGCTCCCCGAAGAAGACGTCGCCGCCGAGGTCCTCCAGCGCCACGAGCTGGCGCAGGATGACGCCCGCGGTCGATCCCGAGAGTCCCCCGATGCCCCGCAGCTCCGCCTTCCCCTCCGGGGACACCAGCCAGGTGAGCAGCGCGCGCAGGTCGGCCAGGTCGAGCAGCGGCAGCCCCGCGGCGTCGGCGTGGTGGAACACCAGGCCCAGCGAGCTCTCCTGCGTGGCGTTGAGCCCGAGCACCTTCGCCAGCAGCACCGGGCCGAAGTCGGTGACCGTCGCCCGCACCGGCACCCCGGTGCCGAGCCCGCCCAGCGCCAGGTACTCGACCGGGAAGCCGGTCGGCACCCACTCGTCGCCGGTGTCGGCCGCGCGCTGCCGGATCCGGTCGCCGTCCACCCCCGGCCGGGCCAGCCCGGCGAGGTCGCCCTTGAGGTCGGCGACCACCACGGGCACGCCGGCGGCCGAGAGCTGCTCGGCCATGAGCTGCAGCGTCCGGGTCTTGCCGGTGCCGGTGGCGCCGGCGATCAGGCCGTGCCGGTTGAGCATGGCCAGCGGCAGGCGGACGGCGGCCCCGGGGTGCGGCCGCCCGCCGTGGACGACCGAGCCGAGCTCCAGCGCGGGGCCGCTGGTCGCGTACCCGGCCGCGATCCGCGCGACGGCGTCGTCGGGTCCGGTCGGCTCGGCCACCCGGCGACGGTAGCGGCTGCCCGGCTCCTCCGCAGGGCCCGCCGGACCGGACCCGGGCACCCGCGTGCCCGGGCGATCTAGGGTCGGGGGACACCACCGAGCCGGGGAGAGGTCCATGGCGGTCTCCAACCGCATCCGCAGTGCCCTGACCACGACGGTGCTGGCGACCGCCGCGACCGGCTTCCTCGCCGGCTGCGGCACCGACTCCGACGACGAGCAGGTCGCCTACTGCACCAACGAGGACGGCGAGATCGTCGACGACGACTACTGCGACGACGGCTACAACGGCGGCGGCCTGTTCTTCCTCTACCTCGGCGGCTTCCGGTCCGGCCTGCCCGTCGGTACGGTGCTGCCCAGCGGCGGCACCCGCATCGACCCGCGGGACACCACCGCCCGCCGCAACGCCGGCCTGCCGGCCACCGGGAAGGTCACCGGCGGCACCCGGGTGACCGGCGGGCTGGGCTCGGGCTCGGGCGTGCGCCCCGGCAGCAGCGTCGGCGGCTGAGGACGGCGTGCGGCGCGTCGAGGGCGGTGTCGTCCGTCCCGGCTGGGAGGCCGAGATCGAGGCCTCGGGCCTGGTCTACAACCGCACCCACCTGCCCGGCGGGGAGCAGCGCAGCTACTGGCGCGAGGGCCCCTACTACGACTTCACGATGGCCGAGGTCGAGCGACTGGAGGGCTGGGTCGCCCAGCTGTTCTCGATGTGCGAGGCGGCCGGCGACCACGTCATCGAGCGCGACCTGTTCGACCGGATGGGCATCCCGCCGATGGCCCGCCCGGAGATCCGCCGGACGTGGGAGGCCGAGCCGCCCAGCGTCTACGGCCGCTTCGACCTGCGCTACGACGGGCAGGGCCCGCCCAAGCTGCTGGAGTTCAACGCCGACACCCCCACCGGGCTGGTCGAGTCCGCGGTCACCCAGTGGAACTGGCACCTGTTCACCGGCCAGGGCGCCGACCAGTGGAACGCGCTGCACGAGCGGCTGGTGGCCGCCTGGCAGCGGAACCTGACCCGCTGGGAGCGGCGCACCGCCGTCCGCCCGCGCGTGCACCTGGCGTGGACCAGCGAGGAGACCTCCGGCGAGGACCGGATGACCATCGCCTACCTCATGGACACCGTCGTCCAGGCCGGGTACGAGGCGATCGAGCTGCTGGTCGAGGACATCGCGCTCGACGACGGCGACGGCCGCTTCTACGACCCGCAGGGCCGCCACCTCGACGTCGTCTTCAAGCTCTATCCCTGGGAGTGGCTGATCGAGGACGAGTTCGGCCCGGCCGTGCTCGCCGACGCCGCCCGCCCGGGCGGCACCACCTGGGTCGAGCCGGCCTACAAGATGCTGTGGAGCACCAAGGCGCTGCTGCCGGTGCTCTGGCAGATGTACGGCAGCGACCCCGTCCTCTCCGAGCTGCTGCTGCCGGCGTACTTCGCCGACGAGGCGCCGTCGAGCTGGCGCACCTACGTGCGCAAGCCGCTGTGGGGCCGGGAGGGCGCCAACGTGGCGATCGTCCGGGACGGCGACGTGCTGGTCGAGCTGCCCGGCGGCTACGGCACCGAGGGGTTCGTCGTGCAGGAGTTCGCGCCGCTGCCGGACTTCCCCGGCGTGGACGGCCCGCACCACCCGGTGCTCGGCGCGTGGGTCGTCGACGGGGAGCCCGCCGGGCTGGGCATCCGGGAGAGCGACGGGCTGATCACCGACAACCTCAGCTACTTCGTGCCGCACACCATCGACGCGCAGCCGGCCGGTCCCCGGCGCGCGGGCGGGCGCCGCCCCGCCTAGGTTCGGGGGCATGCCGCTCGAAGGGGAGTACGAACCGAGTCCGCAGCAGTGGGTCCGCGACCAGGTGGAGCGCTACGAGGCCTCCGGTGGCCGCGAGGCGAACACCCTCATGGACACCGGCATGCCCGTGGTCATCTTCTGGACCCGCGGCGCCAAGAGCGGCAAGGTGCGCAAGCAGCCGCTCATGAAGGTGGAGAAGGACGGCGTCTACGCCATGTTCGGCTCCATGGGCGGTGCGCCGACCGACCCGGCGTGGGTGGCCAACGTGCGCAAGCACCCCGACCAGATCACCGTGCAGGACGGCCCGGAGCCGTGGGACGGCGTCGCGCGCGAGATCACCGGTGCCGAGCGCGACGAGTGGTGGGAGCGCGGGGTGGCCGCCTACCCGCCCTACGCCGAGTACCAGGAGAAGACCGACCGGGTCATCCCGGTCTTCCTCGTGGAGCGCAAGGCCTCCTGACCCCCGTGATCGACTGAGGAGAGCCTGCCCTAAGTTCCTCCGTACCCGCCGGACGTGCCGGCGGGAGGACGGAGGAACACGTGCTGGGGTCGGGACGGCGGCGCACCGTGGCGCTGCTGGGGGCGGGGCTGGTGCTCGCCGGCTGCGGATCGGCCGAGGCGGGGTCGTCGGCCTCGTCGACGGCGACGGCGGAGACGCGGTCGGTCGCGCACGCCATGGGGACGGCGGAGATCGAGGGCACTCCGGAGCGCGTCGTCGTGCTCGACACCGGGG
This sequence comes from Blastococcus sp. SYSU D00820, assembly GCF_054050695.1. Taxonomy (NCBI): domain Bacteria; kingdom Bacillati; phylum Actinomycetota; class Actinomycetes; order Geodermatophilales; family Geodermatophilaceae; genus Blastococcus; species Blastococcus sp. SYSU D00820. The sequence goes on from NZ_JBJGZW010000018.1 coordinate 12,305, forward strand.
AGCTCGACGCCGTCCTGGCGCTCGGGGTGACGCCGGTCGGCGCCGTCCGCACCGACGTCAGCGACGAGCTGCCGGGCTTCGTCGAGGCGGCCGGCGTCGATCCGGCCGACATCGAGAACGTCGGCACGATCGCCGAACCCGACCTGGAGGCGATCGCGGGGCTGGAGCCGGACCTCATCCTCTCCAACACGGTGCGGCACGAGGCCATCTACGAGCAGCTGGCCGCGATCGCGCCGACGGTCATGGCCGAGAACATCGCCGTGACCTGGAAGGAGAACCTCCTGCTGGCCGGCGAGGCCCTCGGCCGCAGCGACGAGGCCGAGCAGCTGCTGGCCGAGCACGAGGAGCGGGCGGCGGAGGTCGGGGCCCTCTTCGGCGACCCGGCCGGCACCGAGGTGAGCGTCGTGCGCTTCATCGACGGCAGCAGCATCCGCCTCTACGGCGCCGGGTCGTTCATCGGCACCGTCCTGGCCGATGCGGGCTTCGGCCGCCCGCCGGTGCAGCAGGTCGACGACTTCTTCGTGGAGATCGGTCAGGAGCAGCTCGCCCAGGCCGAGGGCGACCTGGTCTTCTACTCGGGCTACGGCGAGGAGGGCCGGCGCCTGGCCGAGCAGGTCACCGGTGGGGGGCTGTGGCAGAACCTCACCGCGGTGCAGCAGGACCGCGCGATCCCGGTGGAGGACGACCGCTGGTTCCTCGGGCTCGGCCCGCTCGGCGCCGGGCTGGTGCTCGACGACCTGGAGACCTTCGCCGGGCAGCTCTGAGCTCCGCGACCCGGCCTGCCGGTCAGGCCGGGTCGCGCTCGGCGCGGAGCCGCTTCGGGGCGACCCCGCGCCAGGCCTGGTCGAGCACCTCGGCGACCTCGTCCCAGTCCGCGCCGGAGCCGGGGGAGAGGTCGACGCCCACCCATCCGCGGGAGCCCAGGTACGCGGGCACGAACCAGCACGGTCGGGAGGCCAGGAGGGCCCGGCCCTCCTCCGGTGGTGCCTTGACGACGAGGGCCAGCCGGCCGTCGCCGTGGTGGTCCACCTGCAGCCAGGCGAACCGCCGGCCCCGCACGGCGAAGCCGGTGTGCCCCGCGGTCTCCTCCGCCTCGACACCGGGCAGGTGGGCGAGGGCGCGGACCCGCGCCTGCACCGCAGCGCGTTCCTCGTCGGTCCAGTCGGCGGCCATGCCGTCAGCATGGTGGGCCGGCCGCGCCCGCGGGGCGGGGCCGCGCACGCCGTCCTGGTCCGGAGGACCCGGCCCCGGGAGACTGGCAGGCCCGTCCCGACGACCGTGCCGAGGTGTGTCCCGTGCCGCTGAGCATCCCCGAGACCTGCGCCCGCATCACCGCCGAGCTGAACCGGCCCGGCCAGCCGTTCACCTACTCCTGCCAGGGCAACGAGGTGGTCGGCACCTGGGACATCGCCGACGTCAGCTACTCGAACCTGGTCGCCGGCGGGACGATCGACGAGGACTACTCGATCACCGTCACCCTCGACGAGGCGTCGGGCACCTACGACTTCACCGAGCGGCGCTCCTCGGGCCGCAGCTCCGGCGGCCTGCGCAGCGACGGCAGCATCGGCTTCTCGAGCTCCCGGTCCACCTTCAAGGGGAAGACCTTCGGCAAGTCGTGGGGCGGCGGCGCGGCGCTGTCGGCCACCTCGCACGGGCAGCCGGGGCAGACCTGGAGCTACTCGTTCGAGACCTCGCGGATCAAGCAGCCGCTGTTCGACCTGCTGGCCTCGGCCGGCTGGGAGCCGGAGAAGAAGGGCTTCCTCGCCCGGCTGTTCTCCCGCTGACCCCGCTCCGCCCCCCTCACGACGGCGCGGGCAGCCGGGCCGCGTGCTCGGCGACCGCCGCGGCGAGCGCGGCCGGCAGCGGCTCGAACGGCTCGACGTCCACCCGCCGGCGGGCACCGGAGCCCGCCCACCGCCACGTGCCGACCACCCGGCCACCGGCCACCACCGTCGACCGGAACATGCCGTTGCCGCCGGGCACGATCCGGTCGGCGTGGGCCGCCGGCATGGTGAACCCGCGGTCGGCGTAGCCGAGCACGAACTCGTCGAAGCCGGGCAGCAGGAACACCCCCTCGGCCTCGGCGCGGCAGGCGGCCAGCCGGTCGGGCAGGTCCGGTGCCATGAGGTGCTCGCGCCCGTCGACCTCGACCGCGGCGAGCCCGGCCCGGACGGCGGCGATGCCGGCCCGGACGTCGCGCAGGGTCAGGCCGCTCCACCGGGCGAGGTCGGCGTCGGTGGCCGGCCCGTGCGAGGTGAGGAACCGGACGGCGAGCTCGGCCAGCCCCTCGTCCCGGCCGAGCCGGCGCGGCGCGGGGACCCACTCCGCCAGCAGCACGAACGCCTGCTCGCGGCCGGCCATCGGGCCGAGGCAGAGCAACCCGGTGACCGCCAGGTGCCCGAGCAGGTGCGGGCCCCGCTGCCCGGTGACGTCGAGGCCGGCCTCGGCGAACCGGCCCAGCAGTGCCCGGCGGCCCAGCCGGCGGCCACCGGCGAGCGCCTCGACCGCCGCCGCGGCCGCGCGCTCCTCGTCGGCGGCGGTGAGGCCGAGCTGCGCGCGCCGGGTGGCGGTCGCCCGCGCCACCCGCGAGGCGCAGTGCTCGAGGAACCAGGGCAGGTCGCCGGCGGGCAGCAGGTGCAGCGTGCCGCGCATCGGCCAGGACCGGACCACGCTGCCGTCGTCCAGGGCGGCGACGACGTCGGCCCGCGAGCGGCCCGCGGTGCGCAGCGCCACCGAGGTCAGCGCACCGGGGAGGTCCTGGGCCTGCACGCAGGTCAGCGCCTGCACCGTGCCGGCCGCCGTCGGCGACGGCGGGCCGGCCAGCCCCTGGGCCACCAGTCGCAGCAGCGCGAGCTCGGTCACCGGCCCAGCCTGGCAGGAGGCGGTGACGGTCAGCGGTCCCGGGCGAGGTAGACCATGTCCTCCGCGTCCGGCTCGGTGGTGAGCGGGGTGAAGCCCGCGGCGGCGGCCATGCGCAGGCTCGCGGTGTTGTCGGGCTCGATGCCCAGCACGAACTGCTCGACGTCGGCGGTCTCCGGTGCCCGGACCACCTCCCGCAGCGCGGCCCGGCCGTATCCCCGGCCCCGGCGGGCCGGGTCGACGGCGTAGGCCAGGCCCATGGTGCGGCGCATCGTGGTGGCGGTGACCTGCTCGGTGGCCGGGTCCCAGACCGTCCACCGGTCGTAGACGTCGCCGCCGACGAGCGCCACCGGGCGGTCGCCGGCGTCCAGGGCGACGAAGCTGTGCGCCCGCAGCACCCGGCGGCCGCGGAACTCGTCGTAGGCGCGGGTGGTGCGCAGCGCCAGCTCGCGCTCGGGCCACTCCCGGCCGCCGAGGCGGCGCTGCACCTCGGGATCGTCGAACCAGGGGAGGACGGCGAGCAGCAGCTCGGGTTCGAAGGGCACCAGCCGCACGGCCGCTCCGTCGTCCACCCGGCCACCCTGCCGCCGGTGCCCGCCGGCTGCACCTCCGCGGCCGCGGGCTGGGAGCATCCCGACATGCGCGCCGAGGACTGGGACGCCCGCTACGCCGAGCAGCGGCAGTGGTCGGCGGAGCCGAACGCACTGGTCGCCGAGCTGCTGGCCGACCTGCCGCCGGGCACCGCGGTGGACCTGGCGGCGGGGGAGGGGCGGCACGCGCTGTGGCTGGCCGCGCGCGGCTGGCGGGTCACCGCGGTCGACTTCTCGGCCGCCGGGCTGGCCCGCGGCCGCACCCGGCCCGGTGCCGACGCGGTCGACTGGGTGACCGCCGACGTCACCACCTGGCCCGGCCCGGGTGCCGCCGTCGACCTCGTGCTCGTCGCCTACCTGCACCTGCCGCCGCCGGACCTCGAAGAGCTCCTCGCCCGCGCGGCCGGCTGGCTGGCGCCGGGCGGCCGGCTGCTGGTGCTCGGCCACGACGTCGACAACGTCGAGCACGGCGTCGGCGGCCCGCAGGACCCGGCGATCCTGCACAGCGTCGCGCGGCTGACGCCGGTCGCGACGGGCCTGGCGGTCGAGCGGCTGGCCCAGGTGCCGCGGGAGACCCCGGCCGGAACCGCGCTGGACACCCTGCTGCTGGGGCGCCGCCCGGCCTGAACCGTCGGTTCCCGGCGGTAGCGTCGTGGGCGTGATGGGGATGGGTGGAGCCGGGGGGCCGGACGCCGAGCGACGCCGCCGGCTGGTGGCGGCGGTGATCGTCCTGGCGATGCTGCTGGCGGCCGGGGCCACGGTGCTCTCGCTCGCCCTGGGCTGAGGAGGCCGGATGAGCGCGCCGGAGGAGATCGAGGCCTGGTTCGCCGCGGCCGGCCCGCGCGAGGAGGAGCTGCGCCGGGTCGACGAGCTGGTGACGGCCGCCGTCCCGGGCATCGACCGCGAGCTGGTGCCGATGGGCGCCGGCAGCATGCTGGGCTACGGCCTGCTGCCCTACCGGCCGCGCTCGGCGAAGGTGGCCACGCGCTGGCCGGTGATCGCCCTGGCGCCGCAGAAGCGCCACCTGTCGCTCTACGTCTCCGCCGTCGTCGACGGCGCCTACCTCGCCGAGTCCCGCGCGGCCCGGCTGGGCCGGGTGTCGTGCGGCAAGAGCTGCGTGCGCTTCCCGTCGCTGGCCGCGGTCGACACCGGGGAGCTGGCGGCGCTCGTGCGCGACGCCTGGGCGGCCACCGGCGAGGGCCGCAACGGCTACTTCCCCGGCTGACCGGCGGGGGGCCCTTGGTCCCTGGTCCGAGCGCCGACGGCGGGAGACGGTGTTCCGGCCAGGGCGCAGCGACCGCCCCACCGTGAACTCACCGGAGGCCCCAGGGCATGAGCCGAGCACTGTGCGCGACCCTCGACGACCCGACCGTCGACCCGGCGGTGGACCAGGCCGTGGTGCGGCTGACCGAGGAGTTCCGTGCCCGGCTGCGACCCCAGGTGATCGGCAGGGTCGTCCGCAGCTGCCGCCGCGACCTCAGCGGCGTGCCGGCGACCGCGCTGCCGGAGCTGGTCGAGCGGCTGGCCCGGGCCCGGCTGCAGTCGGAGGCCTGACCGCCGGAATGCGCTTGCCCCGGCCCGGAGGATGACCGGGTGGGCTTCGTCGACGTCAGCGGGATCCGGCACACCCTCCCCGACGGGCGGGTGCTGCTGGACGACGTCTCGTTCCGCGTCGGCGAGGGCGCCCGCGCGGCGCTGGTCGGGGAGAACGGCGCGGGGAAGACGACGCTGCTGCGGATCGTCGCCGGCGACCTCGTGCCCGAGGCCGGCGCGGTCGCCCGCAGCGGCGGCCTCGGGGTGATGCGCCAGTTCATCGGCTCGGTGCGCGACGCCACGACGGTGCAGCGGTTCCTCGTCGACCTCTCCCCGCCGGCGGTGCGGGCGGCGTGGGACGCCGTCGAGACCGCCGAGCTCACGCTGATGGAGACCGACGACGAGCCCGCGCAGCTGGCCTACGCCGACGCGCTCGGTCAGTGGGGCGACGCCGGCGGCTACGAGGCCGAGGTCACCTGGGACACCGTGACCGTCGCCGCGCTCGGCGTGCCCTACGAGCGGTGCAAGTACCGGGAGCTGTCCACGCTGTCGGGCGGGGAGCAGAAGCGGCTGGCGCTGGAGGCGCTGCTGCGCGGCCCCGACCAGGTGCTGCTGCTCGACGAGCCGGACAACTACCTCGACGTGCCGGGCAAGCGCTGGCTGGAGGAGCGGCTGCTGGAGACCCGCAAGACGGTGCTGTTCGTCAGCCACGACCGCGAGCTGCTGGCCCGCGTCGCCGACCGGGTGGTCACCGTCGAGGGCGGGACGGCGTGGGTGCACGGCGGCGGCTTCGGCAGCTATCCCGAGGCCCGGACGGCGCGGCACGAGCGGCTGGCCGAGCTGCGGCGGCGCTGGGAGGAGGAGCACCAGCGGCTGGTCGACCTGGTGCGCACGCTGCAGCAGCAGGCGGCCAACTCCCCGGACATGGCCTCGCGGTACTCCGCCGCGCAGACCCGGCTGGCGAAGTTCGAGGCGGCCGGCCCGCCGCCGGACCGCCCGCCGGAGCAGAAGGTCTCCATGCGGCTGCGCGGCGGGCGCACGGGGGTGCGGGCGGTGATGGCCGAGCAGCTGGAGCTCACCGGGCTCATGCGGCCGTTCGACGTCGAGATCTGGTACGGCGACCGCGTCGGCGTCCTCGGCGCGAACGGCGCGGGCAAGTCGCACTTCCTGCGGCTGCTGGCCGGCCAGGACGTCGCGCACACCGGCAGCTGGCGGCTCGGCGCGCGGGTCGTCCCCGGCCTGTTCGCGCAGACCCACGCCCACCCGGAGTGGCAGGACCGGACGCCGGTCGACCTGCTGTGGCACGGCGAGCCCGGCCGGCCGGGCGTCGACCGCGGCCGGGCCATGGCCGCGCTGCGCCGGTACGGCCTGGCCGAGCAGGGCGACCAGCCGTTCCGCACGCTGTCGGGCGGCCAGCAGGCACGGTTCCAGGTGCTGATGCTGGAGCTGTCCGGAGCCACGCTGCTGCTGCTCGACGAGCCCACCGACAACCTCGACGTCCTGTCGGCCGAGTCGCTGGAGGAGGCGCTGGCCGCGTTCGACGGCACCGTCCTGGCGGTGACGCACGACCGCTGGTTCGCCCGGTCCTTCGACCGGTTCCTGGTGTTCGGGTCCGACGGCAGGGTCTACGAGTCGGCCGAGCCGGTGTTCGACGAGGCGCGGGTGGCGCGCGCCCGCTGACGCCGGCTGGCGGGGGGACGGCGGCGCGGGGCCGCTGGATCGACGGCCGGAGGGACGGGGGGCGCCCGCGTGCCGCGTACGTCGGGCCATGGGGCATGATGACAATGAGAATGATTACCGTGCCCACTTGGAGTACCTGATGCGCCGCCCGACCCGTCCCGCCACCGTCGCCCTGGTGGGCGCCGCCTCGCTCGTCCTCGCCGCCTGCGGAGGCGGGGGCGAGTCCACGGGCCCCACCACCAGCGGCGGGAACGCCGACGCCTGCCCGGGCGAGGTCGTCGACGTCGTCGTGTCCGTGGGGCAGTGGGGGGACGTCGTGCAGGCCCTCGGCGGGGACTGCGCGTCGGTCACCACCGTGATCAGCTCGATCGCCGTCGACCCGCACGACTTCGATCCGACCGCCGGCGACATCGCCGCCTTCGAGGAGGCCCGGCTCGTGGTGCTCAACGGCGCCGACTACGACCACTGGGCGGCCGACGCCGCGGGCAACGTCGATCCGGCCCCGGTGGTCCTCGACCTCGCCGAGGTGGCCGGCATCGAGTCCGAGGAGCACGAGGACGAGGGGCACGAGGCGGAGGAGGGGCACGAAACCGAGCAGGAGGAGGCCGGCCACGGGCACGGCGGGGTGAACCCGCACATCTGGTACTCCCCGGAGTACGTCCAGCAGGCCGCCGAGGCCGTGACCGCCGAGCTCCGCGAGCTGTCGCCGGACGCCGCCGACTACTTCGCCGAGCAGGCCGCGGCCTGGCAGGAGGAGCTGGCCCCCTACCTCGAGGAGATCGAGTCGCTGCGGACGGCGGCCGGCGGTCGCAGCTACGCGGCCACCGAGTCGGTGTTCGACTACATGGCCGAGGCGGTCGGGCTCACCGACGCGACGCCGGAGGGCTACCGCGACGCGGCCAGCAACGAGAGCGACCCCTCCCCGGGCGACGTGGCGGACTTCGAGAGCGCCCTCCGTGCCGGGGAGATCGACGTCCTCGTCTACAACACCCAGACCGAGGGCGGCGTGCCCGAGCAGCTGCGGGCGACCGCGGAGGAGGCCGGCGTGCCGGTCGTCGAGGTCACCGAGTCGGTGCCCGACGACGACGCCTCGTTCGTGGACTGGCAGCTGGCGCAGCTGCGGTCGCTGTCCGAGGCTCTCGGCGCCTGACGCGCCGGCCCCCGCCGGCGCCAGGCGTCGGCGGGGGCTGCTGGGAGGCTCAGCCGGTTCCGACGGCCTGCGCCGCGCGCCCGGCGGCGAGGGCGAGCACCCGGTCGGCGCACTCGACGGCCGCCGGCTCGTGGGTGGCGTGCACGACCGCGGCGCCGCGCGCCGCCTCGCTCGCCAGGGCCTCCAGCACGACCAGCTGGGTGGCGGCGTCGACCCCCGCGGTCGGTTCGTCGACGAGCAGGACGTCGGCACGGGCGATCAGCCCCTGGGCGACGAGCGCCCGCTGGCGCTGACCCCCGGAGAGGGCGGACAGCGGACGGTCGAGCAGCGCGGTCAGCCCGAGCCGGGCGGCGCACTCGGCGACCAGGTCCCGGTCCTCCCGGCGCAGCCGCCGCCACGGGCCGCGCTCGCGCCAGCGCCCCATGGCGAGGGTGTCGGCGACCGTGACCGGGAGGTCCGCGCGCACGCCGCTGTGCTGGGGCACGTACGCGACGCTCAGCCCCTCGGGACGCGCGACGCACCCGGACGTCGGGCGCAGGACGCCGGCGAGCACGTCCAGCAGCGTCGACTTGCCGGCGCCGTTGGGCCCGACGAGCGCGGTCACGCAGCAGGGCGGGAGCTCGGCGGTCAGCTCCTCGAGGGCCACCGTGCTGCCCCGGTGGACGGTGAGGTCGCGGACGGCCAGGGCTGACGCTGTCATGGGACCCACCTTAACGATAGTGATAATCGTTCCCAGTAGGGTCCTCCCGTGGCCTGGCTGTTCGATCCGTTCGTCGTCCCCTTCATGCAGCGGGCCCTCCTCGGGGCGGTGCTCGCCGCCGTCACCTGCGCGGTGGTCGGCACCTGGGTGGTGGTCCGGGGGATGGCCTTCCTCGGTGAGGCGCTGTCCCACGGCATGCTCCCCGGCGTCGCCGTGGCGGTGCTGGCGGGCTGGCCGCCGCTGGTCGGCGCGGCGGTCAGCGCCGGCGTCATGAGCGTCGGGGTCGGCGTGCTGTCCCGGCGCGGCGGCTTCTCCCACGACACGTCCATCGGGCTGCTGTTCGTCGGGATGCTGGCCCTGGGGGTCGCGATCGTCTCCCGGTCGCGGTCCTTCGCGACCGACGTCACCGCGATCCTCTTCGGCGACGTCCTCGCCATCCGCTCCGCCGACCTGGTGCTGCTCGCGGCCGCCATGGTCGGCCTGGTCGGTGCCACGGCGCTGCTGCACCGGCCGTTCGTGGGGCTCGCCTTCGATCCCCGCACCGCGGCCACCCTCGGGCTGCGCCCCCGGCCGGCGCACGTCGCGATGGTGCTCCTGGTGACCGCCGCCGTCGTCACGTCGTACCAGGCGCTCGGCACCCTCCTGGTCGTCGCGCTCCTGCTCGCCCCGGCCGCGGCGGCCCGCCAGTGGACGCGCCGGCTGCCTCCGACCATGGCCCTGGGTGCCGGGTTCGGCGCCGTCGCCGTGGTCGCCGGCCTGCTCCTGTCCTGGCACGCCGGAACCGCCGGCGGTGCCTCGATCGCCTTGTGCGCGGTCGCCCTGGTGGGCGTCTCGATCGCGGTGCGTGCCGCGATCCCGCGCTGATCCCTCCGTCCCGACGTCTGGAGAACCATGTCCTGCTCCTCCCGCCGGTGGCCGGTGCGCCGTGCCGCCGGCGCGCTCGCCGGCTCGCTGCTGCTCACCGCCTGCGCCGCCTCCGACGCCGGTGCGGATCCGGCCGCGACCACCACCGAGGCCCACGGCTACGTCGCCGGCGCGGCAGAGCTGGGCGAGCCGCAGCTGCAACTGGCCTACCTCGACGACGGGGGAGCGGTGCACACCCTCGACCTGCTCACCGGGGAGCCGGCCGCGCTGGGGTCGGTCGGTGGCGTCGCCGCGGTGGCCACGGACGGGCGTTTCCTGTTCGCCGCGTCGGAGCCCGCCGGCGAGCTGACCGTCGTCGACACCGGCACGTGGACGGTCGACCACGGCGACCACGTGCACTACTACCGGGCGCCGGCCCGGGTGGTCGGCGCGCTGGACTGGTCGGGCGAGGTCCGCGCGGCGTCCTCGGAGACCGTGACGACGCTCTTCTCGCCGGCCACCGGCACGGGTGTGGTGCTCGACCGCGCCGCCCTGGGGCAGGGCCGGGTGGAGGAGCTCGCGCGGGTGACCGGGGAGCCGCACGACGGTGCCCTGGTGCCGCTGGGGAACCGGCTGGTCGCCACGACGGCCGCATCCGTCGTCGCCCTCGACGCGGACGGCGAGCCCCTGGCCGGCGCCGAGGTCCCGTGCGCCGATCCCCGGGGCGGGCATCCCACCCGGGTCGGGGTGGTCGTCTCCTGTGCCGACGGCGCGGTGCTCGCCACGGGCGACGACGACGGCATCGGCTTCGAGCGCATCCCGTACCCCGAGCCGGTCGCCGCGGAGGACCGTGCCACCGTCCTCGCCAACCGGCCGGGCCGGCCGGCCGTGGCCGCGCCCGCCGGTCAGCGTGGTGTCTGGGTGCTCGACAGCCGGGCCCGCACCTGGCAGCTGGTGCCCACCGGCACCCCGTGGGTGCACGCGGTGGCGGCCGACGACGACGAGGACCGGGTGGTGGGCGTCGACGCGGCCGGACGGGTCGTCGTCCTCACCCCCGGGGACGGGGCGACGGTGGCCACCGAGCCGCTGCTCCCCGTCGACCGGCTCGAGGAGGTCGACCTGCAGGTCGACGCCGACCGCGCGTACGTCAACGACCCCGCGGGCAACCGGCTCCTGGAGATCGACTACGCCGACGGCGCGCGGGTGGCCCGGACCTTCCTCACCGAGGTCGCGCCCGCCCACCTCGCGGAGACCGGGCGATGAGGCGGGCGACGGCGGTCCTCGCCGCCTCGCTGATGGCCCTCGCCGCGTCGACGGGGTGCGGGGCCGCCGCCGCCGACGACCGGCCGCTGGTGGTGGTCACCACCAACATCCTGGGCGACGTCGTCGGTGAGCTGGTGGGGGACCAGGCGGAGGTGCTGGTGCTGATGCCCCCCGGTGCCGATCCGCACTCGTTCGAGGTGTCGGCGCAGGAGGCCGCCCGGATGCGTGGCGCCGATCTCCTGGTCGCCAACGGCCTGGGCCTGGAGGAGGGGGTGGCCGCCCACGTCGACGCCGCCCGCGAGGACGGCGTGCCCGTCGTGGAGGCGGGGAGCTTCGTCGAGCCGGTGGAGTGGAGCACCGAGGAGGAGTCGGGGGTCGATCCCCACTTCTGGACCGATCCCCGGCAGATGCTCGCGGTGGTCGACGGGCTGGCGGACGCCCTCCAGGACAGCGGGGGCCTCGACCCCGGCGAGCTCGCCGCCGCGGTGGACCGCTACCGCGCCGAGGTCGCCGCACTCGACGAGTGGATGGCCGGGCAGCTGGCGCGCGTCCCACCCGACCGCCGGTACCTGGTCACCAACCACCACGTGTTCGGCTACCTGGCCGACCGGTTCGGGTTCACCGTCGTGGGTGCGGTCATCCCCAGCGGCTCGACGCTGGCCTCGCCCAGCGCCAGCGACCTCGACGAGCTGGCGACGGCGGTCCGGGAGGCGGGGGTGCGCACGGTGTTCGCCGACGCGTCGCAGCCGGACCGCCTCGTGCAGGTGCTGGCCGAGCAGGCGGGTCTCGATGTGGCCGTCGTCCCGCTGTTCACCGAGTCGCTGACCGCCGAGGGCGGCGGTGCCGAGACCTACCTGCAGATGATGCGGGCCAACACCGACGACATCGTGGCGGGGATCCGGTGACACCCGTTGACGATAATGAGAATCATTCCCATTAGGCTGGCCGGCATGAGAACCGATCGACCGTCGCCCCTCCGGTTGGCCGCCCTCGGTGCCGCCGGCCTGCTCATGGCCGCCTGCTCCTCGGCTGCCGACTCCGACGCCGCACCCGCGGCCTCCGCCTCCGCCGGAACCTCTGCCGCCTCGTCCGCGCAGGAGGTGCCCGCGCCGCAGCCCCGGCTCGCCCTCACCTACGACGGCGGTGTGCTGGTGCTGGACGCCACCACCCTCGAGGTGGTCGGCGACCACGCGCAGGACGGGTTCCTGCGGGTCAACCCGGCCGGGGACGGCCGGCACGTCCTGGTGACCACCGAGGAGGGGTTCCAGGTGCTCGACACCGGCACCTGGACCGCGGGAGGCACCTCCTACACCGGCGAGTCGGAGCTCACCGACGACGTCTTCCCGGCCGAGGAGGCCGGGCACGTCGTCGTGCACGGCGGCCGGACGGTGCTGTTCGCCGATGGCACCGGCGACATCACCTCGTTCGCCACCGACGACCTCCTCGACGCCGAGGGACTGCCCGAGACGCGGTCGTGGACATCGGAGGAGGCCCACCACGGCGTGGCCATCGAGCTGGAGGACGGCACGCTGCTGGCCACGCTCGGCGACGAGGAGTTCCGCAGCGGGGTGCGCGTGCTCGACCCCTCGGGCGCCGAGGTGGCCCGGGCCGAGGACTGTCCGGGCGTGCACGGCGAGGGCACGGTGGCCGGCGAGGTCGCGGTCTTCGGCTGCGAGGACGGCGTCCTGGTCTACGACGGGGAGTTCCTCAAGCTGACCGCCCCCGACGAGTTCGGCCGGGTCGGCAACGTGTTCACCACCGAGGACTCGCCGGTGGCCCTCGGTGACTACCGGGACGACCCCGACGCCGAGGGGTACCTGCTCGACCAGATCGCGCTGATCGACACCTCGGCCGACCGGATGCAGGTCGTGCCGCTGCCCGAGGGGGTCGCCTACACGTTCCGGGACCTGGGCCGCGGGCCGCAGGGCGAGGCGGTGGTGCTGGGCACCGACGGGAGCCTGCACCTGTTCGACGAGCAGACCGGAGCGCTCCTCGCCAGCCATCCGGTGGTGGCGGCCTGGGAGGGGCCCGAGGAGTGGCAGGACCCGCACCCGGCGCTGCGGATCTCCGACGGCATCGCCTACGTCACCGAGCCGGCCGCCGGCGCCGTCCACGCCGTCGACCTGGCCACCGGTGAGGTGCTGGCCACCGGTGAGCTGGGCGTGACCCCGATCGAGATCGCCGTCGTCACCGGCTGATCGCGACGGCGACAGCCGGTCCGGGGCTCCCCGCGGTCGACGCCGTGGGGAGCCCTGGGCCGGTCAGCCCTCGTAGGTGTCGGCCGGGGGGTCGATGCGGGTCACCGACACCGGCTCGATGACGGCCTCGGGATAGCCGGCGACCGGGTGCGGCTGCGGCGGCGCGTAGCGGCCGATCACCTCGACCCACTGGTCGGGCGGCAGGTCGCCGCGGTCGCCGTCCACCACGACGGTGATGCCGAGGGCGTCGGCGGCGCAGCAGCTGATGGCGATCCGGCTGACGTACCAGCCGCCCCCGTCGCGCGGCGACACGAAGCCGGTCAGCCGCACCAGCCGGCCCTCCAGGACCGAGGTGTCCTCGGCCAGCGCGCGCAGCCGGTAGTTGTTCAGCGGGAGCGTGCGGTGGTCCTCGCCCGGGTCGTTCTCTCCCAGGTAGGCCACGGGTGCGCTCTCCGGCTCCGGAGGCGCCGCCTGGGTCTGCCGGGCGACGGTGAACGAGCCGAGGGCGGGTGGGGCCACCAGGGCGAGCACCAGGGCCGGCAGCACCAGCAGCCAGGCGACCCGGGGCGCGCCGTGCCCGTGGTCGTGCTCGTCTGCCCGGGCCCGGCTGCGCCGCCACGACCGCACGATCCCGAGCAGCCCCACGGCCAGCAGGACGACCGCGGCGATCAGCAGGAACGGGCGGAAGCCGCCCTGCACGTAGGCCAGGTGGGCGTCGGTCAGGCCCACCTGCAGCACGTAGGCGCCGAGCAGCAGGAGGACGGCGTGCTGGGTCATCCGGTCCACGGGGGCCTCACAGCAGCAGGGCGCCGACGCCGACCGCGGCGAGGACGGCGACGGCGAGGGTCACGGGGGCGAAGCGGGCGGCGAAACGGGGCCCGAAGGTGCCCGCCTGCAGCGCGATGAGCTTGACGTCCACGGCCGGCCCCACGACGAGGAAGACCAGCCGGGCCGTGGGGGAGAAGCCGACCAGGCTCGCCGCGACGAACGCGTCGGCCTCCGAGCAGACCGCCAGGACGACGGCGAGGGCCGCCAGCACCAGCACCGACAGCAGCGGGGAGTCGGCGACGGCGTCCAGCCAGGCGCGCGGGACGACCGTGTTGAGCGTCGCCGCGGTCAGGCCGCCGACGACCAGGAAGCCGCCGGCGTGCAGGAGGTCGTGCTGGACGGCGGCACGGAAGGTCTCCAGCCGGCTCTCCCCGGGAGCGGCCACGTGCCCGGGGCGCATCCGCAGCCAGGCACTGCGCCCGAACGCCGCCCACATCCAGCCCATGACGAGGGCGACGGCGACCGAGGCCAGGAACCGGGCCGCCACCATCTCCGGCTGGCCGGGGAAGGCGACGGCGGTCGCGACCAGGACCACCGGGTTGATGGCCGGAGCCGACAGCAGGAACGCCAGGGCGGCGGCCGGGGCCACCCCGCGTCGCACGAGGCTGCCGGCCACGGGGACGGAGGCGCACTCGCAGCCCGGCAGGACCGCACCCGCCAGCCCGGCCACCGGCACGGCCGCCCCCGGGCGCCGGGGGAGGGCCCGGGCGAAGAAGGACGCCGGCACGAAGGTGCTGATCGCGGCGGAGAGCAGCACGCCGAACACGAGGAAGGGCAGGGCCTGCAGGCACACGGCCACGAAGACCGTGCTCCACGCCTGGACGGCCGGCCGCTCGAGGACCGCCGGGCTCAGGAAGTGCAGGACCGCCATCACCGCGAGGACGGCGAGGAGCACGTCGCCCGAGCGCGGGCCCCGTCGCCGCGGGGCGGCGTCGGCCGCGGCTGCGGAGCCCTCCGGTGGTGCTGCCGTGGACACCGGCCCTCCCTCGGTCCGCCGGGGAACGGTTCTCGTTCCCCGGCGGGAGACCCTGCCACAGGCGGCTGGCAGGTGGGTGTCCGGCCGGCGCGCGTCGGGTCAGTGCCGGGTGGTGGGGTACGGCAGCAGGGCCATCTCCCGGGCGGTCTTGATCGCGCGCGCCACCTGCCGGTGCTGCTGGGCGGACAGTCCCGTCACCCGGCGCGACCGGATCTTGCCGCGGTCCGACAGGAAGGCGCGCAGGGTGGCGACGTCGTACCAGCTGACCGGGCCGGGGAGCGCCCGGCGGCGGTGGGCCGGCGGCCGGTGCGCCCTCACCAGCTGGACTTCCGGATGCCGGGCAGTTCCCCCCGGTGTGCCATCTCCCGGAAGCGGACCCGGGAGAGGCCGAATGCCCGGAGGTGGCCACGGGGCCGGCCGTCGACGACGTCGCGGTTGCGCAGTCGCGTCGGGCTGGCGTTCCGCGGCAGGCGCTGGAGGGCCGCCCTCGCGGCGGCCCGCTCGGTGTCTGTGGCTCCGACCCGGGCGGTCTCGCGCAGGGTGGCGCGGTGCTCGGCGTACCGCTGCACTACGGCGCGGCGCCGGGCCTCGGCCGCGATCTTCGAGGTCTTCGCCATCTCAGCGCTCCTCCCGGAACTCGACGTGCCGGCGCACGACCGGGTCGTACTTGCGCAGCACGAGCCGGTCGGGGTCGTTGCGCCGGTTCTTGCGGGTCACGTACGTGTAGCCGGTCCCTGCGGTCGACTTCAGCCGGACGACCGGCCGCACGTCGGTGGCGCGGGTCATCAGGCGCTCCGTCCCGCACCCAGGCGCCGGCGGACCGCCGGATCGGTGCGCCGCAACCGGGCGACGACGGCTTCGATGCCCTGTCGGTCGATGGTCCTGATGCCCTTGGCGGAGACGGTGAGCCGCACCCAGCGGTTCTCGCCGGCCAGCCAGAACCGGCGGTTCTGCAGGTTGGGGTCGAAACGGCGCGGGGTCCGCCGGTGCGAGTGGCTCACCGACCGGCCGGAGCCGGGGCGTCGGCCGGTCACCTCGCAGTAGGTCGACATGGGTCCTCCTCGGATCGGATTTGAGCCTAGACGATAATGATTCCCATTCCCAGGCTAGGGTGGGGACATGACGACGGATCAGCGCACCCCCGTCCTGCTCGTGACCGGCCTCGGACGCGACCTGAGCGGAGCCGCGGCCGACGTGCTCGGCGCCGCGCAGCCGGGGACGGTCGTCGTGCACCACGACGTCCGGCACCTCGGCGCGGGCGTGGTCGTGCGGACGGTGGCCGAGCGGGGGCCGCAGGGTCCGGTCGTGCACCGGGAGGCGCTCGAGCTGGCCCACGGCTGCCTGAGCTGCACCCTCCGCCTGGACCTGCTCCCCCTGCTGCGCGTCCTGGCCCGCCGGCCGGACGTCCTCCGGGTGGTCGTCCACCTCGACCCGGCGCTGGAGCCCGAGCACCTCTGCTGGGCGCTGGACGCGGTGGTCCTCGACGACGACGCCGTCGAGACCGCCGGCGACTCGGTCCGGGTCGAGGCGGTGATCGCCGTCCTGGACGCCGCCCGCTGGCTGGACGACGCCACGGGCGAGGACACGCTCGCCGACCGCGGACTCGCCGCGACCGCGGACGACGAGCGGACCCTGGCCCAGGTGGCCGTCGGCCAGGCCGCGTTCGCCGACGCGGTGCTGGTCGCCGGCCGCCCGGAGAGCGCCTGGGAGGCCGCCCGGCTGGGCGCCGTGCTCGACCGCCTCCTGCCGGGCCGGCCGCGCGCGGCCCTGGAGTCGTGGCGCGCGGACCCCGGAGCGCTGCTCGCGGCGATCGGCCCGCGAGCCCGGCGGGGACGCGTGTCCAACGCCCACGAGCCGCTGCTCGCCGGCGAGCCCCCGCTGGACGATGACGCGGGCGTGGCGCTCGTGCACCTGACCGCGGACCGGCCCTTCCACCCCGAGCGGCTGCACGACGCGCTCGACGTCCTGCTCGACGGCGTCGTCTGCAGCCGCGGCCGGCTCTGGCTGGCCACGCGACCGGACCGCGCACTGTGGCTGGAGTCGGCCGGCAGCGGCCTGCGCATCGGCGACGGGGGGCCGTGGCTGGCTTCCGACCCCGAGGACCACGAGCTCTGGGCGCGGGTCGAGCCGGAGCGCCGGGTGGCGGCCGCGCTGCGGTGGCACGAGGTGTACGGCGACCGGGACGTCGACGTCGTCGTGCTCACGCACCGCCAGTCCCCGGCCGCGGTCACCGCCGCGCTGCGGTCGGCCCTCGTCACGGACGAGGAGCTCGCGGCCGGGCAGTCCGCCTGGTCGCGGTGGCCCGATCCCTTCGGCGACTGGCACGAGGACCCCTGCGAGGCCTCGACCCCGGCCGAGGGGGACGGCGCCCACGTCCCCACCCGAGAGGAGCACCCCTGATGCGCGAGGGCATCCACCCCGAGTACCGCACCGTCGTCTTCCGCGACGCGGCCAGCGGCGCCACGTTCTGCACCCGGTCGACCATCGCGACCGACCTGACCACCGAGCTCGACGGCCGGACGTACCCGCTGGTCGTCGTCGACATCTCGGCCGCCTCGCACCCCTTCTGGACCGGCAACCAGCGGGTGCTGGACACCGCCGGGCGGGTCGAGCGCTTCGAGCAGCGCTACGGCCGCCGCGCCCGTCCGGGCCGGGCCGGGTGACCGTGCCGGGCGCGGCCGACCCCGGGGGCCCGCTGCTGGTGCTCTGCCAGGGACACCGCTGCGCGGCGCTGCACCGGCTGGCCGACGGCGGGGCCGGGGTGGCCGGCCTCTCGGCCACGGTCGCGGGCACCCAGGGGGCGGTGCTGGTGACCGCCGGGTGCCTCGGCCGGTGCAGCCTGGGGGCGCTGGCCGGCATCGCCCACCGGGACGGTGCCACCGGCCTCGTCTCGCCCACCCTGTGGCTGGCCGGCATGCAGGAGCCGGACCGCGCCGTCGGGCTCGCCCGGTGGCTGGCCACCGGGGGGCCGCCGGCCGATCCGCGCCGGGGCGTGCCGGTCGGCCTCCGCCCGGCGGTCGCCGGGATCGGGCCGGCGCCGGTCCTGGGCGCGGTGCCCCGGCGGACCTAGGCCTGTTCCCCGGCGGCACCCGCGGACCGGCAGGCGGCGCAGGTGCCGAAGATCTCCAGCGTGTGACTCACGTCGGTGAACCCGTGCTCGCCGGCGACCTGGTCGGCCCACTTCTCCACGGCCGGGCCCGCCACCTCCACCGTCCGGCCGCAGCCCCGGCAGACGAGGTGGTGGTGGTGCTGCCCGCTGCAGCGCCGGTAGAGGGCCTCCCCGGTGTCGGTGCGGATCGAGTCGAGCTCGCCGTCGTCGGCCAGCGACTGCACCGCCCGGTACACCGTCGACAGGCCCACGCGGTCCCCGGCGGCACGCAGTCGCGCGTACACGTCCTGCGCGCTGTGGAAGCCGTCGAGATCGGCGAACAGCAACCGGATGACGTCACGCTGCGGGGTGGGGCGGGTCACCGTGCCAGGATCCCACGGCGCTCCGGTCGAGGGGGTCAGCCGAACGAGCGGCCCTCGCCCCGGTAGGTCGGCGCGACCCCGGTCAGCCGGTCGCCGGCCAGCGTGTGCAGCACGTCGACGTGCTCGGCCGGCTCCCCGGCCTTGGCATGCCGGAACCACACGCGGTCGCCGATCCGCAGGCCGTCGGCGACCGGCCCGCGCAGCGGCGTCTGCACCTCGCCGGCGGCCTCGGTGGCCACCAGGCGCAGCCCGGCCGGGTAGGTCGGCGCCGGCAGCCGGTCGGGTCCGGGCGGCCCCGAGGCCACCCAGCCGCCGCCGGCCACGGTGACCAGCCCGGGCGCCGGGCGGCGGGTCACCGGCAGGGCGAACAGCAGGGCCGGCCGGCCGGCGAAGGCGCGGTAGCCGTCGAACAGCGTCGGCTGGTACAGCCCGGAGCCGGCGGCGACCTCGGTGACCGCCGGGTCGGCCGCGGTCCGCTCCAGGCTGCCGGTGCCCCCGCCGTTGACGAACTCCAGCGGCGCGACCGACCGCACGGCGGCGACCACGGCGGCCCGGCGGGCGGCCAGCTCGCGCACCGACAGCGCCTGCATCCCGCGGACCGCCAGTCCCCGCACCGGGCGGCCGGGCGGGGCGTCCTGGACGCCGGCGACCTGCGCCTCGTAGGACATGACGCCGACCAGGTCGAGCCCCGGCCGGGTCGCGACGGCGCGGGCCAGCGCCGCCGCCGCGGCCGGGTCGTGCACCGGGGAGCGGCGGACCCCCACGTGCAGCCGCCCGCCACCGGCGCGCAGCGAGGCGTCGACGTCCAGGCAGATCCGCAGCGGCGGGCGGCCGCCCGGTGGCACCACCGCCTCGAGCAGGTCCAGGTGCTCGGGGGAGTCGACCATCAGGGTCACCCGCGCGGCCAGTGCCGGGTCGGCGGCCAGGCGGCGCAGCGCGTCCCGGTCGGCCGTCGGGTAGCCGACGACGACGTCGGTGCTCACGGGGTCCTCGCCGCCGGCCAGCCACAGGGCCTCGGCCAGCGAGTAGGCCAGCACCCCGGCGAACCCCGGCCGGGCCAGCACGCGGCGCAGCACGGCCCGGCTGCGGACCGACTTGCTCGCCACCCGGACCGGCCGGCCGCCGGCCCGCCGCACCAGGTCGGCGGCGTTGGCGTCGAGCGCGTCGAGGTCGAGGACGGCGAACGGCGGGTCGAGGTCGGCGGTCGCCTCGTCCAGCCGCGCCCGCGCATCGGCGACGGTCATGGGGCGGGAGCATCGCGGCCCGCAGCTGTGTGGGTCAAGTGCCCCAGACGCTTGACCCACTCGGCGGCTCCCGGCAGGCTGCCGCGGACGTCGGCGGAGCGGAGGTGCGGGTGACCGGGGTGGGGAGCTGGCGCAACTGGGCGGGCAACCAGTCCGCCGACGGCATCACGGTGGTCCGGCCGGAGAGCACCGAGGGGATCGCCGCCGCGCTGGTCGCGGCGGGCGACGCGGGGCGGCGGGTGCGCCCGATCGGCAGCGGGCACTCCTTCACCGCGGTCGGCCGCCCGGACGACGTCCAGCTCGTGCTCGACCGGCACGCCGGGTTCCTCGGGGTGGACGACGCCGGCCGGGTCACCGTCGGGGCCGGGATGCCGCTGCACCGGCTCAACGCCGAGCTCGCCGCGCGGGGCTGGGCGCTGACCAACCTCGGCGACATCGACCGGCAGACCGTCGCGGGCGCGATCTCCACCGGCACCCACGGCACCGGGGCCCGGTACGGCGGGCTGGCCACCCAGGTCCGCGCGCTGGAGCTGGTGACCGCCGACGGCTCGGTGCTGCGCTGCTCGCCCGACGAGCACCCCGAGGTCTTCGCCGCCACCCGGCTGGGGCTGGGGGCGCTGGGGGTGCTGGCCACGGTGACTCTCCAGGCGGTGCCGGCGTTCGCGCTGCGCGCCGAGGAGGGGGCCGCCCGCCTGCCGGAGCTGCTCGAGCGGTTCGACGAGTTCACGACCGCCACCGACCACGTCGAGTTCTACTGGTTCCCGCACACCGACCGCTGCCAGACCAAGTGCAACACCCGCGTGCCGGTCGCCGAGGTCGCCCCGCTCGGCCGGCTGCGCGCGCTCTGGGACGACGAGGTGCTGTCCAACGGCGCCTTCGCCGGGGTGGTGGCCGCCGGGCGCGCCGTCCCCGCCCTGGTGCCGCGGCTGGCGGAGATCTCCGCGCGCGGAGTGCCCGTGCGCACCTACACCGACCTGTCGCACCGGGTGTTCGTCGCGCGGCGGCGGGTGCGCTTCCGGGAGATGGAGTACGCCGTGCCCCGGGCGGCCGCGCCCGAGCTGCTGGCCGAGCTGGCCCGCTGCGTGCACGACCGCGGCTGGCGGATCCCGTTCCCGGTGGAGGTGCGGGTGGCCGCGGCCGACGACGTCCCGCTGTCGACGGCGTACGGCCGCGACACCGCCTACGTCGCCGTTCACGTGCCGGCGCGCAGCGAGCCGGGGGAGTACTTCGCCACCGTCGAGGCCCTGGCGGGTGCGGTCGGCGGCCGGCCGCACTGGGGCAAGCTGCACGGCCTGGACGCCGCGACCCTCGCGGCCCGCTATCCGCGGTTCGGCGCGTTCACCGCGCTGCGCGACCGGCTGGATCCCCGCGGCGTGCTGGCCAACGCCCACCTCGACCGGGTGCTCGGCCCGGTGGGGCGGAGCTGACGTGGCTCGGGTGGCCGCCGCGGACCGGCGGGAGGCGCTGCTCGCCGCGGCGCTGCGGGTGATGGCCCGCGACGGGCCGGCCGCCGGCACCACCCGGGCGATCGTGGCCGAGGCCGGGATGTCGCTGGCGAGCTTCCACTACGCCTTCGCCTCCCGCGACGAGCTGCTCGCCGAGCTCGTCCACCGCGTCGTCGGCCGGGAGCTGGCCGCCGCCACCGCCGGCATGGACCCGGCCGCCGGGCTGGACGGCGTGCTGCGCCGGGCCGCCGACGGCTACCTCGAGCACCTCGAGCGGGACCCGGGCGCCGAGCAGCTGATGCTCGAGCTGACCCTGCACGCCGTCCGCGACCCGGCGCTGCGGCCGCTGGCCGCCGAGCAGTACCGCGCCTACACCGCGGCGGCGTCCCGGCTGCTCGAGGAGGCGGCCGCGGCGACCGGCGCGCGGTGGCGGCGGCCGGTGCCGGAGCTGGCCCGCCTGCTGGTCACCCTCGTCGACGGCGCCACCACCACGTGGCTGGTCGACCGCGACACCGACGCCACCCGCGCGGTGCTCCGTGCCGGCGTCGAGCTGCTGGTCGCCCGGGACGCCGAGCTGCCCGAGGCATAGGAGGCTGTGCGCACGTCCTGAGCGCCGATCCGTGCGCACAGCCTCCTATGCCCAGGCGCTCACAGGTCGACGTCGGGCTCGCCGGTGCCGCCGATGCGGTCCAGCTCCTGCAGCTCCACCGGCCCGAGCACCCGCGCACCGGCCTGCAGGTTCTCCTCCAGGTGCGCCACCGACGAGGTGCCGGGGATCAGCAGGATGTTGGGGCTGCGGGCCAGGAGCCAGGCCAGCGCCACCTGCATCGGCGTCGTCTCCAGCCGCCGCGCGACCGTCTCCAGCGCCGCGGACTGGATGGGCGTGAACCCGCCGAGCGGGAAGAACGGCACGTACGCCGTCCCCTCGCGGGCCAGCGCGTCGATCAGCGGGTCGTCGGCCCGGTGCACGAGGTTGTAGTGGTTCTGCACGCAGACCACCGGGGCGATCGAGCGGGCCTCGGCCAGCATCTGGGTGGTCACGTTGCTGACGCCCAGGTGCCGGATCAGGCCCTGCTGCTGCAGCTCGGCCAGGGTCTCGAAGGGCTCGGCGAGCGACCGCTCGACCGGCTCGGCGAAGCCGGGCATGCGCAGGTTGACCACGTCGAGGACGTCGACGCCGAGGTGGTCGAGGTTGTCGTGCACCGCCTGGCGCAGCTCCTCGGCCGACAGCGCCTCCGGCCACTCGCCCTCGGGCGTCCGGCGGGCGCCGACCTTCGTGACGATGGTCAGCTGCTCGGGATAGGGGTGCAGCGCCTCGCGGATGATCTCGTTGGTGACGTGCGGGCCGTAGTAGTCGCTGGTGTCGATGTGGTCGACGCCGAGCTCGACCGCACGGCGCAGGACGGCGACCGCGGCGTCCCGGTCGGCCGGCGGCCCCATCACGTGCGGGCCGGCCAGCTGCATGGCGCCGTAGCCGAGCCGGTGCACCGGCCGGTCGCCGAGGGGGAACTGCCCGGAGCTGGTCGCGTCGATCGTCATGCCGCGCTCCTACCCGCCGGCTCGCCGGCATGCGCGTGCGCGGGCTCGGGAGCGCAGGTCTCGCGCCAGCGCTGCACGTCGGCGTCGACGCGGGAGGCCTCCCGCCGGTCGGCGCGCCGGGCGACGACGGCGATGCCGGCGCCGACGACGGCCAGGGTCGCGCCCACCCACATCGGGGCGGCGTAGCCCAGCCCCAGGGAGATCACCAGCGCGCCGAGGGCGGCGCCGATCGCGTTGGCGACGTTGAACGCCGCCTGGTTGGCCGCCGACACCAGGCTGCCCCCGCGCACCCGCGCGGCCACGATCACGCCGTTCTGCACGACCGGACCGAGGGAGAAGGCGACGGTGCCGAAGAGCACCAGCAGCGTGACGGCGGCGGCGGGGGTGCGGGCGAGGAAGGCCATCGCGCCGAGCAGGACCGCGGTGGCCAGCAGCCCGACGGCGACGAACGCGTAGCCGTACCGGTCGCCGAGCCGGCCACCGACCAGCGTGCCGACCGTGGTTCCCGCGCCGAACAGCGCCAGCACCGGGGTGACCCACCCCGACGGGATGCCGCCGAGCTCGGTGAGGATCGGGCTGACGTAGCTGTAGACGGAGAAGAGCGCCGCGAAGCCGATCATGGTCAGCCCGAGCAGCAGCCACACCTGGCCGCGGCGGAACGCGGCGAGCTCGGCCCGCAGGTCGCCGCGCTCACCGGCGCCGCCGGGCAGCCAGGCCAGCAGGCCGGCGATGGTGACCAGGCCGATGACCGCGATCCCGGCGAGGACGATCCGCCAGCTGCTCTGCTGCGCGACGAAGGTGCCCAGCGGCACGCCGACGACGTTGGCCAGCGTCAGGCCGACCATCATCAGCGAGATCGCCTGGGTCGCCTTCTCCGGCGCGACCAGCCGGCGGGCGGCGACGGCACCCACGCCGAAGAACGAGCCGTGCGAGAGCGCGGTGAGCACGCGGGCGGCGACGAGCGTCTCGTAGGTGGGGGCCACGGCCGACAGCGCGTTGCCGACCACGAACACCACCATCAGGGCGACCAGCGTCTGCCGGGGCGAGAAGCGCACGCCGAGCGCGGTGAGCGTGGGGGCGCCGATGACGACGCCGACGGCGTAGGCGGAGATGAGCAGGCCGACGGCGGACACCGAGACGCCGAGGCCGTCGGCGATCTCGGGCAGCATGCCCATGACGACGAACTCGGTGGTGCCGATGCCGAAGGCGCCGATGGCCAGGGCGAGCAGGGCGCGGGGCACGGGGGAGGACTCCAGGGGGACGACAACGGTCGGGCGGGTGCGGACCTCGTCGTCCGGATGGGGTGGCGCGGGGGCCCTCCAGAGCCAAGCGCACGGCGCGGGCTCCGATGCCCGCGCGGCCGGGTGGGTCTGCTCACACCGCGGCCCGGACGCTCCGGAGAGGCCCGGGCCGCGGCCGCCGGCTCACGGGGTGAGCAGCACCTTCACCGCGCCGTCCTTCTTCTCGCGGAAGTCGGCGTAGGCCTGCGGCGCCTGCTCGAGCGGCACGTGGTGGGTGGCGAAGTCGTCGACGCCGAGCGGGTCGCCCTCGGTGAGGATCGGCAGGATGTCGGGCACCCACCGCCAGACGTTCGCCTGTCCCATGCGCAGCTGGATCTGCTTGTCGAACATGCGCATCAGCGGCAGCGGGTCGGTCGCCCCGCCGTAGACGCCGGACAGCGAGATCGTGCCGCCGCGGCGGACCGCCTCGATCGCGGTGTTCAGCGCCGCCAGCCGGTCGACACCCACGACCTGCATGACCTTCTCCATGATGGCGTCCGGCACGATCGCCGTCGCCTTCTGCGCGAAGGAGGCCAGCGGGGAGCCGTGCGCCTCCATGCCGACGGCGTCGATGACCGCGTCGGGCCCGCGGCCGTCGGTGGCGTCGCGGATGGCCTGGACGACGTCGGCCTGGTCGGTGGACCGGATCACCTGGGTGCCGCGGGCAGTGGCCCGGGTGATCCGCTCGGGGACGACGTCGGAGGCCCACACCTTCTCGATGCCCAGGTGGTGGGCGATGCGGGTGCACATGTCGCCGATCGGGCCGAGGCCCAGCACCAGCAGCGTGCCGCCCGGCGGCACCGCGGCGTACTGCACGGCCTGCCACGCGGTGGGCAGCACGTCGGAGAGGTAGACGAAGCGGTCGTCGGGAAGGCCGTCGGGCACCTTGATCGGCAGCGTGTTGCCGAAGGGCACCCGCAGATACTCGGCCTGCCCCCCGGGCACCTGCCCGTAGAGCTTGGTGTAGCCGAACAGCGAGGCCCCCATCCCCTGCTCGCGGTTCTGCGTGGTCTCGCACTGCGACTGCAGCCCCTGCGAGCACATCCAGCAGGTGCCGCAGGAGATGTTGAAGGGGACGACGACGCGGTCGCCGGGCTTGACGGCGGTCACCTCGGAGCCCACCTCGCGCACGATGCCCATCGGCTCGTGGCCCATGACGTCGCCGACGCTCATGAACGGCGCCATCACCTCGATCAGGTGGAGGTCGGACCCGCAGATGCCCGACGACGTCACCTCGATGACGACGTCGGTCGGCTCCTGGATCGTGGGGTCGGGGACGGTGTCCACCCGGACGTCGGCTCGGCCGTGCCAGGTCACTGCGCGCATGGTGGTGCTCCCTCGGATCGTCGTCGGTGGGCTCCGACAGAGGCCATCTGCCCTGTCGTGAGGTGCATCGCGCCTGATTCAGCGTTCAACCGGCGAGTCGCTCACTGACCGTCACATCAGTTAGACGCAGCGCCGAATCACACCGGTGGACTTGTGTGGCCCAGAACACAGAACTGCAGGTCAGTACCCACTTCTGCAGATCACGAACCGATCACGACGTGTTTACATGGGCCCCGTCCTCTTCCCGGACCAGCACGACGTCCTTGCCCCCTCCGGAAGACAGGTGCATGACTCAGCTCCACCACGACCACCTCCTCGGCGAGGGGGCGGCGCCCGTCGCGGGCGCCCCTGCAACCCCCTCTCCCGACCCCGAGGCGATGGTCGCTCCGCCCGTCCCGACGCCGCATCTGGGGGAAGCAGCGGCTCCGGACGACGACCCCTCCACCTCCGACCGGTCCACCGGCGCCCGTGCGGCCGCCGTGCGCGCCGCCGCGGTGGCCCTGACCGCCGGCCGGGCCGGGCTGCGTGCCGCGACGGCCGCGCGCCGGGCCCGGACCGCGACCCCGCGGCTGGCGCCCGTCGACGACGTCGCGGACCTCACCGCGGCCGCCGAGGCCACCGCACTGGCCGGCATCGACGACCTCGTGGCCGAGCCCGAGGTCATCGCGCCGGCCGGGGAGACGCCCGCCGAGGAGCCGCTCGCGGTCGCCGAGGACTCCGCCGACGAGGACTCCGCCGACGAGGACTCCGCCGACGAGGACTCCGCCGACGAGGACTCCGCCGACGAGGACTCCGCCGACGAGGACTCCGCCGACGAGGACTCCGCCGGGCTGTCGGCCGAGGAGGCGACCGCGGTGGTCGCCGACATCGCCGCGGGCCGCCGCCCGCGGGGGCGGCACGCCGCACCGTCGACCCGTCGCCGCAGCCGCCGGCCGGCGCTGTTCCTGGCCGCCGCGATCACCGGTGCCGTCGGCCTCGGCCTGGTCACCTCGAGCGACACCACCGCCCAGGCCGACGCCGCCGAGCCGGTCAGCGAGTCGGTCAGCGTCGCCGAGGAGCTGGGTCTCACCGGCAGTGCCGACGAGGACGCGCTGGTCAGCATCAACGGCACCGAGCACCTCGGGGAGATGGCCGCCAGCCGCGCCGTCCGCGAGGCGGAGGAGACCGCGGCGGCCGACGCCCAGGCCGAGGCCGACCGGCTCGCCGCGGAGGCCGCGGCCGAGGCCGCGCGCCCCAAGGCCGTCCTCCCCGTCCAGGGCGCCCGGCTCACCAGTGGCTTCGGTGCCCGGTGGGGCACGCTGCACGCCGGCATCGACCTCGCCGCCCCGATGCACACGCCGGAGTACGCGGCGATGGACGGCGTCGTGCTCGAGGCCGGCCCGGCCAGCGGCTTCGGGCTGGCCGTCTACATCCAGCACGACAACGGCGACGTCACCGTCTACGGGCACATGGACGAGATCCTCGTGCAGCCCGGCCAGGTCGTCCGCGCCGGCGACACCATCGCGCTGCTGGGCAACCGGGGGCAGTCCACCGGTCCGCACCTGCACTTCGAGGTGCACGTCGGCGGGCTCAACGGCGAGAAGGTCGACCCGATCCCGTGGCTGCGGGACCGCGGCGTCCAGATCTGAGGAAGGACCCCGCTGCCCCCCACCCCTCGCACGCTCGGGGCGGGACCCTGCACCGGGGCCACGCTGCTCCTCGCGCCCCCCGTCCCGCACGTCCGGGACGGGGGGGCGCGGTGCGTGCGGCACCATTGCCGTCGTGCGCGGCGCCGGGGAGGGGAGCAGCTGATGGGGCACTCCCACGGGCACGGGCACTCGCACTCCCACGGCACGGCGTCGGCGGCCCAGCGCCGGCGGCTGGCCGTCGTCCTCGGTCTCACCGTCGCCGTCCTCGTCGCCGAGGTGGTCGGCGCGGTCCTGTCCGGCTCGCTGGCGCTGCTCGCCGACGCCGGCCACATGGCCACCGACGCGCTCGGCGTGGGCCTGGCGCTCGGCGCCGTCGGTCTGGCGCAGCGCCCGGCCCGCGGCCGGCGCACCTTCGGCTGGCAGCGGGTGGAGATCCTCGCCGCGGTGGCCAACGGGCTCCTGCTGATCGGCGTCGCGGTGTTCGTGGTGGTCGAGGCGGTCCGCCGGATCGGCGACACCCCGGAGGTGGGGTCGACGCTGATGCTCGCCGTCGCCACCGCCGGCCTGGTGGTCAACGTCGTCGGGCTGGCGGTCCTGCACGGCGGTCGGCGGGAGTCGCTCAACGTCCGCGGCGCCTACCTGGAGGTCCTCGGCGACGCGCTGGGCTCCGTGGCCGTCATCGTCGCCGCCGTGGTCATCGCCACCACCGGCTGGACGCCGGCCGACACCGTCGCCTCGCTGGCCATCGGCTGCCTGGTGCTGCCGCGGGCCTGGTCGCTGCTGCGCGAGGCGCTCGACGTGCTGCTCGAGGCCGCCCCCCGCGGCGTGGAGCTCGACGAGGTGCGGGCGCACGTGCTCGGCGTCCCCGGGGTGATCGGCGTCCACGACCTGCACGCCTGGACGATCACCTCCGGCCTTCCGGTGCTCTCGGCGCACGTCGTCGTCACCGAGGAGGTGCTCGCCGACGGCCACGGCGGGCGGGTGCTCGACGCTTTGTGCGCCTGCCTCGGTGACCACTTCGACGTCGAGCACTGCACCTTCCAGCTGGAGGCGGAGACGCACGCCGCGCACGAGGCCCCCGTCCACGAGTAAGGACCCCTCTGTCCCCCACCGCTCGCACGCTCGCGGCGGGACCCTGCAGAGGGGCCGGGCCACCGTCCTCCCCGCGGTGGGACAGTGGACGGCGCAGGAACCGCGCACGGCGAGGAGGACACGGTGGACCACGGGCACCACTCGGGCATGTGGGTGCCCGACGAGCCGCCCACCTTCGGACGGCTGTGGGTGCCGCACCTGGACTGGTTCTCGCTCCTGCCGGTGCTGAGCGTGCTGGGCCTGGTGGTCTACCTGGTCGCCGTCGTGCGGCTGCGCCGCACCGGCGTCGCCTGGCCGTGGTGGC
This sequence comes from Blastococcus sp. SYSU D00820, assembly GCF_054050695.1. Classification (NCBI taxonomy): domain Bacteria; kingdom Bacillati; phylum Actinomycetota; class Actinomycetes; order Geodermatophilales; family Geodermatophilaceae; genus Blastococcus; species Blastococcus sp. SYSU D00820. The sequence goes on from NZ_JBJGZW010000018.1 coordinate 40,254, forward strand.
GGACGGCGGCGTGGGTGGCCGGCTGCGGCTCCCTGTTCGCCGTCACGGGGACGGCGTTCAACGGCTACAGCATGGTGCTGTTCAGCATCCACATGACCCAGCACATGGTGCTGTCGATGCTCTCGCCCCTGCTGCTGCTCGTCGCCAGCCCGGTGACGCTGGCGCTGCGGACCCTGCCGCGGGGCAAGGGCGCGGCCGGCGTGCCGCGGGCGCTGCTGCTCGACGTGCTGCACAGCCGGGTGGCGCGGGCGCTGACCTCGCCGCTGTTCACCGTGCCGCTGTTCATCGTCAGCCTGTACGGCGTCTACTTCACGCCGGTCTTCGACGCGCTCATGGGCGACCCGGTGGGCCACCAGTTCATGCTGGCCCACTTCACGGTGACCGGGCTGCTGTTCTTCGGGCCGATCCTGGCGCAGGACCCGTGGCCCCGGAGCGCCGGGCACGGCGGCCGGATGGTCGAGCTGCTGGTGCCCGTGCCGTTCCACGCCTTCTTCGGCGTGGCCGTGATGATGGCCAGCACGCTGGTGGTCGACACGTTCGCCAGCCCGCCGGCCGGCTGGGGCGTCGACCCGCTGACCGACCAGGGCGTCGCCGGCGGCATCGCGTGGTCCTTCGGCGAGCTGCCCACGGTGCTGGTGATGGTCGTCGTCCTCTTCTCCTGGATGGGGTCGGAGGAGCGGCGCGCCAAGCGGCTGGACCGTGCCGCCGACCGCACCGAGGACGCCGAGCGCGAGGCCTACAACGCCCGGCTGCGGGCGCTGGCCGACCGGGCCTGAGACGACGACCGCCCGCGTCCCCGGGGGGACGCGGGCGGCCGGGTGGAGGATCCGGGCTCAGCCGGCGTGGACGACGGCTCCCTCGGCGGGAAGGTCGTCCTTGGTGGCCTTGATCAGCACCGCCGAGACGATCGCGCCGACCACGAGCAGCGCCGCGGCCCAGGTGAACGCCGTGGTGTAGCCGTCCACCAGGGCGACCGGCCCCGGCATGGGCTGCCCGGTCCGCGGGTCGACCACCAGCAGCCGCGGGTCGGCCGCGACCGCCGAGGTGATGGCGCCGACCGAGATGGTGGCCAGCAGCGCCGTGCCGATCGACGCGCCCACCTGCTGGGTCGCGTTGAGCACCGCGCTGGCCGCACCCGCGTCGTGCTCGCCCGCGCCGACGAGCGCCAGGTTCGACAGCGGCACGAACGTGAAGCCGAGGCCGAGCCCGAGCACCAGCTGAGCGGGGAAGGCGATCGCCCAGAAGCCGGTGTCCACGTCCAGGAAGGACATCAGGAACAGCGCGCCCGCGGCGAGCAGCGCGCCGAGCACCATGAGCGGCCGCGGGCCGGTGCGGGGCACCAGGGCGCTGGCCGCGCCCGCGGATATCAGCACGCCGAGCGTCGTCGGCAGGCTGGCCAGCCCCGCGTGCACGGGCTGGTAGCCGAGGACGTCCTGGAAGTAGAGGCTCAGGAAGAAGAAGGCCCCGATCAGGCCCGCGCCGACCAGCGCCGAGGTCAGGTACGCGCCACCGCGGTTGCGGTCGAGGACGATCCGCATGGGCAGCAGCGGGTTGCGGGTGCGCAGCTCGACGACGACGAACGCGACCACCAGCAGCAGCCCGACGCCGATGAAGGCCAGCGCCGCCGGGTCGGCCCAGCCGGTCTCCGTGGAGCCCTGGGCGGCGTTCTCCTGCGACTTCTCCGCGACCTGCGTGAAGCCGTAGACGAACGAGGCCAGGCCGAGGGTGACCAGCACCGCGCCCGGGATGTCGTACCGGGTGTCCCCGGGCGCCTTGCTCTCCGGGACGATCGGGATGGCCGCGACGACGGCGACGACGGCGACGGGCAGGTTGACCCAGAAGCACCAGCGCCAGTCGGCGTACTCGGTCAGCACGCCGCCCAGCAGCAGGCCGACCGCCGAGCCACCGCCGGCGATCGCGCCGTAGACGGCGAAGGCCTTGGCGCGCTCCTTGGGGTCGGTGAACAGCACGGTCAGCAGCGCCAGGGACGCCGGCGCGAGCAGCGCCCCGAAGGCGCCCTGCAGCGCGCGGGCGGCGAAGAGCATCCCCTCGTTCTGCGCCAGACCGCCGAGGGCGGAGGCGACGGCGAAGCCGGCCGCGCCGACCAGGTAGGTGCGCTTGCGGCCCCAGAAGTCGGCGATGCGCCCGCCGAGGAGGAGGAAGCCGCCGAAGGTGAGGGTGTAGGCGGTGACGATCCACTGCTGCGACGCCGCGCTGATGCCGAGGTCCGCGGTGACGGCCGGCAGGGCGATGTTGACGATCGTGGCGTCGAGGATGACCAGCAGGACGGTCATCGCGATGACGCCCAGCGCCAGCCACCGCTTCGGGTCGGGCTCGCCGACCGGGGTGCCCGGTCCGGCGGCAGGGGTGGGCGAGGGGTCTGTCATGGGGTGGTCCTCGGGTGCGTGGGGAGGTGGCCGAGGTCGTCGGCCGAGGACGCAACCTAGCGGCCTGGGACCATCGCCTCGTGCCGATTTCGGTGGTGGTGACGGCGGACACGCACGTCCCCAAGCGCGCGCGTGACCTACCTCATCCCCTGTGGGCGGCGATCGACGCGGCCGACCTGGTGGTGCACGCCGGCGACTGGGTCGACGTCGCCCTCCTCGACGCGTTCGAGCACCGCTCCCGGCGGCTGCTGGCGGTGTACGGCAACAACGACCACGGCCCGTTCCGCGAGCGGCTGCCGGAGGTGGCGCGGGCGGAGGTCGAGGGCGTCCGGATCGCCGTCGTCCACGAGACGGGGGACGCCGCCGGGCGCGAGCGCCGCTGCGCCGCCCGGTTCCCCGACACCGACGTCCTCTTCTTCGGGCACAGCCACATCCCCTGGGACACCACCACCGCGACCGGCCTGCGGCTGCTGAACCCCGGCTCGCCGACCGACCGGCGGCGCCAGCCGCACGGCACCTACATCACCGCCGTCCTGGCCGACGGGGCCCTGCGCGACGTCGTCCTCCACCCGGTGCCGCGGCCGGACGCGGCCCGGTGAGCGCCCGGCGGCCCTTCCCGCCGGGCGCCGTCACCCTGCTGGCCTGCCCGGTCTGCGGTGCGGGCCTCGAGGCCCTGCCCGACGACGCCGGGCTGCGCTGCCCCGACGGGCACGCCTTCGACCGGGCCCGGCAGGGGCAGGTGACCCTGCTGCCGCCGGGCCGGACACCCCCGGCGGGGGATTCGGCGGCCATGGTCGCCGACCGGGTCGCCTTCCTCGCCTCGGGCGCCTACGCCGGCATCACCGCCGCGCTGGCCGACGCCGTCACCGAGGGCGATCCGCCGGGAGCCCTGCTGGACCTCGGAGGCGGCACCGGCCACCACCTGGCCGCGGTGCTGGAGCGGCTGCCGGACGCGGTCGGGATCGTGCTCGACGCCTCGCGGTACGCGGCCCGCCGGGCGGCGTCGGCCTCGCCCCGCGTCATGGCGGTGGTGGGGGACGCCTGGTCGCGGCTGCCGGTCCGCGACGGCGTCGTGGACCGGGTGCTGGTCGTCTTCGCCCCGCGCAACGGGCCGGAGATCGCCCGGGTGCTGCGCCCGGGTGGCCGGCTGGTGGTCGTCACCCCGGCCGCCGACCACCTCGCCGAGCTGGTCGGCCCGCTGGGCCTGCTGCGGGTCGACCCCGACAAGGCCGCCCGGCTGGCCGCGAGCCTCGCCCCGCACCTGCGGCCGGCCGGGTCGCGCACCCACCGCGAGCGCCTGGTGCTCGACCGGGCGGCGGTGACCACGCTCGTCGGGATGGGCCCGCACGCCCGCCACCTGGCTCCCGACCAGCTCGCCGCGCGGGTGGCCGGGCTGCCCGAGCGGGTGGCGGTCACGGTCGCCGTCGACGTCGGCACGCACGAGCCGGCCCCGCCCGGCGCGCCCCCGACCGTCGGCGGGAGGCCTCCCGGGCAGACGGTCTAAGCTGCGGCTGTGACGATCGCGCCCGCACCAATCGTGAGTCGCCCGAGCCCGGCTCGCGAGGTCGACAAGGGCTCGCGGCTCTCGAACCTGCTGCGGACCACCGACCACAAGACCATCGGTCTGATGTACCTGGTCACCTCGTTCGTGTTCTTCATCATGGGTGGCCTCATGGCCATGCTGATGCGCGGCGAGCTGGCCCAGCCGGGGCTGCAGTACCTGTCCCCGGAGCAGTACAACCAGCTGGTCACCATGCACGGCACGGTGATGCTGCTGATGTTCGCGACGCCGCTGTTCTTCGCGTTCGCGAACCTGATCATGCCGCTGCAGATCGGTGCGCCCGACGTCGCCTTCCCGCGGCTGAACGCCCTGTCCTACTGGCTGTTCCTCTTCGGCTCGACGATCGCCGTCAGCGGCTTCCTCACCCCGGGCGGCGCCGCGGACTTCGGCTGGTACGCCTACGCCCCGCTGTCCGACGGCGTGCACTCGCCGGGTGCCGGCGCGTCGATGTGGTTCGCCGGCCTGGCCGTCAGCGGTCTGGGCACGATCCTCGGTGGCGTCAACTTCATCGCCACGATCGTCTGCCTCCGCGCGCCGGGCATGACGCTGTTCCGGATGCCGATCTTCACCTGGAACGCGCTGGTCACCAGCATCCTGATCCTGCTGGCGTTCCCGATCCTGACCGCCGCGATCATGGGCATGCTGGCCGACCGCAACCTGGGCGCGCAGATCTACTCCACCGAGAACGGTGGGCCGATGCTGTGGCAGCACCTGTTCTGGTTCTTCGGCCACCCCGAGGTCTACATCATCGCGCTGCCGTTCTTCGGCATCATCACCGAGATCATCCCGGTCTTCAGCCGCAAGCCGCTGTTCGGCTACAAGGGCATGGTCGTGGCCACGCTGGCCATCGGTGGCCTGTCGCTGGCGGTGTGGGCGCACCACATGTACGCCACCGGCGCGGTGCTCCTGCCGTTCTTCGCCTTCCTGACCTACCTGATCGCCGTGCCGACCGGCATCAAGTTCTTCAACTGGATCGGCACCATGTGGCGGGGCCAGCTGACCTTCGAGACGCCGATGCTGTTCTCGATCGGCTTCATGGTCACCTTCCTCCTCGGTGGTCTGACCGGTGTGCTGCTGGCCAGCCCGCCGCTGGACTGGCAGCTCAACGACAGCTACTTCGTCGTCGCGCACTTCCACTACGTCGTCTTCGGCACCGTGGTGTTCGCCGCCTACGCCGGCATCTACTTCTGGTTCCCGAAGATGGCCGGCCGGATGATGGACGAGCGGATCGGCAAGCTGCACTTCTGGCTCACCTTCATCGGCTTTCACGCCACGTTCCTGGTGCAGCACTGGCTGGGCGGCGAGGGCATGCCGCGCCGGTACGTCAACTACCAGGCGATCGACGGGTTCACCACGCTCAACGTGGTCAGCACGCTCGGCTCGTTCGTGCTCGGCGCCTCGACGATCCCGTTCCTCTACAACGTGTTCAAGTCCTGGAAGCACGGGAAGCTCGCCCTGCGCGACGACCCGTGGGGCCACGGCAACTCGCTGGAGTGGGCGACGTCGTCCCCGCCGCCGCGGCACAACTTCCTGGAGATCCCGCGGATCCGCTCGGAGCGCCCCGCCTTCGAGGCGCACTACCCGCACCTCATCGAGCGGCTGCACCGCGAGGCGCACGTGGGCAAGCGGCACGAGCCGTACGCCGGGGTGAGCGAGCTCGGCGGCACCGCCGGCAAGCGCCAGGGTCCGAACGACCCCGACCCCACCTGATCGGAGGACCCCTCCTCCCCACCCCGCGCACGCTCGGGGTGGCACCCGGGAGGGGGCCGTGGGGGGGGGGGGGGGGGGGGGGGGGGGGGGGGGGGGGGGGGGGGGGGGGGGGGGGGGGGGGGGGGGGGGGGGGGGGGGGGCTGGGGGGGGGGGGCCGCCGCCCCCCCCCGGCCCCCCCCCCCCCCCCCCCCCCCCCCCCCCGCCCCCCCCCCCCCCCCCCCCGCGTTCCCGGGGCGGCCGGGCACCCGGCCCCGGTGGGCGGGCCGCCCGGCCCCGTGCGGCACGATGACCGCCGTGCCGCTCGACCCCACCCCCCGCACGCCCGCCACCGAGGTACCGACCACGCCGCGGGCGGTGCTGACCGTCAACGGCGGTGATCGCCCCGGCGTCACCGCCCGGCTGTTCGCCGCGCTGGCCGCGCTGGGGGAGGACGGCCCGGCGGTCGAGGTGGTCGACGTCGAGCAGGTCGTCGTCCACGGGCACCTGGTGCTCGGCGTGATCGTGGCAGCGCTGCCGGACGCCCAGGGCGGCGTGCCGGGCGCCGGCGACTTCGTCGCCCGGCTGGCCCGGCTGGCCGCCGACGTGGCGGGGGAGACCGGCCTGCAGGTGGACGTGGAGTCCGCCGAGGACCTCGCCACGGACGGCGACCGCCCCGGCCGGCCGCACCACGTCATCCTGCTCGGCCGTCCGGTGCCGCCGTCGGCCGTGGCCGGTGCCGCCTCGGCCGGCGCCGGCATCGGCGGCAACATCGACGCCATCCGCCGCCTGTCGGACTACCCGGTGACCAGCTTCGAGCTGACCGTCTCCGGCGCGGAGGCGACCGAGCTGCGCACCGCCCTGGCGTCGGTGGCCGCGCAGACCGGCGCTGACATCGCCGTCGAGCAGGTCGGCCTGGCCCGGCGCAGCAAGCGGCTGATCGTGCTCGACGTCGACTCCACGCTGGTCCGCGGCGAGGTGATCGACGAGCTGGCCGCCCGCGCCGGCCGGGCCGCCGAGGTCGCGTCGATCACCGCGGCGGCGATGAACGGGGAGCTCGACTTCGCCGAGTCGCTGCGCGCCCGGGTGGGCACGCTGGCCGGGCTGCCGGTGGAGGTGCTCGACGAGGTGCGCGAGCACCTGGTGCTCACGCCGGGCGCGCGGACGCTGATCCGCACGCTGCAGCGGCTGGGCTTCCGCTGCGGCATCGTCAGCGGCGGGTTCACCCAGATCACCGATCCGCTGGCCGCCGACCTCGGCCTGGACTTCGCCGCCGCCAACACCCTCGAGGTCGCCGACGGCCGGCTCACCGGGGGCCTGGTCGGCGAGATCGTCGACCGCGCGGGCAAGGCGCGGGCGCTGGCCCGCTTCGCCGGGCAGTACGGCATCCCGCTGGAGCAGACGGTGGCCGTGGGCGACGGCGCCAACGACCTGGACATGCTCAACGCCGCCGGGCTCGGCATCGCGTTCAACGCCAAGCCGGTGGTCCGCGAGCAGGCGCACGCCGCGCTCAACCAGCCCTACCTCGACGCGGTGCTGCAGGTGCTCGGCTTCACCCGCGACGAGGTGCTCGACGCCGCGGTGTGAGCAGCCGCGTCAGCCGGCGCGGTGCACCTCCCCGGCCAGCTCCACGCCGGCCGTCCGCAACTGGTCCAGGGCGGCCTCCGTGGAGCCCGCCGCGACGCCGGCGGTGAGGTGCAGCAGCACCCGCGTCGCGAAGCCCTCGCGGACGGCGTCCAGCGCGGTGGCCCGCACGCAGTGGTCGGTGGCGATGCCGACGACGTCGACGGCGTCCACGCCCCGCTCCCGCAGCCACTCGGCGAGCGGCACCCCGCCGGCCTGCCCCTCGAAGCCCGAGTAGGCCGCGGCGTACTCGCCCTTGTCGAACACCGCCTCGATCGGCCCGCGGTCCAGCCGCGGGTGCAGCTCCACGCCGCCGGTGCCGACCACGCAGTGCGCCGGCCAGGTCTCGAGGTAGTCCGGGGTCTCGGCGAAGTGGCCGCCGGGGTCGACGTGGTGGTCGCGGGTGGCGACCACGTGCGCGTAGTCCCCGGCCGCGTCCCGGGTGTGCGCGCTGATCGCCGCGGCGACGTCCGCGCCACCGGCCACGGCCAGGCTGCCGCCCTCGCAGAAGTCGTTCTGGACGTCGATCACCAGCAGTGCGCGCGTCATGGGGTCCTCCCGTCGTCCTGGCCGGCTCAGGCGTACAGCGTGTCGAGCACCGGCTCGCCGGTGGACAGCGCCCACGTCTCGGGCGGCAGCGCCTCCTTGACGCGGGCGTGGTGCGCGGTGGCCGCGGCCAGCGCCTCCGCCGGAGCGGCCGGGGAGCACAGGTCGCCGCCCCGGACCAGCTCGACCAGCAGCTGCCGGTCGCCGTCCCGCGGCTCGATCGGCTCGCTGCTGACCACCTCGGCGATCGCCGTCCCGGACGCGTCGTGCCGCCGGACGGCGTGCTTGCGGCCGCCCACCGACCGCTTGCCCTCGGACTTCTTCGCCACCGGCACGCCGTCCCGCTCGACCAGCTTGTAGACCATGCCGGCGGTCGGGGCGCCCGAGCCGGTGACCAGCGAGGTGCCCACGCCGTAGCCGTCGACCGGCGCGGCCATCAGGCCGGCGATCGCGTACTCGTTGAGGTCGCTGGTGACGATGATCTTCGTCCCGGTCGCGCCGAGCTCGTCGAGCAGGCCGCGGGCGTAGGTGGCCAGCGTGGGCAGGTCGCCGGAGTCCAGCCGGATCGCGCCGAGCTCCGGCCCGGCCACCGCGACGGCGTTGCGGATGCCCTGCTCGACGTCGTAGGTGTCGACCAGCAGCGTGGTGCCGACCCCCAGGGTGGCCACCTGAGCGCGGAAGGCCGACACCTCGTCGTCGTGCAGCAGGGTGAAGGCGTGCGCGCTGGTGCCGGTGGTCGGGACGCCGTACCGCCGCCCGGCCTCCAGGTTCGACGTCGCGGTGAAGCCGACCAGGCAGGCGGCGCGGGCCGCGGCGACCGCCGCCTGCTCGTGGGTGCGCCGGGAGCCCATCTCGATGCACGGGCGCTCGCACGCCGCGGCGACCATCCGCGCGGCGGCCGAGGCGATGGCGCTGTCGTGGTTGAGCACCGAGAGCACCAGCGTCTCCAGCAGCACCCCCTCGGCGAACGGCGCGCGGACGGTGAGCACGGGGGAGCCCGGGAAGAAGAACTCACCCTCGGCGTAGCCGTCGACGTCGCCGCTGAAGCGGAAGTCGGCCAGCCAGTCGAGCAGCCGGGCGTCGGTCACGCCCTGCGCCCGCAGCGTCTCCAGGTCCTCGTCGCCGAAGCAGAACCGCGGCAGCTCCTCCAGCAGCCGGCCGGTGCCGGCCAGGACGCCGTAGCGGCGGCCGTGCGGCAGGCGGCGGGCGAACACCTCGAACACGCAGTCGCGGTCGGCGGTGCCGTCGGCCAGTGCCGCGGCGACCATCGTGAGCTCATACCTGTCCGTGAGGAGCGCGGGCGTCGGCATGGCTCCGGAGCGTAGGCGGCCCGTCCGGAGCCGACAGGTCGGGCGGGGTCATAAGCTGGGTGGCGTGGGTGGACCGCTCGCGCCGACACGGACGCCGGAGACCGTCGTCTCCGAGGACGCCGATCTCGACCGCCCGTGGGTGACCGTCGTCTGGGACGACCCGGTGAACCTGATGACCTACGTGACCTACGTCTTCCAGGAGCTCTTCGGCTACGACGAGGCGACGGCCACCGAGCTCATGCTGCAGGTGCACCACGAGGGCAAGGCCGTCGTGAGCTCGGGCCCGCGGGAGCGGATGGAGCACGACACCAGCCGGCTGCACGCCTACGGGCTGTGGGCCAGCTACCAGCGGGACTCATGAAGCCCTTCCGCCGCCGCGGCGACGACCTGGTGGCCCGGCTCGACCCGGCCGAGGCCCAGGTGGTCGGCCTGCTGCTGGACCAGCTGGAGCAGCTGCTCACCGCCGAGGAGGACGACGCCGAGGGCGACCCGGTGCTGGCCCGGCTCTTCCCCCAGGGCCACCGCGGCGACCCCCGCCTGGCCGCCGACTACCGGGAGCTCACCCGCAGCAGCCTGGCCTCGGGCAAGACCGCCGACCTCGCCCTGGTCCGCGCCACGCTGCCCTCGGAGGGCGGCGCGGTGCGCCTGGACCCCGAGCAGGCCGCGGCCTGGCTGCGCACCACCAACGACCTGCGGTTGGCGCTGGGCACCCGCCTGGACATCGGTGCCGACACCGAGCCGCCCGCGGAGCTGGTCAGCGAGGAGGACCAGCAGCTGGCGGTCTACTACTGGCTCACCGCCGTGCAGGGGTCGCTCGTGGACGCGCTCGCCGCCGGACGCTCCGGCCGAAGGTGAGCAGCACCAGCGCCGCGAGCAGCAGGTCCAGCACGAAGAAGACGTAGACGAAGCCGTGCAGCTCCACGCCCTTCACCATCGCGCCGACCAGGGACACCAGGGTCACCGCGGAGACGGCCAGGAGGAGCAGCAGCAGGAGCACCCGCAGGACGACGACCACGACCAGCGAGGCCCGGTCGGCGCTGACCGCGCTGCTGAAGTGGCCGCTGCGGCGCAGCATGCCCCGGGCGCCGAGGACGAGCGCCGGCAGGGCGATCAGCACCACGGCGGCGACCATCAACGACTCGACGACCAGCACGGGACGCCACGGTATCGGGTCGGCGGCGCCCGGCGTCCCGGACGCGCTCGGGCGCGGGAGTGACCCACCACTCGGACGGGCGGTGAGGGCGGCCGGAACGGGCGCCTAGACTGGGCCCGTGCTGCGCATCGACCGCGCGACCTACGACGCCATCGTGGCCCACGCCCGGGAAGACCACCCGGACGAGGCCTGTGGCGTCGTCGCCGGCCCCGAGGGCAGCGACCGGCCCGAGCGGTTCATCCCGATGCTCAACGCCGCGCGCTCGCCGACGTTCTACGAGTTCGACTCCGGCGACCTGCTGCGGCTGTACCGGGACATGGACGACCGCGACGAGGTGCCGGTCGTCGTCTACCACTCGCACACCGCGACCGAGGCCTATCCCTCGCGCACCGACATCAGCTACGCCTCCGAGCCCGAGGCGCACTACGTGCTGGTCTCGACCCGCCACCACGGGCGGGAGACCGGGCTGGCCGGCGACGAGGTGGAGTTCCGCAGCTTCCGCATCGTCGACGGCGTGGTGACCGAGGAGGACGTCGAGGTCGTCGAGTCCTACCTGTTCGGCCACTCGCCGACCACCGTCGTCTACGACTGAAAAACACCCCGTCCCCCCCCACGCCTCGCGCGCTCGGCGCGGGGCCCTGGACGGGGCCGGGCCGGCCGTCCGGAATCCCGCGCGGCGCCGGGGCGTTGCCCCACCGACACGCGCTCGTCCCGAGCGCTCCCGCAACCCCAGAACACCCGAGGAGAACTGCACGCCATGGCCATCGAGGTCCGGATCCCCACCATCCTGCGCACCCACACCGGCGGCAACAAGACCGTCGAGGGCAGCGGGAACACGCTGGCCGCGCTCATCGACGACCTCGACAGCAAGCACTCGGGTCTGAAGAACCGCCTCGTCACCGAGGAGGGCAAGCTGCACCGCTTCGTCAACGTCTACGTCAACGACGAGGACGTGCGCTTCACCGGCGCGCTCGACACCGCCGTCAAGGACGGCGACTCGGTGACGATCCTCCCGGCGGTCGCCGGCGGCTGCTGAGCCCCGGCTCGGCCACCGCCCCCTCGCCACCCCGCACCCGGAAGAGCTCTCCCATGGCCCGCTTCGCCTCCCTCGTCGACTCCCTCGGCAACACCCCGCTGGTCGGGCTGCCGCGGCTGTCGCCGACGCCCGACGTCCGGATCTGGGCCAAGCTCGAGGACCACAACCCCACCGGGTCGATCAAGGACCGCGCGGCCATCTCGATGATCGAGGCGGCCGAGAAGGACGGGTCGCTGCGGCCGGGGGCCACCATCCTGGAGCCCACCAGCGGCAACACCGGGATCTCGCTGGCGATGGTGGCGCGCCAGCGGGGCTACCGGCTGATCTGCGTCATGCCGGAGAACACCTCCATCGAGCGGCGCCAGCTGCTGGAGATGTACGGCGCGCAGATCATCAGCTCGCCGGCGGCCGGCGGCTCGAACCAGGCCGTGGCGATGGCCAAGGAGCTGGCCGCCGAGCACGACGACTGGGTGATGCTCTACCAGTACGGCAACCCGGCCAACGCCGAGGCGCACTACACCGGCACCGGCCCGGAGATCCTCGCCGACCTGCCCTCGATCACCCACTTCGTCGCGGGCCTGGGCACCACCGGCACCCTCATGGGCTGCTCGCGGTACTTCCGCGAGCACAAGCCCGACGTCCAGGTCATCGCCGCCGAGCCGCGCTACGGCGAGCTGGTCTACGGCCTGCGCAACATCGACGAGGGCTTCATCCCCGAGCTCTACGACGCCGAGCTGCTGGACTCCCGGTTCAGCGTCGGCCCCGAGGACGCCATCCACCGCACCCGCCAGCTGGTGGAGCGCGAGGGCATCTTCGCCGGCATCTCGACCGGGGCGATCCTGCACGCCGCGCTCGGGGTCGCCGACAAGGAGGTCGCCGCCGGCCGCAAGGCCGACATCGTCTTCATCGTCTGCGACGGCGGCTGGAAGTACCTGTCCACCGGGGCCTACGCCGGCACCCTGGACGAGGCGACGGCCGCGCTCGAGGGCCAGCTCTGGGCGTGAGCCACCCTCCCCTCCCGGGGGAGCGGGGCGGGTCCGGCGCACCGGGCCCGGCTACCCTGATCGCGCCATGACGAGGGAGCGGAACACCGGCCGGCGACCGGACGACGACGCGTGAGGCTCACCGTCGTCGGGTGCTCGGGCAGCGGTCCCGGCCCCGCCTCCGCCGCCTCCTGCTACCTCGTCGAGCACGAGGGCTTCCGGCTGCTGGTCGACCTGGGCAACGGCGCGTTCGGGCCGCTGCAGGCGCTGACCGACCCCGAGGGCATCGACGCGGTGTTCCTCTCGCACCTGCACGCCGACCACTGCCTCGACGTCGCCCCGTTCGTGGTCTGGCACCGCTACTCGGGCCGCTCCTCGCGCCGGCGGATCCCGCTGATCGCGCCCGCGGGCGCCGACCGGCGGCTGGCCGCGGCCTACGACGCCGACGGCGCCCCGCTGACCGACGTCTTCGACTTCGCCGTCACCCCGGTCTCGGCGGTGCTCGGCCCCTTCACCGTCCGCACCGCGCGGACGGCGCACCCCATCGAGTGCCACGCGCTGCGGCTGACCACCGAGGACGGCCGGTCGCTGGTCTACACCGGCGACACCGGGCCCTCCGACGCCGTCGTCGGCCTGGCGCACCGCGCCGACGTGCTGCTCGCCGAGGCCGCGCACCCCGAGGCCCCGGACCTGCCGCCCGCGCTGCACCTGACCGGGCGCCAGGCCGGGGAGACCGCCGCCGCCGCGCGGGTCGGCCGGCTGCTGGTCACCCACGTGCCGGCGTGGGTGGATCCCCGCGCGCAGCTCGCCGCGGCGCGGTCGGCGTTCCCTGCGGCCGAGCTGGTGCACCCGGGCGCGATCTACGACGTGTGAGCGCCCACATGATCAGGGTCCCTGATCATGTGGGGTCCTCCCCGGCGGTGGGAGGCCCGGGAGGACCCCCTACGGTCGGGGAGGACGCGTGCCTTGCCCGCCGGTGCCGGACCCGGCACGGTGGCCCGGTGGTGGACGACGAACGCGACGGCGTGCGGCTGACCTCGCTGGACCAGCCGCTCGGTGATGGGCTCGGGGTGACCAAGGGCGACCTGGTCGACCACCTGGACGCCTTCGCCGACCGGCTGGTGCCGCTGCTGGCCGGCCGGCCGCTGTCGGTGGTGCGGGTGCGCCCCGGGCAGGCGCCGTTCATGCAGAAGAACGCGGCCAAGGGCGCGCCGGACTGGGTGCGCACGGTCGAGGTGTGGTCCGGCGCCGGCCAGCGCGTCGTCCACCAGGTGCTCTGCGACGACCGCCGCACCCTGCTGTGGCTGGCCAACCAGCGCGCCGTCGAGTTCCACGTGCCCTTCCTCCCGGCCGGCTCGGCGCACCCGACCGGCGTGGTGCTCGACCTCGATCCGCCCGAGGGGGCCGACTTCGCCGTCGTCGCGCGTGCGGCGGAGCTGGTCCGGCGGGCGCTGGCCGACCTCGGGCTGGCCGGCGCGGTGAAGACCAGCGGGGCCAAGGGCCTGCACGTCGTCGTGCCCGTGCGCGGAGCCGACGCGGCGGACGCGGCGGCGGCCACTCGGGCGCTGGCGGCCCGCGCCGAGCGGCTGGATCCCGAGCTGGCGACCACCGCCTACCTGCGCGACGAGCGGCACGGACGGGTGTTCCTGGACTCCACCCGCTCCGGGCAGGCGACGATCGTCGCCGCCTACAGCCCCCGGGTGCGGCCCGGGCTGCCGGTGTCGGCGCCGGTGCCGTGGGCGGAGCTGGCGCAGGCCGCGCCCGGCCGGGTCACGGTGCGGACGGCGGGAGAGCTGCTCGGCGACGGCGACCCCTGGGCCGCGGCGCTGCCCGAGCCCGAGGAGCTACCCGCCGACCTGGTGGCCGAGGGCCACACCATCCCGGTCGCCCGGGTGGTGGCCATGCACGAGGGCCGCCGGCGGGCCCGCGCGCGCCGCGCCGCCGAGGAGGGCTGAGCACACCCGGACGACGGTTCCGGGTGCCCGTCCACAGGGACGGCGGTCTCCACAGGCACGGACCGGGCGTGTCAGAGGTCCGGCGCACCCTCCGCGCATGACCTCCGATCCGCAGACCACCGCCTGGCTCGACCAGGAGGACGCCCACCTCGCCGCGGTGATCCGGCGCCGTCGCTGGGCCGTGCAGTACGTCGGCCCCGGGGACCACCCCGGGGAGCCGGCCTTCGCCTACACGATCGGCCTGTTCGGCCTCGGCCACCCCGAGCTGGTGGTCGTGGGGCTGCCCGCCCAGGCCGCGCACGCCCTGCTCGAGGAGGTGGCCGCGCTGGTGGCCGCCGGCCGCAACCTCGTGCCGGGCGAGCTGGTGACCCGCGCCGACGGCAGCCGGCTGGTCGTCGAGGCGTGCCCCAACCCCGGGGACGTCGTCCTCGGCGCCAACCGCTGGTACCAACGACCGGCCGAGTACTCCGTGCCCGCCCACCAGCTGGCCTGGACCCACGCCGACGGCGCCTTCCCGTGGGAGGAGGGCTATCCGTGCGGGCCGGACTGCCAGCCGCGGCCGGGGGAGTGGCAGGCGTGAGCCCGCCGTCAGCCGATGACCACCTCGCTGCGGTCGGCCGACCAGAGGGTGTGGAAGGAGCCGGCCCGGTCGACCCGCCGGTAGGTGTGCGAGCCGAACCGGTCGCGCAGGCCCTGGATCAGCGCCGCCGGCAGCCGGTCGGCGCGCAGCCCGTCGTAGTAGGCCAGCGCACTGGCGAAGCCGGGCGCGGGGATGCCGCAGCGGGCGGCCTCCACCACGACCGACCGCCAGCCCTCCTGGCAGTCGGCGACCGCGTCGCGGAAGTAGGAGTGGGTGAGCAGCGTGGTGAGATCCGGCTCGTCGGCGAACGCCTGGCGGATCCGGTCGAGGAAGCGGGCGCGGATGATGCAGCCGCCCCGCCAGATGGTGGCCAGCGCCCCGCGGTCGACGTCCCAGCCGTTGGCCTCCGCTCCGGCGGCGATCTGGTCGAACCCCTGCGAGTAGGCGACCACCTTCGAGGCGTACAGCGCCCGGCGGACCGCCTCGACGAAGGCGTCGCGCTCGCCGGCCGGGAGCGCGGCCACGCCGGGGCCGGGCGGCAGCACCTGCTGGGCGGCCGACCGCTGCTCGACGTGACCGGACAGTGCCCGCGCGAACACGGCCTCGGCGATGCCGCTCACCGGCACCCCGAGGTCGAGCGCCGACTGCACCGTCCAGCGGCCGGTGCCCTTCTGCTCGGCCTCGTCGAGCACCACGTCGACGAAGGGGCGGCCGGTGTCGGCGTCGACGTGCCGGAGCACGTCGGCGGTGATCTCGACGAGGTAGGACTCCAGGTCGCCCTCGTTCCAGCCGGCGAACACCTCGCCGATCTCGGCGGGGGAGAGCCCGGCCCGCCGGCGCAGCAGGTCGTAGGCCTCGGCGATCAGCTGCATGTCGGCGTACTCGATGCCGTTGTGCACCATCTTCACGAAGTGCCCGGCCCCGTCGGCCCCGACGTGCGTGCAGCAGGGGGTGCCGTCCACGACGGCCGCGATGCTCTCCAGCAGCGGGCCGACCAGCGCGTAGGCCTCCTTCGAGCCGCCGGGCATGATGCTCGGCCCGAGCAGTGCCCCCTCCTCGCCGCCGCTGATGCCCGCGCCCACGAAGTGCAGGCCGCGTCCGGCCAGCGCCGCGGTCCGCCGCTGGGTGTCCTGGTAGCGGGCGTTGCCGCCGTCGATCACCACGTCGCCCTCGTCGAGCAGCGGCACCAGCCCGTCGATCACCGCGTCGGTCGACATCCCGGCCGCGACCATCACCACGATCCGCCGGGGCCGGGCCAGCGCCGCGACGAACTCCTCCACGGTGCCGGCGGACACGAAGTCGCCCTCGTCGCCGTAGGCGGCGACGAGGGCGTCGGTCCGGGCACGGGTCCGGTTGTGGAGCACCACCTGGTGGCCGTGCCGGGCCAGGTTGCGGGCGAGGTTCGCGCCCATGGTGGCCAGCCCGGTGACGCCGATCTGCTCGGTCATGGGCGACATCGTGCAGGTCCGGCCGCCGGCGGGACACCGACTTGGGCGCGGCAGTTCTCAGGCCGGTGGCTCGACCACGTACTGACCCATCATCCCGAGGTCCTCGTGCCAGAGCAGGTGGCAGTGGTACATGAACGGTGCCTCCGGCCCCGCCGGGTGGTCGAAGGTCAGCAGCAGCCGGATCGGAGTCCGCGGCGGCACGTAGACGGTGTCCTTCCAGCCGGCCAGCTCCGGCGGCGGGGGCGCGCCCCCGACCGACAGCACCCGGAACCGGACGCCGTGCGGGTGGAAGCTGTGCGGCTGCTCGTGCGCGCTGGTGACCGTCCAGACCTCGGTCGCCCCCAGCGGCACGGTGAGGTCGATGCGCGCGGGGTCCATCGCCGCGCCGTTGATCCGGTTGGCGGAGAGGTCGAAGCTGCGCTCGGCCGACGCCGCGGCCGGATCGGGCGCCGGCACGTCGGCGAGGGTCGCCGGCAGCTCCGGCGACGGCGCCAGGTGGTGGGCGGCGGCCAGTTCCAGGAGCGGGAGCGTGTCGGCGCCGCCGTAGGCCGCGGCCGCCTGCGGCAGCAGGCCGAGGTCGGGCGGCACCGAGACCAGCTGCAGCCGCTCGCCGGCGGTCAGTGTCACGACCAGCTCCGCGCGCTCGCCGGGCGACAGCCGCACCGACCGCACCGGCACCGGCGCGGCCAGCAGGCCGCCGTCGCCGGCGACCATCGCCAGCTCGCGGCCGTCCGCGGCGGCCACGGCGTACACCCGCCCGCCCGAGGCGTTGACCACCCGCAGCCGGATCCGCTGCGTGGTCACCTCGAGCCGGCCGCCGGCCACGCCGTTGACCAGCACGACCTCGCCCAGCGGGCCGATCGCGGTGCGGGTCTCCTCGTCGATGCGGCCGTCGGGGGTGAACGTCTTGTCCTGCAGCAGCAGGGGCACGTCGTCCACGCCGTAGCGCGCGGGCAGCCCGGGGGGCGCGGCGTCGTCGTCGACGAGGAAGGCGCCGGCCAGCCCCCGGAGCACCTGCTCGGAGCTGTGCATGTGCGGGTGCGGGTGGTACCAGAGCGTGGCGGCCGGCTGGTCGACCGTCCAGCTGGGCCACACCGACCCGCCCGGCGGGACGGGGGCGTGCGGGCCGCCGTCCGCGGTGCCGGGCAGCTCCATGCCGTGCCAGTGCACGGTCGTGCCGTCCATCAGCTCGTTGGTCACCTCGACCCGCACGGTCTCCCCGCGGCGGGCCCGCAGGGTGGGGCCGAGGTAGGCGCCCTCGTAGCCCCACGTGGGGGTGGCGGTGCCCGCGGTGAACTCCGTGGTGCCGGCCTGCGCGCGCAGCCGGAAGACCCGGACGTCGTCGGCGTCGAGCTCGGACGGCGCGAGCGGCGGCACCGGCACGAGGGGCACCCCGTCGGCGTCGGTGGCCGGCGCCGGCCGCTCCGGTCCGCCGGCCCCGGCCACTGGGCGCGCGGGCGGCTCGCCCGCCGTGCAGGCGGCCAGCACGGGCACGGACAGGGCGGCCGACGCGCCGGCGAGCAGGAACGCCCGCCGGCTCACCGCCGCCCCGGGCCGCCCGGGGAGCCCGGCCCGGCGGCCGGCCTCCCCGGAGGACCGGCGGCTCACGCGACGCTGACCGCCGCGATCATGCCGAGCACGAAGTGCGGCGGGCTGGTCTCGTCCTTGGCGACCGGGCAGATGAGCAGGTACTCGCCGGCCGGCAGGTCGAGGGTGACGCCGCCGGTCGCGCCGTGGGAGGCGACCGCCTCGCCGATCAGCTCGATCTTGGCGAAGGAGCCCTCGGGGTCGGCGACGAACTGCTCGGGGGTCAGCGTCTGCCCGTCGGCGACGCGGGCCACGAGCATGACGTGCTCCTCGTGGGCCTGCGACATGTTGGGCATGACGAAGTTCACGACGCCGGCGGGCAGCGTCGCCGGCACGCCCTCGAAGTTGTAGTCGACCGCGGTGACGGTGACCGACTCGTAGTCGCAGTTGTCGGCGACGCCCTGCTGGATCGCGCCGACGGCCTCGATCGTCCCGGGCGAGAACAGCGCGCTGGGGTCGCCACCGGTCAGCGCGGCCTGGGCGTCCTGCAGCGTGGCCGCGGCCTCGGCGAGGTCCGCGGGGGCGTTGTCGACGATCGCCTGCACCGGGCCGCCGAGCGCCTCGCCGTAGGCGGCGACGTCCTCGGGGCTCGGACCGGTCTCCCCGCCCATCGGCTTGGGGGTGGCGTCGAGGTCGACGACGCCCTGGCAGAACGCCTCGAGGTCGCCGCCGCTGCCGTCGGAGGCGAGGTTGGTGTCCTCGGAGCCGGCACCGCCGGCCGAGGTGTCGTCGGCGGCGCTGCAGCCCGCGGCGGCGAGCATCGCGGCCAGGCAGCCCGCGGCGAGGAGGCGGGTCGTCGTGGTCGTGCGGAGCATGGGGGCCTCTCCCGGAGGTGTCGGTGATCGAGTCCCCTGGACAGTGCCGTCGGGGGTGACCCGAGCACGAGGGACCGCCGTCCCGTCCTGCCGGGACGCGCGCCCGGGCGGGCCGGGAACGCGCGACGCCCCTCCCGGGCGGACCGGGAGGGGCGTCGGGGGCGGGACGGCTCAGGCCAGCCCGAGGTCTCGGCGCAGCTTCGCGACGTGGCCGGTGGCCTTGACGTTGTAGGCGGCCCTCTCGATGCGGCCCTCGGCGTCGACGACGAACGTCGAGCGGATCACGCCCACCACCTCCTTGCCGTACAGCTTCTTGGGGCCGTAGGCGCCGTACGCGGTCAGCACGCTCTTGTCCGGGTCGGACAGCAGCGTGATGCCCAGCGACTCCTTCTCCCGGAAGCGCATCAGCTTCTCCGGCGGGTCGGGGGAGATGCCGATGATGTCCAGCCCGGCCTCGGCGAGCTCACCCGCGGCGGCGGTGAAGTCGACCGCCTGCGTGGTGCAGCCCGGGGTCAGCGCCGCCGGGTAGCAGTAGACGACCACCCGGCGTCCGCGGTGGTCCGACAGCGACACCGGGGTGCCCTCGGCGTCGAGGAGGGTGAAGTCCGGCGCCCGGTCCCCAGGGGCCAGGCGGACGGGCGCGTCCGGGGTGCTGGTGTCGGTCATGCCCGGCATCCTGCCGTGGTCCGCCGACAGCGGTGCACGGGGGAGCGCCCGCTACCCCGCGAGGAACGACAGCCGCACGTGCCGCTGCGGGTTGTCCACGTTGGTGTCCACCAGGCAGATCCGCTGCCAGGTGCCCAGCTGCAGCCGGCCCTCCAGGACGGGGATCGTCGCGTGCGGTGGCACGAACGCCGGGAGCACGTGGTCTCGGCCGTGGCCGGGGCTGCCGTGCCGGTGCCGCCAGCGGTCGTCGCGCGGCAGCAGGTCCTCCAGGGCGGCGAGCAGGTCGGGATCGCTGCCGGCACCGGTTTCGATCACCGCCACGCCCGCGGTCGCGTGCGGCACGAACACCTGCAGCAGCCCGTCGGCCTCACCGGAGACGAACTCGGCGCACTCGTCGGTCAGGTCCACCACGGCGGGCACGCCGCCGGTCCGCACGCTGCGCAGCTCCGATCGCATGCGCCGATCCTGCCGGTCGCGCGCGGGCGGGACATCCGGACGCGCGCGGGCGGGGCCGGCGTCCTCCGCCGGCCCCGCCCGAGGACGGCGTCAGCCCAGGTGCGCCCAGACCACGGCGCCCACGCCGATGACCAGGCCGGCGCCGCCGACGGTCAGGGTGGCGTACTGCGGCAGGCGGCGGCGGAAGACGGTGGCGATGCCGCCGAAGAACAGCGACAGGGCGAGGAACACCGTCGACAGGTCGAACTTGTCACCCTGGTCGTCGTCGGCGACCGCCTGCTGGTAGGTCGCGTCGGCCTGCTCGGACAGCTCGTTGCCCTCGGCCCACTCGGGCAGTGCGTACGGCGAGCCGGCGTCGGCGTCGAACGGGTCGGTGACCTCGTCGCCCGTGGTGTCGTACCACTGGACCGTCTCCTCGAGGTTCTCCGAGAAGTAGTTGTCGCGCAGCGCGTCGGCGACCTGGGGCTGACCGGCGATCAGCGCCTGGGCGTACTGCAGGAACAGCGTGCGGTCGTAGTTGAACTGGCCGGTGGCGTCGCCGTAGATGTCGGCGGCCTGGCTGGTGAGGGTGTTGGCCTGGGCGTAGCCCTGGATGGCGTTGCCGCCATAGATGGCCGACCAGTAGGCGCTCCACGCGGTGGCGACGGCGGCCAGGCCCAGCAGCACCGCGGCGACGAGCTCCATCCGGCGACCGTGCCGCTCCTCCTGCTCCTCGGCGTCGTCGACGGGATGCGCGGCGTGCTGGGCCATGGGTCGCTGCTCCGGTGCTCGGGGGAGGCGCACCCGGCGATCGCCGGGAGGCGAGCGGACAGTAGTAGTCGCAGGTCGGCAGCCTGTTCCGGTTCCGGCGACACGACGACGGTGCGGAGCACTACTGTCGACTCACGTGACTCCCGCCCCGCAGACCCCACGCCCCGACGGGCGCACCGCCGACCAGCTCCGGCCGGTCACGATCACCCGCAACTGGCTCGACCACGCCGAGGGCTCGGTGCTCGTGGAGTTCGGGCGCACCCGCGTGCTCTGCGCCGCGAGCGTCACCGAGGGGGTGCCGCGCTGGCGCCGCGGCTCGGGCCTGGGCTGGGTCACCGCCGAGTACGCGATGCTGCCGCGGGCCACCCACACCCGGGGCGACCGCGAGTCGGTCAAGGGCCGCATCGGCGGCCGGACGCACGAAATCAGCCGGCTGATCGGGCGCTCGCTGCGGGCCGCGATCGACCTCGGCGCGCTCGGCGAGAACAGCATCGCCATCGACTGCGACGTCCTGCAGGCCGACGGCGGCACCCGCACCGCGGCGATCACTGGGGCCTACGTCGCCCTGGCCGACGCCGTCTCGTGGCTGGGGGAGCGGGGCAAGCTGGCGAAGAAGAACGCGATCGCCGAGTCCGTGGCGGCCGTGAGCGTCGGCGTCATCGACGGCCAGCCGCGGCTGGACCTCGCCTACGAGGAGGACGTGCGCGCCGGCACCGACATGAACGTGGTGTGCACCGGCAGCGGTGGCTTCGTCGAGGTGCAGGGCACGGCGGAGGGCGCCGTCTTCGACCGGCCCACGCTCGACGCGCTGCTCGACCTGGCCGTGGCCGGCTGCGCCGAGCTGACCCGCCTCCAGCGGGAGGCGCTGGCCCGATGAGCACCCGGCTGCTGCTGGCCACGCGCAACCCGGGCAAGCTCGCGGAGCTGCAGCGGCTGCTGACCTCCGCCGTCCCGGGTGTCGAGGTCGTGGGCCTGCGCGACGTCCCGGAGTACCCGGAGGCGCCCGAGACCGGCGCCACCTTCGCCGAGAACGCGCTGCTCAAGGCGCGCGAGGCGGTCCGGTACACCGGGCTGCCCGCGGTCGCCGACGACTCCGGCATCGCCGTCGACGCGCTGAACGGCATGCCGGGCGTGCTCTCCGCGCGCTGGTCCGGACGGCACGGGGACGACGCGGCGAACACCGCGCTGCTGCTGGGCCAGCTCGCCGACGTGCCCGACGAGCGGCGCGGCGCGGCCTTCGTCTGCGCCGCGGCGCTGGTGACCCCCGACGGCACCGAGCACGTGCTCGAGCGCGCCTGGCGCGGGCGGGTGGTGCGCGAGCCGCGCGGCAGCAACGGCTTCGGCTACGACCCGGTGTTCGAGCCGGAGGGGCTGACGCTCACCTCCGCCGAGTTGTCGCCCGCCGAGAAGGACGCGAGGAGCCACCGGGCCCAGGCGTTCGCGGCCCTCGTCCCCCTGGTCGCCGCGGCACTCGCCGGCCGCTGAGCCGGCTCACGGCGTCTCGCTGAAGCCGAGCCAGTCGAACGGGTCGCCGTCCGCGTGGCGGACCGGGCTGGTCTCCCAGTCCTCGGGCGCGGCGTGCCGGCCCCGGGATCCCTCCTCGCGGGCGGCGTGCCGGCCGGTGCGGCGCCAGGCGGCCTCGAAGTCCGCGGCGGCGGCCCAGTCGGAGTCGCCGAGCAGGTCGGGGGCGCGGTGCCGGCCCGCAGCGGCCGGCCGGACGGGAGTGGCGGTCATGGCCGGGGCAACGGCCGCGGAGGAGCCGGGCTGCAGCCCCTGATTGCACGGGGCGACCCGATGGGGGGAGACGGTCCCGGACGGACCTCGTCGGCGGAACGGCGCGGGGCCGGGCCGACCCCGCAGCAGGGGCGGCCCCGCGTACTGTCCGTCGACGGCACCGGCGCCGGCGAGAGGGGTGGACGCGTGTACGCGGACCGGAGGGCCTGGCTGGCCTCGCTGCGGCCGGGCCCGGTCGGCTACCGCCGGGCCGACTACCTGCGCGGGGGGCTGGGCGCCCTCGTGGGCATCGCGCTCGCCGCCCTCACCGCCCGTCTGGTGCCCGGCGGACCGGAGGCCCTGCCCTTCATCGTCGCGCCGATGGGCGCCACCGCGGTGCTGCTGTTCGCCGCGCCGGCCAGCCCGCTGGCCCAGCCGTGGTCGCTGCTGGTCGGCAACACCAGCTCCTCGCTGGTCGGCATCGCCGCCGGCCGCCTGGTGGACGACGTCGCGCTGGCCGCGGCCGTCGCGGTGGGCGCGGCCATCGCGCTGATGATGCTGCTGCGCTGCGTGCACCCCCCGGGCGGCGCCTGCGCGCTGTTCGCCGCCGTGGGCGGGTCGGCGGTGGCCGAGCAGGGCTTCGCCTTCGCCCTGTGGCCGGTCGGCGTCAACACCGTCGTCCTGCTGGTGGTCGGGGCGCTGGTCAACAACCTGACCGGCCGGCCGTATCCGCACGTGCCCCCGCCGCCGCCCCCGGCCCAGGGCACCGACGCCGCGCCCAGCGAGCGGGTGGGCGTGTCGACCGAGGACGTCACGCAGGCCATCGCCCGCCTGGACCGCGGTCTCGACGTGCTGCCCGGCGACGTGGTGTCGCTCATCCGCGAGGCCGAGGCCCAGGCGCTGGACCGCCGGCTGGGCCGGCTGCGGGTGGGCTCGCTGATGGCGCGCGACGTGAAGAGCGTGCTGCCCGGCGACACCCTCTACCGGGCGCGCATGGTGATCAACCAGCACCACGTCAAGGCCGTGCCGGTGGTGGACGCCGAGCACCGCGTCGTCGGCATCATCACCGTCTTCGACCTGTTCAACCGCGACATCGTCGAGTTCGACCCGGTGTCGAAGGTGATGACCACCCCGGTCACGACCGTTCCCGAGGACATGCCGGTGGCCGACCTCGTCGAGCTGATGACCGACCGGGGGCTGCGCAACCTGCCGGTCGTCGACGCCGCGGGCCGGCTGGTCGGGATCATCACCCGCACCGAGCTCATCGCCGTCCTGCACCGGGCGCTGGTCGGCTCCTAGGGGCGTGAGCCGCCCCGGCGGTGGGCAGTGCGGGGCCATGCAGGTCGTCGTGGACGGAATCGGGTCGCTGCGCTTCGACGACGGGACGCCGGTCACCGCCGCCTCGGGCATCGCCCCGTTCGGCGACGGCTGGCTGGTCGCCCAGGACGACGCGACGTCGGCGGCCTGGGTGCGCGCGGGCGGGGTCACCGCGGTGCGGGTGCTGCCGCCGGTCGACGGCCTCGACCGGTTCCGCGAGGACGAGGGCACCAAGCACCTCAAACCCGACCTCGAGGTCGCCTCCCCGGCCGAGGTCGACGGCGAGCCCGCCGTCGTGCTGCTCGGCTCCGGCTCGGGCCCGCGGCGGATGCGCGGGATCGTCGTGCGGCTGGCCGACGGCCGGCCGGAGGTGCGGGCGGGCGAGCTGGGGCCGCTCTACGCCCGGGTGGCCGCGCTGCTGGGCGTGCCGGCGGACCAGCTCAACCTCGAGGGCGCCGCCCGGTCGGGGGACACGGTGCGCTGGTTCCAGCGGGGCAACCTGGCCGCCGGGGTGGCCGACGCCAGCGTCGACGTGCCGCTGGCCGACCTCGTGGCCGCCGTCCTCGGGCGGACACCGGCCGCCGCCGTGCCGGTGGCGGCGCCGCGCCGCTACGACCTCGGCCGGGTCGAGGGGGTGGGGCTGGCGGTCACCGACGCGGTCGCGCTGCCCGACGGCCGCGTGGTCCTCAGCGCGGCCGCGGAGGACACTCCCAACGCCGTCGACGACGGGCCGGTCGTCGCCACCGCGCTGGCCCTGGCCGACGGCGACCGGGTGCTCGCCGTCGCGCCCGTGCCCGAGGTCGGCGGCCGGGTGCACAAGATCGAGGGGCTGGCCCTGCGCGGCAGCTCGCGCGACGAGGTGTCGCTGCTGGCGGTCGTGGACGACGACGACCCGCAGCGACCGTCGGCGACGGTCGAGCTGCGGGTCGTCCTCTGAACCCGGCTCAGGGGGTGGCGGTCGCCGCCGGCGCCGAGGTCGCCGGCGCCTGCGTCGTGGACCGGGTGGGCTCGGGAGCCGCCGTCGTCGACCGGGGGGTGGTCGGCGTGGACGGCGCGGTCGAGCTCGTGCCGGTGCTCGTGCTCGCGGGCGCGTCGGTCTCGGTGCCGGGGGCCTCGGAGCTCGTCGCCGGGGCGCCGGTGCCGGGGCTCGCCGGGGCGGTGGTCGCCGGCGCCGTCGGCTCGGCGTCCCGCGTCGACGAGGTGTTCGTGAACGAGCCGATCGTCGTCGTCCCCGAGGTGCTGCTGGTCGTGCCGCCGACGAGGGCGGACACCGGCTTCTGCCCGATCAGCTCGATCCCGGTCACGATCCCCATGGCCAGGACGAAGACCGCGCCGGCGTAGAGCGCCACCCGCTTGACGTCCAGCCGGCGGGGCGCCGGGGCGCGGCGCGGATCGAGGTGGGCGGGCAGGGCCGCGGTCGCCGGCGGCCCGGCCGTCGGCTCCGGTGTCGCCTGGTTGTTCGCCTGGCCGTTCGCCGGGCGGGCGCCGCCGAGCTGGGCGCGGACCTGGCGCAGCCGCTCGTTGGTCTTCTCCAGCGACTGCTTGTAGAGGGCGGCGGTCACGGAGCTGATCACGCTGGCCAGGCCGGCGCCGATCAGGGTGCCGACGGCGCCGAAGAAGGACATCACCACGGCCGTGGACACCGCGGCCAGGGCGCCGGCGGCGATCTGGGCGATGTTGAGGGCGCTGGCCTTCGCCTTCTCCGCGGACTCGGCGGACTCGGCGGACGAGGTTCGGTCGGTCGGTTCGGTGCGCGGGGAGGACATGGTCTCCGGGATGGTGCGGGGATGCGGGGAAGAGGGCCATCCGGCTGCGCTGCCGGCCGGCCGCACCTCGACGGTACGGCGCCCCCGGCGACGCGGCTGGGCGACCGTCACGCTCGGCGGGCCCCTCACCTGCGACGACCCGATCGTGTGATCCTCACGACATCCAGGCCGGGCTACGGTGCGGCGATGACCGACGAGCGGCACGGCGCGGGGTTCCGGCGTCGCGGTCCGCGGCTGCTCCGCTGGCTGCACCGCGGCAGCGCCCCCGGGCGGACCGCCCCCGCGGAACCGGCTGGCCCGGACGACTGGCTGGAGGACGTCGAGGCCGTCACCCTCACCGTCGTCGAGGGGCTCGAGCTGCGCGAGGTCGGCGAGCTGCTCGGCTTCGACTGGTCGACCGAGCGGCAGGCGACCTTCGACCAGGCCTGCGACCTGGTGGACCTGGACTCCTCCGCGGCGCCGGTGCAGGTCGGGGAGCGCGACGGCCGGCTCGTGGTCGTGGAGAACAACGGCTACCAGGCGACCGACGAGGCGCTGCTCGCCGAGCTCTCCCGGGGCGGCTCCGCCGTCTGCGTGTTCTGGAACATCAACGCGCGGTACCAGTTGTCCCTGGCGCGTCGGGGGACGGTGGTCCGGTCGCTCGACCCGTTCCTCCAGGACTGGGAGCCGATCGGGGACCCGCTGCCGGAGGAGGAGGGCCTGGACTTCCAGGACGGGAGCGGCCGCGCGCTGCTGCTGGAGCTGGTCGACCGGCTGACCGGCATCCGGATCGACGAGGAGTGGCTGCTCCGGCGTCCGCACCGCACCTGGACCACCGCCGGACCACCCCTGCCGTGACCGGCGGGTCAGGCGGCGGCCCGGCCCTCGTACATGTATCCCGCCCAGCCCGGCGCATCGTCCTGGCGCCACCGCGTCAGCCGGGTGACCGTCAGCGGCGAGGACGCCAGCAACGCGGCGACGTCGTTGTCCAGCACGCAGCCGGTGCGCAGCCGATCGGCCCGGTGCCCGCGGCGCTGCCATCGCCGGACCGACGGGTCCGGGGACAGTCCGTGCTCGACGAAGTGCAGGGCGGCGCCGGGGCGCAGGACGCGGGCCACCTCCGCCAGCGCGGCGGCCGGGTCGGGCAGCTCGCACAGGACCCAGGTGCAGAGGGCTGCGTCGAAGCGGTCGTCGGGGAAGGGCAGCGACTGCGCGTCGCCCTCGGTGACGACGACGGGGACGGCGGAGGTCCCGGCGCGCTCGGCGGCGTCCCGCAGCACAGTGGCGGAGGGCTCGACGGCCCAGACGCCGGTAACCGCCGGGGGAAGGTGCGACTGGTTGGGCCCGTACCCGTGGCCGATCTCGAGGACCTCACCGGTGAGGCCGGCGCACACCCGCGCCCGGACGTCGCCGCCCGCCCCGTCGGACGGGACCCGGGGACGCAGGATCCGGCTGGGAACGCTCACGCCGTCCCATGATCCTCCGCCGGGGCGGCAGGCGCTGGCGGTGCGGGAGGCGGGAGTCGAACCCGCACGCCCGAAGGCACCAGATCCTAAGTCTGGCGTGGCTGCCGTTACACCACTCCCGCCGCGCAGCAGAGTGTAGGAGGACCCGGCGGGAGAAGCCCGGAGGTCGCCCGTGCGGGTTGCCCCGAGCGGTCGGAACGCGCCCCGCGACGGCGGGTCTGGCAGGCTGTCGCCGTGCCTCGCGACCCTCGACAGATTCAGCTGGAGATCGACGCTGCCCGTGAGTCGCTGGCGGCCACGCTCGACCAGCTGGCCTTCCGCACCAGCCCGACGCGGCTGAAGTCGCAGGGCCGGGAGGCCGTCCAGCGCTTCCTCGCCTCGCCCGCGGGCAAGGCCACCATCGGCGCGGTCGGCCTGTTCGTCACCGTGGTCGTGGTCAACGCGGTGCGGTCCCGCAAGCGCTGACCGTGCGCCGTCCGCGGCCCGACCCGGTCGGTCCCGGCCAGGAGTCGGTCTGGGACTACCCCCGGCCGCCGTCGGCCGAGGTGACCGCGCGGCGGGTCGTGGTCGAGCTCGGCGGCCGGGTGGTCGCCGACACCGTGCGGGCGGTGCGGGTCTGCGAGACCAGCCACCCGCCGGTCTACTACGTGCCGGTCGCCGACGTCGTCCCCGGCGTGCTCGAGCGCGCCGAGGGCAGCTCGTGGTGCGAGTGGAAGGGCGCGGCCACGTACTGGGACGCCGTCGTCGACGGCCGGCGCCACCCGGCGGTCGGCTGGTCCTACGAGCGGCCCACCGCCGGGTACGAGCTCCTGCGCGGCGCGGTCGCGTTCTATCCGAGCCGGGTCGACCGCGCGCTGGTCGACGGCGAGGCCGTGCGGGCCCAGCCCGGCGACTTCTACGGCGGCTGGATCACCGCCGACGTCGTCGGCCCCGTCAAGGGCGATCCGGGCACGCTCGGCTGGTGACCGGCGCGGACGCTCAGCGGGCCTCCAGCTAGCGGGACTGGCGCAGCACCGGCAGCACGAGGGTGTCCAGCACCTGGTCGGCGTAGGCCTCGTCCACCGGCTCGCCGGTCAGCAGCCAGCGCTGCACGAGCAGCGCGCTGGTGGCCTCGGCGACGATCGACCGGGCCATGCCCTGGCCGATCTCGCCGCGGGCGGCCGCGCGGTCCCAGACCTGCGCGTAGGCGTCCCGCCAGACCTCCAGCGGTCCGCTGCGGAACGCCTCGGTCATCGCCTCCTGGTGCTGCATCGCCGGCAGCAGCGAGCGGATCGCCGTGCCCACCGGCCCGTTCACCACCCCGACCAGCAGGTGCATGAGAGCGCGGAGATCGCCCTCCAGCGTGCCGGTGTCGGTGGGAACGGCCACCGCCCGGTTCATGTCCGAGATGGTGTCGACGACGAGGTCCTGCTTCGTCCGCCACCGGCGGTAGATCGTCGCCTTGCCGACGCCGGCCTCGGCGGCCACCGCGTCCATGGTCAGCGCCCCGTACCCGACCTCACCCAGCAGCCGCAGGATGGCGGCGCGGATGACGCCGTCGCGGCTGGGGTCGCGCGGCCGGCCACCGCGGTTGGGACGCACGGGGTCGGTCGACGGGAGAGGCCTCATGCCCGGCACCTTAGACACTTAAGTTGTGGACGAGGTGCCTGCCCGGCGTGGACGCGCCGGGTCCACCCCCGCGCGCCTGTCGCCGGGACACCCCGACGTCGGCCATCCTCCTCGCGTGGCCAGCACCACCGGTCCGACCGGCTCCCTGCCCGTCGTCCCCGTCCGGCGGCGGGAGGCGTGGCCACTACCGGAGGTCGCCACCCGGGTGCTCATGGCCAGCGAGGTGGACAGCGTGCTGCCCTCCGTCGCGGGCATCGCCCGGTCGGTCGGGCTCTCGGTGTACGCGGCCCCCGGCCTGCTCGACCTCACCGACGAGCGGGACGGCGTGGGCGTCGAGCGGCTGTTCGACCGGCTCTCCCGGGAGCTCACCGGCGCCGAGGCCGAGGTCGTGCGGGTGTCCACCGATCCGCCGGGGGAGTACACCGCGCTGGTCACCCGGCTGCTGACCGCCCCCACGCTCGCCGTCGAGCTCGCCCGACGGGGCGTGACCGCGGAGGTCGGCGTGCTGGCCGAGGCCGAGCTGTGGTCGGTGTACCAGCCGATCGTCACGCTGGGCGACCGGCGGGTGGTCGCGCACGAGGCGCTGCTGCGCGGAGCGGTCGACGGCCGGGAGATCGGCGGCGGCGACCTGTTCTTCGTCGCCGAGTCCGCCGGCTGGCTGGCCCGGCTGGACCGCATCGGCCGGGAGTGCGCCGTCGCCGGCGCCGCCGGCTGGCTGGGGGACGCCGACCTGTTCGTCAACACCCACCCCACCTCGGTGCACCGCCCGGAGGCCGACCTGGCGAGCACCGTCGAGGCGCTGGCCGCGGCCGGCCTGGCTCCCGAGCGGCTGGTCATCGAGGTCGGCGAGCCCTCCGCCGTCGCCGACCACGGGCACCTGCTGTCGGTGCTCGAGCACTACCGCTCGCTGGGCTGGCGGGTCGCCCTGGACGACGTCGCCGCCGGCTGGGCCAGCCGGTCGCTGCTGACCAGCCTCCGCCCCGACGTCGTGAAGCTCGGCAAGCCGCTGGTGGCCGCCCTGCCCGACGACGGCGCGCGCACCATGGTCGCCTCGGTCGTGGAGTCCGCGCACCGGGTGGGCGCGCTGGTCGTGGCCGAGGGCGTGGAGACCGAGCAGGCCGCCGAGGAGGTCGCCGCGCTGGGCGCCGACCAGGGTCAGGGCTGGCTGTTCGGCCGCCCGGCGACGCCGGTCAGCGCAGCGCCCACCCCGTGAGCACCGGCCGCGCGTGCTCGTGGCCCAGCACGCCGTAGGCGCCGGCCGGGAGGGCGAACAGCGCGCCGGCCTCGGGGCCCAGCCCGAGCCACCGCGCGGTGAGCACCCGCAGCACGTGGCCGTGCGCGACCAGCGCGACGTCGCCGTCGGCCAGCCGGGGACGCACCCGGTCGAGCACCCGGTCGACGCGGACGCCCACCGCCGCCAGGGTCTCGCCGGGGGTGGCGCCGGGCGTGACCGGGTCCCGCCAGACCGACCACTCCCGGCCCAGCTCCTCGCTGATCTCCGCGGTGGTGCGGCCCTCGTAGCCGCCGTAGTCCAGCTCCACGAGGTCCTCGTCGACCGCCGTCGCGGTCAGCCCGGCCAGCTCGGCGGTGCGCCGGGCGCGCTGCATCGGGCTCACCCGCACCTCGGCGAAGTTCCGCCGGCTCAGCTCCGGGGCCAGGGCGCGGGCGCGTTCCTCTCCCTCGGGCAGGAGGGGGAGGTCCGTCGTCCCGGTGTGCTGGCCGCTGCGGCTCCACTCGGTCTGCCCGTGCCGGAGCACCAGGATCTCGCCACGCTTCGCCTCGGCCACGGGCTCATCGAACACGCATCCGGGAACAGCCGCGCGGGCTGGCGTGCTGGCACCCGGCATGACCACCGCAGAGCTGTCCGACACCTTCTCGATCGGCGGGGACCTCCCCGTGCACCGGCTCGGCTACGGCGCCATGCAGCTGCCCGGCCCGGGCGTGTGGGGTGAACCGGCCGACCGGGAGGGCGCGCTGCGCGTCGTCCGCGCCGCCGTCGAGCAGGGCGTCGACTTCATCGACACCGCCGACTCCTACGGGCCGTTCGTCAGCGAGCAGATCATCGCCGAGGCGCTGCACCCCTACCCCGAGAACCTGGTCATCGCGACCAAGGCCGGCCTGACCCGGCAGGGCCCGGGCATCTGGACCGCGGTCGGCCGCCCGGCCTACCTGCGCCAGCAGGTCGAGCTCTCGCTGCGGCACCTGGAGGTGGAGCGCATCGACCTCATCCAGCTGCATCGCATCGACCCCGAGGTGCCGCTGGCCGACCAGCTCGGCGCGTTCAAGGAGCTGCAGGACGAGGGCAAGGTGCGCCACATCGGCGTCTCGGAGGTCTCGGTCGAGGAGCTGCGCGCGGCGCGGGAGATCGTCGACGTCGTCAGCGTGCAGAACCTCTACAACCTGACCAACCGGCAGAGCCAGGACGTCCTCGACGTCGCCACCGAGCACGGCATCGCGTTCATCCCGTGGTTCCCGATCGCGACCGGCGACCTCGCCGCCCCGGACAGCCCGGTGGCCGACATCGCCCGCGAGCTCGACGCCACGCCGTCCCAGGTGGCGCTGGCCTGGCTGCTGCAGAAGTCGCCGGTCGTGCTGCCCATCCCGGGCACCAAGAGCGTCGACCACCTCACCGAGAACCTCGGGGCGGCCCGGCTGACCCTCTCCGCGGAGGACATGGCCCGCCTGGACGCGCTCGCCTGACTCAGCGCCAGCGGCGCAGGCTCTCCGCGGCCGGTGCCGACCGGCCGCGGCCCGGCCGCCGCTCGTGCCACCGGCCCGCCCCCCGGACCAGCCGCGGGCGGCGGGCCGGCGCCGGTGCGGCCTCGTCCGGGGCGGGCCGGGGCGGCACCGCGTCGAGCAGGCCGTCCAGCTCCAGCCGGCCGGCCAGGCCCGCGCCGGCCACCATGCGCCGGGTCGCCCCGGGCGCACCGACCAGCCGGCAGGCACGCCCGGCCGGGGCCAGCGCCTGGGTGTACTCGGTGAGCGCGAGCAGCGGGGCCTCGTCGGTGAACCGGACCCCCGCGACGTCGACGACGACCTGCCGGGTGCCCAGCGCGGCAGCGGCCGTGAGGGCCGCGCCGAGCCGGTCGAGGGTCGCGACGCCCGCCTCGCCGGTGAGCCGGACGACCACCTGGTCGGGCGTCGGGACGACGGCGACGGACAGGTGCGGCACGGGCACCTCCGAGCTGTGGAACGGTGGCGGCCGCGGTTCCGGACGCCGCCCTCGACGCTAGCCCGGGCCCGACATGGTCACAACTGGCAGTGGTCGCACCGTTGCGGAGAGCTTCCGGTACCGGGCGGTGCCACCATCGCGTCGTGGACGGCGGTGCCACCATGGCGTCGTGGACGCCGAGGACTTCCAGCAGATCCGGGACGCGGTACGCCAGCTGGTGCGGGAGGTGGTGGTCCCGCGCGAGGAGGAGATCGACCTCGACGACCGCATCCCCGAGGAGCTGCGGGCTGCGGCGGCCGAGATGGGCCTGTTCGGCTACGCGCTGCCCGAGGAGTACGGCGGCCTGGGCGTCACGATGGCCGAGGACGTCGAGCTGGCCTTCGAGTTCGGCTACACCACCCCGGCGTTCCGCTCGCTGTTCGGCACCAACAACGGCATCGCCGGCCAGGTGATCGCGCGGTTCGGCAGCGACGCGCAGAAGAAGGCCTACCTCCCGCGGCTGGCGAGCGGCGAGCTGATCGGCTCCTTCGCCCTCACCGAGGCCGAGGCCGGCTCCGATCCCGCCGGGCTGCGCACCAGCGCCCGCCGGGACGGCGACTCCTGGGTGCTCAACGGCGCCAAGCGCTACATCACCAACGCCCCGATCGCCGACCTGTTCGTCGTCTTCGCCCGCACCGACCCCGCGGAGAAGGGCGGGCGGGGCATCTCCAGCTTCGTCGTCGACGCCTCGGCCCCGGGGCTCACCCTCGGCCCCCGCGACAAGAAGATGGGCCAGTCGGGGGCGTGGACCTCCGAGGTGTTCCTCGACGACGTGCGCGTGCCGGCCGACGCCCTCGTCGGTGAGGAGGGCCGCGGATACAGCAAGGCGCTCACCGTGCTCTCCCGCGGCCGCCTGCACATCGCCGCGCTCTGCGTCGGCATGGCGCAGCGGGTGCTCGACGAGTCGGTCGCCTACGCGGCCACCGCGAAGCAGGGCGGCGCGCCGATCGGCCGGTTCCAGCTGGTGCAGGCGCTGATCGCCGACACCCACGCCGAGCTGCTGGCCGGCCGGGCGATGGTGCGCGAGGTGGCCGCCGCCTACGACAGCGGCGCCGACACCTCGATCGGGCCGTCCTCGGCCAAGCTCTTCTGCAGCGAGATGGTCGCCCGCGCCACCGACCGCGCCGTCCAGGTGCACGGGGGGCTGGGCTACCTGCGCACCACCCCGGTCGAGCGCTTCTACCGCGACGCCCGGCTCTACCGGCTCTACGAGGGCACCAGCGAGGTGCAGCGGGTGATCATCGGCGGTGGCCTGCTCCGGGCGGCCGGCATGCCGCGTGGCTGAGGCGCTGGGCCCGGAGCAGCGCGCCGCCCGCCGCGACGCCGTCGCCGACCTCGGCGCGGCGCTGCGCGAGCTGGTCGACGCCGCCGTCCGCACCGAGGTGGACGACGCCGACCTCGCCGCGGCCGCCACCACCGCCCGGGAGCTGGCCGCCCGGCTGCGGGTGACCGGCCGGGACCTGCACGAGATCCCCCGGGTCGACGACCCCGAGCGGGGCGAGCGCTGGTACAACCCGGTGTACGGGCCGGGCAGCCCGGTCGCGCCGCCCCTGGTGGCCGCCGCCGGCGCCGACGGCCGGGCCACCGGCCGGGTGACGGTCGGGAAGCCGCACGAGGGCCCACCCGGCCTGGTGCACGGCGGGGTGGTGGCCACGCTGCTGGACCACGTGCTGGCGCGGGCGGTGCGCGCGTCCGGCCAGGGTGGGCTGACCGCGACGCTGACCGTCCGCTACCGCCGGCCGGTCCGCCTCGGCGTCCCGCTGCTGCTGTCGGCCGAGGTCGGCCAGACCGAGGGGCGGCGCACCTCGGCGACCGCCCGGCTGGTCGCCGAGGGGGCCCCGGGCACCGTGCTGGCCGAGGCCGAGGGCCTGTTCGTGGCGCCGCGGGCCGGCTAGCCCGGCGCGTTCGCCGGGTCGCCGGCGGGGTCGAGCCGCTCCCCGCCGGCCGGGGTGAGCAGCGGCCCCTCGCTGCCGGTGCCGGCCAGCAGCGCCCGGACGAACTGGGCCAGCACGTCGTCGCCGGGGTGGGCCGGCGTCCAGTCCAGCAGCGTGCGGGCCCGGGTGGTGTCCAGCGCGGGCGCCTGGGTGCCCAGGTCGAGCCAGCCGGGCTCGGTGGGCACGAGGTGCGCGTGGAAGGCGGCCGACAGCGCCGTCCGCAGCGCCACCGCGGGCACCGGCACCCGCCGGCCGCCGAGCGCGCGGGCGATGCCGGCGGCGTCGAGGGTGGGCTCGGCGGCGAGGTTGAACGGCCCGGGGGCACGGCGGTCGAGCATGCGCGCGAGGGCGTCGGCGACGTCGTCGGCGTGCACGAAGCCGACCCGGACGGCGGGCAGGGGGAGGGGCACCACCCGCGTCACCGACGCCGGCAGCATCCGGGCCGCGCCGTAGAGCAGCGGGCCGAGGAAGTAGCGGCCGATCTCGCCGGCCGCCTGCGGCTGCAGCACCAGGGTCGGCCGGACGACGGTGAGCGTGACCTCGGGCGAGCGGGCGAACACCTGCCGCACGACCCGCTCGGCCTGGCTCTTGTCCCGGCTGTACTGGGAGCTCGGGATGCCGGTGATCGGCCAGTCCTCGGCCACCGCCTGCCCGCGCGCGCCGGGAGCGTAGGCGCCGAGGGAGGACATGTGCACGAATTGCGCCACCCCGGCGGCGGCGGCCGCGCGGGCCAGCCGCTCGGTGCCCTCGACGTTGACCCGGTGCAGCTGCTCGGGGTGGCGGCCGGGCTGCAGCGCCCACGCCAGGTGGACGACGGCGTCGACCCCCTCCAGGAACGCCGGCAGCACCTCCTCCACCGCGGTCTCGCCCAGGTCGCCGAGGTGCCACCGCACGCCGTCGTAGGGCGGCACCTCCGGCGGCTGCCGACGGGCCAGCCCGCGCACCTCGGCGACGCCGGTGCCGGCCAGCCGCCGCAGCAGCGCGCTGCCGACGTTGCCACTGGCGCCGGTGACGGCGATCCGGAGGCCCTGCAGGTGGTCGCGGCTGAGCTCAGGCATGCCCCGCCGCTACCCGCGCGTCCCCGGCGACACGCCGCCCCCGGGGCAGGTCCCGGAAAACAACCGGCCCCCCGGTGTGGGCACGGAGAGGGAGGGGATGTAACGATCCGGTAACCACGACCGGGTCTTTGGGCCCTACTGTGGCCCGACCAGCAGCGGCCGAGCTTCCCCGGAGTCCCCATGTCGCACCGCTCCTCCGCCGTCGCCCGTACCGAGCGCCACCCCGACCGCGCCGGCAGCCGTCCGGTCGGGATGCTCGGCATCGGTCGGGGCGGGATGCGGGTGGTCCGCGGCTGGCTCGCCGAGATCCCGGCCGGCACACCGGTCGGCTGGGCGGCCGCCCAGCGGGCCGACGAGGTGGCCCTCGCCGAACTCGAGCGCTGGGTCGCCCGCACCGGCGGTGACGACTGCGACCTCATGCTCGCCGGCCCGGCCGAGGACGTCGCGGCCGCGCGGGAGACCGCGCTGCGGCTCGGCGTGCCCGAGGCCGCCGTCCGGGTCGCCGTCGTCCCCGACGACGGGGGCGCGGGCCCGGCCTGACGCGGGGCCTCCGCGGGGGCGCACCGCAACACGAACGTCACCGTTCCCGGCGCTCAGCGGCAACGTCTGCGTCGTCTACTCCCACGGGACAGGGACCACTCCCAGTAGACGAGAGGAACGCCGTGGACGTCGGCAGTACCGCATTCATCCTCGCCGCCACGATGGCGGTCGCGCTCATGATCCCGGGCCTGGCGCTGTTCTACGGCGGCATGGTCGGCTCCCGCTCGGTCCTGAACATGATCATGATGGTGTTCGGAGCCGTCGCCGTCGTCGGCGTCCTCTGGACGCTGTTCGGCTTCTCCGCCGTCTTCGGCGACTCCTACGGCGGCCTGGGCCTGCTGGGCGACGTGACCGAGCACATGGGGCTCGGCGACCTGCTCGCCGGCGACGAGAGCGCGGCGCTCCCCCCGGCCCTGGTCGCGGTCTTCCAGGCGCTGTTCGCCGTCATCACCACCGCGCTGATCGCCGGGGCGGTCTCCGACCGCGTGCGCTTCGGCCCGTGGCTGGTGTTCGCCGGCCTGTGGGCGGCGCTGGTCTACTTCCCGGTCGCGCACTGGGTGTTCGCCTTCGACGCGCCCGACGGCAGCCTGCAGGGCGGATGGATCGCCAACACCCTCGGCGCGGTCGACTTCGCCGGCGGCACCGCGGTGCACATCAACGCCGGCATCGGCGCGCTGGCCGTCGTCCTGGTGGTGGGCAAGCGCGCCGGCTGGCCGCGGCAGGCCCGCCCCAACAGCCTGCCGCTGGTCGCGCTCGGCGCCGGCATCCTGTGGTTCGGCTGGTTCGGCTTCAACGGCGGCTCGGCGCTGGCCGCCGGCAACAGCGCGTCGGTCGTCATGCTCACCACCTTCAACGCCACCTGCGCGGCGGTGCTGGCCTGGCTGCTGGTCGAGCGGCTGCGCGACGGCCACGCCACCACGCTCGGCGGCATGTCCGGCGCGATCGCCGGCCTGGTCGCCATCACCCCCGCCTGCGGCGCGGTCAGCCCGCTGGGGGCGCTCGCCGTCGGCGCGATCGCCGGCGCGATCTGCCCGCTGGCGATCTCGCTGAAGTACCGGTTCGGCTACGACGACTCCCTCGACGTCGTCGGCGTCCACCTCGTCGGCGGCGTGATCGGCACGCTGCTGGTCGGGTTCCTCGGCACCGCCGAGGCGCCCAGCGGCCGGGCCGGCCTCCTCTACGGCGGCGGGTTCGGCCTGCTCGGCACGCAGGCGGTCGCCGCGGTGGCGGTGCTCGGCTACTCCTTCGTCGTCACCCTGCTCATCGCCCTGGCGGTGCAGAAGACCCTGGGCCTGCGGCTGACCGCGGAGGACGAGGCCCGCGGCGTGGACCTGGTGGAGCACGCCGAGGTGGCCTACGACGCCGAGGGGAAGATCCACACCCCCGGCGCCGGCCCGACGCCGGAGGCGGTCATCGCCTCGGCCGAGCGGATCACCCGGACCGAGGCGACCCCGGCCGGCTGACCCCACGTCGCACGACGGAGGCCGGTCCCGCACCCGCGGGGCCGGCCTCCGGCCGTCGGCAGCTCAGTGCACGCCGACGGGAGCGGGGTCCGGCGACTCCTCCAGTGCCCGGCCGCGCAGCTCCGGCAGCGCCCACGAGGCGATCGCGGCCAGCACGAACGCCGCGGCGAAGGTGCCGAACACCAGCCCG
The DNA here is from genome assembly GCF_054050695.1 of Blastococcus sp. SYSU D00820. NCBI lineage: Bacteria > Bacillati > Actinomycetota > Actinomycetes > Geodermatophilales > Geodermatophilaceae > Blastococcus > Blastococcus sp. SYSU D00820. The sequence goes on from NZ_JBJGZW010000018.1 coordinate 77,041, forward strand.
GTGCCGCCGAGGTCCAGCAGCGGGGGCACGCACAGCGGCGCGGCGATGGAGGCGATCCGGCCGAAACCGGCCGCCGCGCCGGCCCCGGTGCCGCGCAACGCGGTCGGGTAGACCTCCGGGGTCACCGCGTACACCGCGCCCCAGGCACCGAGGTTGAAGAAGGACAGCACCATGCCGGTGACCAGGACGGCGGTGTCCCCGGCGGCCAGCGCGAACAGCCCCGCCCCGACCGCGGAGCCGGCCAGGAACACCACGAGCGTGCGCCGCCGCCCCCAGCGCTCGATCAGCAGCGCGGCCACGGCGTAACCGGGCAGCTGGGCCAGGGTGATCACGAGCGTGTAGCCGAAGGACCGGACCAGCGAGAAGCCGGAGGCGACCAGCAGGCTCGGCAGCCAGATGAAGGCGCCGTAGTAGGCGAAGTTGATGCCGAACCAGACCGCCCACAGCGCCGCCGTCCGGCCGCGGGTGCCCGGCGCCCACAGGGCGCGCGGACCGGGGGCGGGCACCGGCCGCGGCGGCGGCGACGGCACCGCCGGCACGCCCGCGGCGGACTCGAAGCGGCGCACCGCCGCCTCGGCCTCCTCCACCCGGCCGCGCAGCTCCAGGAACCGCACCGACTCCGGCAGCCCCCGCCGCACGACGACGGCGTAGAGCGCCGGAACGGCGCCGAGGGCCAGCGCCCACCGCCAGCCGTCGGCCGACGCGGGCACCACGAGGTAGCCGATCAGCGCCGCGAGCAGCCAGCCGACCGCCCAGAACGCCTCGAGCGCGACGACCACCCGGCCGCGCAGCCGGGCCGGGGCGTACTCGCTCACCAGCGTGGAGGCCACCGGCAGCTCCGCGCCCAGGCCGAGCCCGATGAGGAAGCGGAACACCAGCAGCGAGGCGACCGACCACGAGAGGGCGGCCGCACCGGTGGCCACGCCGAACACCAGGAGGGTGACCGCGAAGACCTGCCGCCGGCCGAACCGGTCGGCCAGCAGCCCGCCGAGGGTGGCGCCCAGTGCCATGCCGACGAAGCCGATCGAGCCGATCCACGACAGCTCGGTGTCGCCGAGGCCCCACTGCACGGCGAGGGCGGCCATGACGAAGGAGATGAGCCCGACGTCCATGGCGTCCAGCGCCCAGCCCACCCCGGAGCCGACGACCAGCCGGCCGTGCTGGCGGGTGAAGGGCAGCCGGTCGAGGCGCTCGGCGCGGGTGGCCGGGGCGGTCGCGTCGGGGCTCATGGCCGCGCTGGCTACCCCGCGCGGCGCGGGCTCACGCGAGGCGTTCGGTCACACCACGTGGCCGAAACCGGTGACGGCGAGGAAGCGGATCGGCAGCTCCAGCAGCTCGGCCGGGCCGTGCGGGCCCTCGCCGTCGAAGACCAGCGAGTCGCCGGCCCGCATCTCGTAGCGGGCCTCGCCGTGGCCGTAGACCATCGCGCCCTCGAGCATGTGGATGAACTCGGTTCCGGCGTGCTGGAACAGCGGGAAGACCTCGCTGGCCTCGGTGAGGGTGACCAGCAGCGGCTCCAGCCGCTTGTGCTCGCCCCGCAGCGTGCCCAGCACCTGGTAGAGGTGGCCGACGTTGCTCCCGCGGCGCACGATCCGCGCCCCCTGGCCGGCCGGGGTGAACACCGCCTCGCGGTCGGCGTCCACCCCGCGGAACAGGGCGGTGACCGGCACTGCCAGCCCCTCGGCCAGGCGCGCCAGGCTGGACAGGCTGCAGGAGGTCTGGGCGTTCTCGATCTTGGAGAGCATCGCCTTGCTCATGCCCGTGATCCGGGCGAGGTCGGCCAGGGAGATGCCCTTGGCCAGCCGCAGCTCGCGCACCCGCCGGGCGATGACGTCCTCGAGGTGCCCGCTGGGTACGTCGTCGTGCGGAACGTGCTCCGGGGAGACCTCCACCGGGCGAGCATAGGTGCGGCACCGGGCCCCGGACGGTGCGGCGACGAGAACGTAACGGCTCGGTAACCCCTTCGGGGGTCCACCGGTCGTAGCGTCCGTCCACCGCCAGTGGACAGGGAAGGCAGGGCCATGACCCCCCAGCACAGCAGCGTGCCGCGGTGGCCGGCCGCGCCCGAGCCGGTGGACCCGGCCGGCCGCACGGTCAGCCTGGTCGGCTTCGGCGCGGCCGGGGCGGCGGTGGTCCGCGAGTGGGAGCAGCAGGCGCGGCCGGGGTCGGTGGTCGCGGTCTCGACCGCCGAGCGCGCCGACGACGCCGCGCTGGCGGAGCTGGCCGGGCAGGTGGCGCGGGCCCGGGTGGGCTGGCGGCTGATGCTGGCCGGCCCGGAGGTCGACGTCCTCGCCGCGCGGGCGGTGGTCACCGGGCTGGGGCTGCTGGACGCCGAGATCCGGGTCGCCGTCACGAGCACCGAGCGCCGGCGGGTGCACTGCGCGCACTGCCGCACCACCACCGACCGGGCGGTCCCCGTCGGGGGCGAGCTGCCCTGCGCGGGCTGCGGGCGGCGGCTGCAGGTGCACGGCCACGTCTCGCGCCGGACCGGCACCTACCTCGGGTCGACGCCGGACGCCGCGGGGGTGGCGTGACCGCCGTCCTGTCCGGTGCACCCCGGGCCGGCGCGGGGGAGGCGCCGGGCCGGGTGCTCGAGGTCGCCGCCGTCGCCGAGGCTGCGCCCGGCATCCGCACGCTGGCGCTGCGCGACCCCGGCGGGGCGCTGCTGCCCGGCCATCCGCCCGGCAGCCACCTGGTGCTGACGCTGGGGGAGCGGCGCAACGCCTACTCGCTCACCGGCGACGGCAGCCCGGCGGCGGAGTACCGCATCTCGGTGCTGCTGTGTCCCGACGGCGCGGGCGGCTCGGCCGCGGTGCACCGGCTGGCGGTGGGCGACCTGGTCGCCGCGGCGGGGCCGCGCAGCGCCTTCGCGCCGGTCTCGACCGCGCGGCACTCCCTGCTGGTGGCCGGCGGCATCGGGATCACCCCGCTGCTGTCGCACGCCCGCGCCGCGGTCCGGTGGTCGCGGTCGTTCCGGCTGCTCTACGGGCACCGGCCCGGCGCCGGGGCGCACGTGGCGGAGCTGGCCGCGCTGTGCGGCGACCGGGTGTCGGTGCACGAGTCCACCGCGGAGCTCCGGGACGTCGTCCGCGCCGCGCTGGCCGACCAGCCGATCGGCACGCACGTGTACGTCTGCGGGCCGGCGCCGCTGATCGCCTTCGTCGAGGAGACCGCGGCCGCGCTGGGCTGGCCCGAGCAGCGGGTGCACGCCGAGCGCTTCGCCGCCGCCGACCTCGACCCCGGCCGGCCGTTCACCGCGCGGCTGGCCCGCTCCGGCGCGGCGGTGGCGGTGCCCGCGGGCACGAGCCTGCTGGCGGCGCTGGAGGGTGCGGGCGTCGCCGTCCCGAGCATGTGCCGGCAGGGCGTCTGCGGCGAGTGCCGGGTGCCGGTCACCGCCGGCCGTCCCCTGCACCGCGACCTCTACCTGTCCGAGGCCGAGCGTGCCGCCGGCGACGCGGTCATGTGCTGCGTCTCCCGCAGCCTGGACGACGAACTGGAGCTGGACCTGTGACCACCTCGCTGCCCCGCGTCTCGGCGCGGCTGGCCCGCTTCCCCTTCCCGTTCGCGGCCGACGCCTACCGGTACTCGACCAACGTGGAGCCGGCGCGCCGGCCGGTGGCCACGGCGGCCGGGAGCTGGGGTGCCCGGCTGCTCGACGTCGACGACGAGTGCGCCGCCGAGCTGGCGCTGCGCCGGGAGGTGCTCGCCGCCGACCCGACGCGCTGCGCGGAGCTGCCGCACATGCGGATCGCCGCCTGGGACGCGCTGACCACCCTGCTGCCGGAGCTGGCCGCCGCCCATCCCGGCGTCATGTCGCTGGCCGAGCGCGGCGACCGCTGGTACTGGCGCAACGACCTGATCGGCACCTCGACCAGCTTCCGGGTGGGTGACGACGACTCGCTGCCCGGCGGTCCGCTGTTCTTCCTCGGCAGCCAGGTGCAGGAGGACGTCGTCCTGCTCGACCAGCGCGAGGGCTCGCTGTGGGCCGACGCCGGGCTGGTCACCTTCGCCGCCGACTGGTCGATGGGCTTCGACGTCGGCATGCGCTTCCGCGAGGTGCACGGGCCGGTGCCGCGGGTGCACGAGACCGGCGTCATCACCCGGGCCGAGCAGTTCCTCATGCGGCTGCAGCCGGGCGAGGCCTACCGCCGCACCAACTGGTCGATGACGGTCGACCGGCGGCTGGACACCTCCACCGAGGCCCGGTCGGAGTGGGCGCCGCAGCGCTGGGGGATCGCCGCCGACCCGGCGCTGCCCGACCGGCTGCACCTGCGGGTCGAGGTGCAGCACCTGCTGCGGCTCGGCGTCTCGAACGCCGTCTGCTTCCTCATCCGCACGTACCTGGTGTCGCTGCGGGAGCTGGCCGCCGTGCCGGAGTGGCGCCGGCGGCTGGGCGAGGTGCTGGCCGAGCTGCCCGACGACATGGCCGACTACAAGGGGCTGACCCGGCTGCGCGGCGCCGCGGTGGACTGGCTGCGCGCCGGCTGAGCAGCCGCTCCCGGGGTGCTGCTCGCGCTGCCGGAGCGCGAGGTCGGCCCCAGGCGCGCCGGGGCGGGTGGCGGGATCGCCGGTGCTGCTCGTGCACTGCCGGTGCTGCAGCGCCCGCGATGCGCGAGGAACGCACGCACTGCGGGTGGGTGCGGCCGGCGTCGGCGCGCTGCGGACGGCGGGACGACGGGCAACCAGATCTCCCCGCGCCGGAAACCGCGCGGTAACGCCGGACGGGTTTCCTCTGAGGTGACAGCGGTTCACATCAGTGGACGACCCGCCAGGAGGATCCCGTGTCGATCACCGCCGCACCGCCCGCGCCGGCGCGCGCCGGGCTGCCCGCCCTCGACCCCGTGCCCGGCACCGTGCCGGACCTGGCCACCCGCGCCCGCGCCGACGGCATCGAGTTCGTCATGGCGCTCTTCGTCGACCTGGTCGGCAAGCCCTGCGCCAAGCTGGTGCCGATCGAGGCCGTCGAGGAGCTGCAGACCGACGGCGTCGGGTTCGCCGGCTACGCCGTCGGCGCGCTGGGCCAGGAGCCCAGGGACCCCGACGTCATGGCGGTGCCGGACCCGACGTCCTACATGCCGGTGCCCTTCCTCCAGCCGGGCCTGGCGATCGTGCACTGTGATCCGCACGTCGAGGGCCGGCCCTGGCCGTACGCGCCGCGGGTGATCCTCAAGGAGCAGTTGGCCCGCGCCGCAGCGCAGGGCCTGGAGCTCATGGTCGGCGCCGAGGTCGAGTACTTCCTGGTCGCCCGCGGTCCCGACGGCGCGCTCGCCCCGGCCGACACCAGGGACACCGCCGCCCGGCCCTGCTACGACGCCCGCGGCCTGACCCGCATGTACGACCACCTCACCGCCGTCTCGCGGGCGATGAACGGCCTGGGCTGGGGCAACTACGCCAACGACCACGAGGACGGCAACGGCCAGTTCGAGCAGAACTTCGCCTACGCCGACGCGCTGACCACCGCCGACCGGGTGGTGACCCTGCGGTACCTGCTCTCGGTCATGGCCGAGCAGCGCGGCATGACCGCCACGTTCATGCCCAAGCCGTTCACCGACCGCACCGGCAGCGGCCTGCACCTGCACCTGTCGCTGTGGCGGGACGGCGCCCCGGCCTTCCCCGAGGGCGCCGACGCGCGCGGGCTGGGGCTGTCGCCGCTGGCGTACTCCTTCGTCGCCGGCCTGCTCGAGCACGCGTGCGGTCTGCAGGCGGTGCTCGGCCCCACGGTCAACTCCTACAAGCGCACCGGCGCGGCCAACCCCCGCTCGGGCGCCACCTGGTCGCCGCGCACCGCCACCTACGGCGGCAACGACCGCACCCACCTGCTGCGCGTCCCCGACGGCAACCGGGTGGAGCTGCGCGGCGGCGACGGCTCGGCCAACCCCTACCTCGCGGTCGCCGCGGCGCTGGCCGCCGGGCTGGACGGCGTCGTCCGCGGGCTGGACCCCGGCGACCCGGGGACGACGAGCAGCGCGCCGCTGCCGCCGACGCTGCTGCACGCGGTCGAGGCGCTGGAGGCCGATCCGGTCGTCGCCGGCGCCCTCGACGCGGCCGGGCCCGGCGTCTGCGCCTACTTCGCCGGGCTCAAGCGCGACGAGTTCTTCGAGTGGCACGGGCAGGTGACCCCCTGGGAGGTCGACCGCTACGTGACCGCCTTCTGAGACGGGAGAGGGACGACATGTGCGGGATCGTCGGGCTCCACCTGCGGGAGCCCTCGCTGTACCCCCGGCTCGGCGAGCTGCTGACCGGGATGCTGTGCCAGGTCACCGAGCGCGGACCGGACTCCGCCGGCGTCGCCGTCTACGGGGATCCGCGCTGGTCGCCCGAGGGGCGTGCCACCGTCTCGCTCCTGCCCGGCGGCCGGACGGCGGACCACGTGCGCGACGCCGTCCGCGCGGTGCTCACCGATGTCCAGGTGGTCGACGCCGGCCAGACGCTGGTGGTGCACGCCGCCGCCGACGTCGACGCCCTGGTGGCCGCCGTCCGCACCGCGGTGCCCGGCGCCCTGGTGATCGGGCAGGGCCCCGACGTCGCCGTCCTCAAGGGCGTCGGCCACCCGCAGACGCTGGCCGCCGAGTTCGGCCTGGCGCGGGCGCAGGGCTGGCAGGGCGTGGCGCACACCCGGATGGCCACCGAGTCCGCCGTCACCCCGGCGCACTGCCACCCGTTCTCGGTCGGCGCCGACCAGTGCCTGGTGCACAACGGCTCCTTCGCCAACCACGCCACGATCCGCCGCGAGCTGGTCGCCGGCGGCGCGGTGTTCGACAGCGACAACGACTCCGAGGTCGGCGCCCGCTTCGTCGCCGCCCAGCTGGCCGCCGGGTACGACCTGGAGAAGTCGCTGAAGCTGCTGTGCGAGCGGTTCGACGGCTTCTACACGCTGCTGGTCAGCACCCGGGACAGCTTCGCGGTGGTCCGCGACGCGATCGCCTGCAAGCCCGCCGTGGTCGCCGAGACCCCGCAGTGGGTCGCGATGGCGTCGGAGTACCGCGCCCTGGCCGGCCTGCCCGGCATCGAGACCGCCCGCATCTTCGAGCCCGAGCCGGAAGAGGTGTACGCATGGCAGCGCTGACGGAGACCGCCGTGGAGCCGGCGGTGGTGGACCTGTCGGTCTCCGGGGTGCGGGAGCTGAACGCCGCCCTGCACGCCCTCGACGTGGCCGACAAGTCGCCGGTCTGGCGGGTCACGCACCCCGACGGCCGGCACAGCATCGCCGTCGGCCTGGACGCCGACGTGACGGTGGAGGTCGACGGGCACGTCGGCTACTACTGCGCCGGCATGAACAAGACCGCCTCGGTCACCGTGCACGGCAACGCCGGGGTGGGCGTGGCCGAGAACATGATGAGCGGCACCGTGCGGGTGCGCGGCAACGCCTCGCAGTCGGCCGGCGCCACCGCGCACGGCGGGCTGCTGGTGGTCGAGGGCTCGGCCGCGGCCCGCTGCGGCATCTCGATGAAGGGCGTGGACATCGTCGTCGGCGGCGACGTCGGGCACATGAGCGCGTTCATGGGCCAGGCCGGCCGGCTGGTCGTCTGCGGCGACGCCGGCGACGCGCTGGGTGACTCGCTCTACGAGGCCCGGATCTACGTGGCCGGTTCGGTGAAGAGCCTGGGCGCCGACTGCGTCGAGAAGGAGGTCCGCGCCGAGCACCTCGCCGAGCTCACCGGGCTGCTCGCGGCCGCGGGCCTGGACGCCGACCCCCGCGACTTCCGCCGGTACGGCTCGGCCCGTCAGCTCTACAACTTCTCGATCGACCACGCCTCGGCGTACTGAGGGGACGACCCGTGCTCCGTGAATCCGCGACCTTCGACCGCTCCACCATCGCCGAGATCCAGCGCGCCGCCGAGACCGGCATCTACGACATCCGCGGCGGCGGCGCCAAGCGCAAGGTGCCGCACTTCGACGACCTGCTCTTCCTCGGCGCGAGCATGTCCCGCTACCCGCTGGAGGGCTACCGCGAGCGGTGTGACACCGACGTCGTCCTCGGCGACCGCAACGCCACCTACCCGCTGCACCTGTCCACCCCGGTGACCATCGCCGGGATGAGCTTCGGCGCGCTGTCCGGCCGCGCCAAGGAGGCCCTCGGCCGGGGCGCCAGCGAGGTCGGGACGTCGACCACCACCGGCGACGGCGGGATGACGCCGGAGGAGCGCGGCCAGTCCAAGCACCTCGTCTACCAGTACCTGCCCTCGCGCTACGGCATGAACCCCGACCACCTGCGGGCCGCCGACGCCATCGAGGTGGTGCTCGGCCAAGGGGCCAAGCCCGGCGGAGGCGGGATGCTGCTGGGCCAGAAGATCACCGAGCGGGTGGCCGGCATGCGCACCCTGCCGATGGGCGTCGACCAGCGCAGCGCCTGCCGGCACCCCGACTGGACCGGTCCCGACGACCTGGAGATCAAGATCCGGGAGCTGCGGGAGATCACCGACTGGGAGAAGCCGGTCTACGTCAAGATCGGCGCCAGCCGCACCTACTACGACGTCAAGCTGGCGGCCAAGGCCGGCGCCGACGTCATCGTGCTCGACGGCATGCAGGGCGGGACGGCGGCCACCCAGGACGTCTTCATCGAGCACGTCGGCATCCCGACCCTCGCCGCGCTGCCGCAGGCGGTGCAGGCCCTGCAGGAGGAGGGGCTGCACCGGCGGGTGCAGCTGATCGTCTCCGGCGGCATCCGCAGCGGCGCCGACCTGGCCAAGTGCATGGCGCTCGGCGCCGACGCCGTGGCCATCGGCACCGCGGCGCTGATCGCCCTCGGCGACAACTCCCCGCACCTGGACGAGGAGTACCGGGCCCTGGGCTCGGCGGCCGGCTTCTACGACGACTGGCAGGCCGGCCGCGACCCGGCCGGCATCACCACCCAGGACGACGAGCTCGCCGCCCGGCTCGACCCGGTCGTCGGCGGCCGCCGGCTGGCCAACTTCATCCGCGTCATGACGATGGAGGCGCAGGTCATCGCCCGCGCCTGCGGCAAGGCGCACCTGCACTCGCTGGAGCCCGAGGACCTCGTCGCGCTGACCATCGAGGCCGCCGCGATGGCGCGGGTGCCGCTGGCCGGCACGTCGTGGATCCCGGGGCGCTCCCTGTGACCAGCAGCGCGGACGTGGTCGTCGTCGGCGGCGGGCTGGAGGGCGCGGCCACCGCGTGGGCGCTGGCCGCCCGCGGCGTGACCGACGTCGTCGTCTGCGAGCGGGACACCGTCGGCTCGGGCATGACCGGCAAGTCCAGCGGCATCGTCCGCTGCCACTACGGCGTGACCTCGCTGGCCGCGATGGCCAACCACGGCCTCGAGGTCTTCGAGCGGGCCGAGGAGCTGCTCGGCACCGACATCGGCTTCCGGCAGACCGGCTACGTGGTCGGTGTGGGGGAGGCCGACGTCGGGGCGCTGCGGGCCAGCCTGGCCGGCCAGCGTGCCGTCGGGGTGCGGACCGAGGAGGTCGACGCCGCCACGGTCGCCGCGCTGTGGCCGGCCGCCGACCTGTCGGACTTCGCCGCGTTCGGCTACGAGCCGCGCGGTGGCTACGGCGACGCCTACTCGACCGCCCAGGCCTTCGCCGCGGCCGCCCGGCGCGACGGCGTCCGCATCCGGCAGGGGACGACCGTCACCGAGGTGCTCGTCTCCGGGGGCCGGGCCACCGGCGTCCGCCTCGCCGACGGGACGACGATCGCCGCGGGCACCGTGGTGGTCGCCGCCGGCCCGTGGTCGGTGCCGCTGCTGGCCGCGCACGGCATCGACCTGCCGATCACCGTGCACCGCGAGGCGATCGTGCTGCTGGACCCGGGGCTCGACGTCGGCGACGTGCCGGTCTTCTCCGACCTGGTGTCGCTGCAGTACATCCGCCCCGAGACCGGCGGGCAGCTGCTCTTCGGCAACAGCGACCTCGCCGAGCTGGAGCCGGCCGACCCCGACCACTACCTCGACCGGGCCACCGGGGACTTCCTCGAGATGGCGGTCGGCAAGATCGCGCACCGGTTCCCCGGGCTCGACGACGCGGCGGTGGCCAGCACCTACGCCGGCTGCTACGACGTCACGCCCGACTTCAACCCGGTCATCTCCGAGACGCCGGTCGAGGGGCTGATCGCCGCCGCCGGCTTCAGCGGGCACGGGTTCAAGATCTCCCCGGCGGTGGGCCGGCTGGTCGCCGACCTCGTCGTCGACGGGAAGAGCTCGGACGCCGACGTGCCGGAGTCGGACTTCCGGCTGTCCCGGTTCGCCGAGGGCGCGCTGCTGACCAGCCCGTACCCGTACGCCGGCGCCGGCCAGATGCGCTAGCGGAGTGCGCAGGGCGAGGAAACCTCGCCCCTCACACTCCACTGCGGGTGTGGGCGATGACCAGCTCCGCGGTGCGCTCGGCGGCCAGCTCGGGGATCCAGTGCGTCACGCCCTCCAGCACCTCGAGCGTGTAGGGGGCGGTCACGTACTGCGCCGTCGCCTCGGTCGCCGTCCGGCCGAGGAAGGTGTCGCCGGTGCTCCACACGTGCAGCGTGGGCACCCGCACCCGGCCCACCGGGTCGCGCACGCCCAGCGGCAGGGCCCGGTACCAGTTCAGCGCGGCGGTCAGCGCGCCCGGCTCGCGCATGCGCCGCACGTACCGGTCGACCAGCTCCTCGGGCAGCCCGCCGCGCAGCAGCATGCGGCGCAGCGCCGCGCCGCCGCCGGCCAGCAGCAACCGCTCCGGGACGACGGGCAGCTGGAAGAAGCCGATGTAGCTCGACCGCAGGGCCTGGTCGCTGGTCACCATCGCCTTGCTCATCGCCGCGAGGTGCGGCACCGACAGGGCGGTCAGCGTGCGCAGCCGCTCGGGGTACCAGGCGCCCAGCGCCCAGCCGACGATCCCGCCCCAGTCGTGGCCCACCACGTGCGCGCTCTCCAGCCCGGCGGCGTCCAGCAGCGCCAGCACGTCGCCGGCGACCTCGCGCAGCCGGTAGGCGCCGCGTCCCCCCGGCCGGGCGCTGGGGGAGTAGCCGCGCTGGTCGGGGGCGAGGGTGCGCAGGCCGGCGCCGTGCAGCACCGGTGCCATGCGGTCCCAGGCGCCGGAGTCCTGCGGGAAGCCGTGCAGCAGCACCACCGGCTCACCGTCGGCCGGGCCGCCGTCCCGGACGTCGAACACCATGCCGTCGCGTCGGAAGCTGTCCACCGCACCACTCTGCCCGGTCCGCCGCCAGCGCGCCGGGTCACGGTCGGGGACGATGGGGGCGTGACGGCGCCCGCGGCAGAACTGATCGTGCTGGTCGACGACGACGGGACGGCGATCGGCACGATGCCCAAGCCGCTAGTGCACCACGGCGAGACGCCGCTGCACCGCGCCTTCTCCGCGTACCTGTTCGACGACGCCGGCCGGCTGCTGGTCACCCGCCGCGCCGACGGCAAGCAGACCTTCCCCGGCATGTGGACCAACACCGTCTGCGGCCACCCCGGCCCCGGGGAGGACGACGCCGCCGCGATCGCCCGCCGCGCCGGCTACGAGCTCGGCCTGACCGTGGCCGACCTCCGCCCGGCGCTGCCCGGCTACCGCTACCGCGCGGAGTTCCGCGGCGTGGTGGAGAACGAGGTCTGCCCGGTCTACCTCGGCCGGTACGCCGGGGAGGTGGCGCCCGACCCGACCGAGGTCGGCGCGTGGGAGCTGCTGGACTGGGCGGCGTTCCGGCGCCGGCAGGAGACCGAGGGCGACGCGTGGAGCCCGTGGTGCCGGGAGCAGGCCCGGCTGATCGAGCAGGCGGGGCTGCTCCCGGCCGCCTGAGCTGCGACGTAGCCGGAGCGCGACCCAGCGTGAGGGCCGCGCGGGGGCGCTGGTGTCGCTGCCGGGGACGCGCCGGACCGCCGCCCTAGCTTCCGCCGGGTGGAGCGCCGACGTTTCCTGATGTTCCTGGCCGCCGGCCTGGCCGGTACCGCCGTGGGGCGCGGCGCGACGCAGCTCGCTGCCGAGGACCCTGCCCCCGTCCCGGCGGCGACACCCGCGCCGGCGGTGCCCGCCGCGGCCCGGGCGGTGCAGCCCCCGGGCACCGTCCCGCCGCCGCTGGGCGTCGTCGACCGGCTGCCCGGCGCCGGCTCCCGGCTGGCGCTGACCGTCGACGACGGCGTGAGCACCGAGGTGGTCGCCGCCTTCGTCCAGCTGGCCCGCGACACCGGCGTCCGGATGACGTTCTTCCCCAACGGCCGGTACGGCTCCTGGACCGACAACGCCCGGGCGCTGCGCCCGCTGGTGGAGTCCGGGCAGATCGCGCTCGGCAACCACACCTGGTCCCATCCCGACCTCACCACGCTGGACGACGCGGCCGTGGCCGACGAGATCGGCCGCAACCGCGACTTCCTCCGGCGGACGTTCGGCGCGGACACGCCGTTCTTCCGGCCGCCGTACGGCGCGCACGACGCGCGGGTCGACGCGATCGCCGCCGACGCCGGGCACCCCACCACGGTCATGTGGAACGGCACCCTGGACGACGGCCGGCTGATCACCGCCGACGAGCTCATGGCCGCCGCGCGGCGGTGGATGGTCGCCCAGTCGATCGTCATCGGGCACGCCAACCACCCGACCGTCACCACCGTCTACGACCAGCTGCTCGGCGTCCTCGACGAGCGGGGCCTGGAGACGGTCACCCTCGCCGACGTGTGGGCCCGGCCCCGCTGACCCCGCCTCGACCTGCGGCCGGGTCGATCTCGGGAGAGGCTGTCGGCGACGTACGTGATCTTCGAGAGGGAGGCGTGGATGGCCGCGAGCGGGGCCTTGGACGGGCGGGTCGCCCTGGTGACCGGGGGCGCCAGCGGGCTGGGCCGGGCGACGTGCGTCGCGCTGGCCGAGGCCGGTGCGCACGTGGCGGTGGCCGACATCGACCAGGCCGGCAGCGAGCGCACCGCCGAGCTGGTCGGCGAGGCCGGCGGCAAGGCCGACGTGGTCGCGCTCGACGTGACCGACGACGCCAGCCGGCGCGCGGTCGTGGCGCAGCTGTTCGACCAGCACGGCGACGCCTTCGACATCCTGGTCAACGTCGCCGGCATCGACCGGCCGGGCTACATCACCGACATCGACCTGGCCGACTACCAGCGGGTCATGGCGGTCAACTGCGAGGGCCCGGTCTTCCTGACCAGCGAGTTCATGAAGCGGGTGCAGCACCTGCCCGAGGGGCGCACCGCCGACGTGGTGCACATCGTGTCGCTGTCGGCGATCACCTCCGGCAGCGGCGCGATCGCCTACAACGGCTCCAAGGCCGGCTTCCTCAACGCCACCAAGTGCATCCAGCGGGAGCTGCGCGAGAAGGCCGTGAAGGCCGACGACGGCACCGAGCGGCCCTTCCCGTGCCGGGTGCAGAGCGTCATCCCGGCCGCGATGGACACCCCGATGATGGAGCAGTGGGGCATCCCCTCCCACCTCATGATGCCGCCGGCCGCGGTGGCCGAGATGGTCCGCACGCTGGTCACGCTGCACCCGTCGGCGTTCGTGCCGGAGATGCAGATCGTGCCGCGGCTCGAGCCCAACTTCCCGCGGTGAGCGACGTGAGCACCCCGGGGGAGGACCCCGCCCTCGACACCGAGCTGGAGTCGGCCATGGCGACCGGCTCCGACGCCGGCGAGCCCGGCGACCACCTGGGCGCCGGCGACCTGCGCCCCGACGAGGAGCGGCTGCTCGGCGAGCTCACCCAGGGCACCGGCGCCCCCGCCGGCGGGGAGGACGTCGAGGCGCAGGTGCGCGCCGCGGAGGACGAGGCCCCGCTGCCGGCCGAGGGCGGCGACCAGGGCGACGGGCTGTCGGCGGAGTTCTCGAACCCCTAGCCGAGCCGGACGGCCACCAGCGCGACGTCGTCCTCGGCGGCCTGCGGCACCAGCCGGTCGAGCAGCGCGTCGCACAGCTGCTCGACCGGCAGATCGCGCAGCTCGGGGAGGGCGCCGGCCAGCCGGTCGACGCCCTCGTCGAAGCCCTGGTCGCGGCGCTCGACCAGGCCGTCGGTGTAGAGCAGCACCGTCGAGCCGGAGCGGAGCACCGTCTCCTCGTCGCGGCGGGCCATCCCCGGGGCGACGCCCAGCAGCAGGCCGGGGCGCTCGCCGGTGAGCACCGTGGCCCGCCCGTCGGGGTCGGTGACGACCGGCGGCAGGTGCCCGGCGCTGGACCAGCGCAGCCGGGTGACCCCGGCGGCGCGCTCGGCGTCGGTCTGCTCCAGCCGGCCGACCAGCACGGTCGCCATCGCGCCCAGCCGCAGTCCCTCGATCGCGGCGTCCAGCCGGGACAGCACCCGGGCCGGGCCCTCGGCGTTGTCGAAGGCGATGCCGCGCAGCAGTCCGCGCAGCTGCGCCATGTCCGCCGCGGCGGCGATGTCGTGGCCGACGACGTCGCCGATGACGAACACCGTCGACCCGTCGGGCTGGACGAAGACGTCGTACCAGTCGCCGCCGACCTGGGCCTCCCGCGTCGCCGGCACGTAGCGGACGGCGATCTGCAGCCCGTCGGGCGCCGGCGGCTCGGACAGCAGGCTGCGCTGCAGGGTCTCGGCGGCGCGGACGATGCTGCGGGAGCGGGCGTAGAGCGCCTCCAGCAGGTGGGTGCGCAGCTCGGTGGCCTCGGCGACCTGCTGCGGCGTCCACGCCTCGGACCGGCCGCGCACCGTCTCCCGCCAGCGCTCGAAGGACTTGCGCGGGGACAGCCGCACCTCGTCGCCCTCGAGCTCGGCGATCGCCTTGTTGTGCGGATCGCCGCCCCAGTCGATGTGCTGCACCGACTCGCCGCGGTGCCACAGCAGGTACTGGCCCTCGGGGAGCGGCAGCACCAGGACCCCGCAGGCGACGTCGGTGGGGGCGTCGAGCTCCGGTGCCAGGGCGGCCAGCGAGTCGGTGGCGACGACGTCCTCGCCGGTGGCCGCCGCCCAGGCCGCGATCGCCTCGGCCAGCCCCTCGGGCAGGGGCGCTCCGCTGCAGCCGGTGCTGCCCTGCAGGCGCACCGCGACCCCGTCGGCGGGCAGCAGGTCCAGCAGGTTCGGGCTGCCCAGCAGGGTGTCGGCGAGGGGGCGGTCCTCGTCGAGGGTGGCGGCGGTCAGCCAGGCCAGGGTCGAGCGGACCTGCAGGGCGCGGGCGACCTCCTCCTCCGAGGCGCGGTCGACCAGCCGCAGCGACAGGGTGGAGCCGAGGAACTCCGCCGCCGCGCGGGTGGCGAACGGCGGGGCGTGCGGACCGTCGTAGTGGTGGCAGGCGATGAGCCCCCACAGCCGGTCGTCGCGCAGCAGCGAGATCGACATCGAGGCGCGCACGCCCATGTTGCGCAGGTACTCGAGGTGGATCGGGGAGACGCTGCGCAGCGTCGAGTAGGTGAGGTCCAGCGGCGCGCCGGTGGCCGGGTGGGCGGCCGGCTGCAGGGGGGAGGGGACGTAGTCGACGTCCGAGATCAGCCGGATCCAGTTCTTCTCGTACAGCGCGCGGGCCTGCGCCGGGATGTCCGAGGCCGGGTAGTGCAGGCCGAGGAAGGAGTTGAGGTGCGGGGCCCTGGCCTCGGCGACGACCTCGCCGTTGTAGTCGGCGTCGTAGCGGTAGACCATCACCCGGTCGAAGCCGGTCAGCGTGCGCACCGCGCGGGCGGTGATGTCGTAGAGCTCCTGCAGCGTGCTGGCCCGGTTGAGCTCGCCGACGGTGCTGCGCACCGCCTGGTAGGTGTTCGGGAAGGAGAACGGCCGCGGCCCGTGAGCCGGCTCCAGCTCGATGACCAGGTCGGTCGCCGGCACCTCGTCGCCGGCCGCGGTGGAGCGCAGCAGCGCCCGGTGCAGGATCGCGTCGACCGGCACGGGGCTGCCGTCGACCTCCAATGTCAGCTCGACCGGGTTGCGCTCCCGCAGGTCGCCGAACGCGCTGGCGGAGCGGAGGACCGCCTCGGCCGCGGGCACGCCCAGCACCTCGGCCAGCGGCCGGCCCAGCGCCTCCCGCCACGGGACGCCGATCAGGCCGGCCAGGTTCTCCGAGACCTGCTCGACGACGCCCTCGGGCTCGCGCACCGCCAGCAGCACCCCGCGCGGCTGCACGCTGCCGGGCACGTGGATCGGCTCGCGCTCGCAGTTCGACAGGTCGATCGGGGTGCCCGGGGGCAGCAGGTCGACGTCGACGTCCGGATGGCTCACCCGCGCGTCCCCTGCACCGCGCCCTCGCACCAGTCGGCGAGCACGGTGAACGTCTCCCGCGCGGCGGCGACCACGCGCCCGGCGTCCCCGCCGGCGGCGACGTGCTCCCGGGTGACCCGGCGGAAGGCGTGCCACATGGCGCCGGTCTCCGGGCCGTAGGGGGAGAAGGCGCCCAGCCGGGTGCCCGGCGCCAGGTGCGGCAGCGCGGCCAGGTGCCGGTCGATGAAGGTGCCCCCGAGGGTGGAGCCCTCGAGCACGTAGAGCCGGCCCAGCGCGTCGTCGGTGGTGGGCACCTCCGGCAGCTCCGGCCGCGCGCCGTCGTCGGCACCGGCGCCGAGCGCCTGCAGGTCGGCGGCGAACAGGGCGGACCGGCGGCGGCGCGCCCAGTCGAGGACGGCGGCGTCGGCCGGGCAGCGCCGCGCC
Organism: Blastococcus sp. SYSU D00820; assembly: GCF_054050695.1. Classification (NCBI taxonomy): domain Bacteria; kingdom Bacillati; phylum Actinomycetota; class Actinomycetes; order Geodermatophilales; family Geodermatophilaceae; genus Blastococcus; species Blastococcus sp. SYSU D00820. The sequence continues at coordinate 93,547 of NZ_JBJGZW010000018.1, forward strand.
CAGGCGTCGAGCCCGTCCTCGGCGGCCCGCCAGAAGGCGTGCATCCCGCCGAGGACGTCGACCAGCCGGTCCCGGGTGATCTCCGGGTCCATCAGGCCGAGGGTGTCCTCCACCCGCTGGTGCTCGGCGGCCGTCGCGGACCGCAGCACCGTGAGGACGTCGGCGTCGCCCCCCGCATCTCGAGGCAACGCCTCTCCTCCCGCACGCATCTGCATCCGAGGGTAGGTCACCGCGCCCGCCGGCGAGCGGACAGCGCGCGATCCGGCGCACCATGGACCCCCCCGCACCCCCGGAGGCCGGGATGCCGTCGACGCGCACCCTGCTGCTGGCCGCCGCGCGCCGCCCGGCGCTGCGCCGCGCGGTCACCGGCTGGCCGGTCACCCGTGCGGTGGTGGACCGGTTCGTGGCCGGCGAGACGCTGGAGGAGGCGCTGGCCGTCGTCCGCCGGGTGACCGGCGAGGGCATCGCGGTGACCCTCGACCACCTCGGCGAGGACGTCACCGACCCGGCCGAGGCGCGCCGCTCCCGCGACGCCTGCCTCGCGCTGCTCGAGGGCCTGGCCCCGCTCGGTCTCGGCCCGGCGGCGGAGGTGTCGGTGAAGCTGTCGGCGTTCGGCCGCGCGCTGCCCGGTGGCACCGACCTCGCCCTCGACCTGGTGCGCCCGGTCGTGGCGGCGGCCACCGCCCTGGGCACGACGGTCACCCTGGACATGGAGGAGTCGTCGACCGTCGGCGCCACGCTCGCCGTCCTCGCCGAGCTGCGCCGGGAGCACCCGGCCACCGGCGTGGCGCTGCAGGCGGCGCTGCACCGCACGCTCGACGACGTCCGGGCGCTGGCGGTGCCCGGCTCGCGGGTGCGGCTGGTCAAGGGCGCCTACGACGAGCCGCCGTCGGTGGCCTTCCAGGGGCGCCGGGCGGTCGACGCCGCCTACGCCCGCTGCCTCGGCGTCCTGATGCGCGGGCCCGGGTACCCGATGGTCGGCAGCCACGACCCGGTGCTGCTCGGCATCGCCGGCCGGCTGGCCGCCGAGTGCGGGCGCGCGCCGGACTCCTGGGAGGTGCAGATGCTGCACGGCGTCCGCACCGACGAGCAGCGCCGGCTGGCCGCCGCCGGCGTCCGGGTGCGCGCCTACGTGCCCTACGGCCGCGACTGGTACGGCTACTTCGCCCGCCGCCTGGCCGAGCGGCCGGCCAACCTGCGCTTCTTCCTGCGTGCCCTGGTGCCCACGACCTGAGGGAGGTCCCCGTGGACGGCGTCACCCGCGTGCCCCCGCCGCGCAACGAGCCGGTGCTCACCTACGCGCCCGGCTCGCCGGAGCGGGCCGAGCTGCAGATCCGGCTGGCCGAGCTCGCCGCCGAGCCGGTGGAGCTGACCATGGACCTCGGCGGCCGCCGACGGCTGGGCGGGGGCGAGCGCTTCGACGTCGTCCAGCCGCACCGGCACGCCGCCGTCCTCGGCACCGGGGCGCACGCCACGCACGCCGACGCCGAGGAGGCGCTGCGCTGCGCGAAGGCCGCGGCGCCGGCGTGGCGCGACCTGGCGTTCGACGACCGCGCCGCGGTGTTCCTCCGCGCCGCGGACCTGCTGGCCGGTCCGTGGCGCCAGACGCTCAACGCCGCGACGATGCTCGGCCAGAGCAAGACCGTCGCCCAGGCGGAGATCGACAGCGCCTGCGAGCTGGTCGACTTCTGGCGCTGGAACGTGCACTTCGCCCGCGAGGTGCTGGCCGGGCAGCCCGAGTCGGCGCCGGGCAGCTGGAACCGCACCGACCACCGGCCGCTGGAGGGCGTGGTCTACGCGGTCACGCCGTTCAACTTCACCGCGATCGCCGGCAACCTGCCCACCGCGCCGGCGCTGATGGGCAACACGGTGGTCTGGAAGCCGGCGCCCACGCAGCAGTTCGCCGCGCACTTCCTCGTGCAGCTGCTCGAGGCGGCCGGGCTGCCGCCGGGGGTGATCACCATGGTGACCGGGGACGGGGCGGCGGTCTCCGACGTCGTCCTCGCCGACCGCGACCTCGCCGGCATCCACTTCACCGGCTCGACCGCGGTCTTCCAGCGCCTGTGGCGCACGGTGGGGGAGAACATCGCCGGCTACCGCACCTATCCCCGGATCGTGGGGGAGACCGGCGGCAAGGACTTCGTCGTGGCCCACCCCTCGGCCGACCTCGACGTGCTGCGCACCGCGCTGATCCGCGGCGCCTTCGAGTACCAGGGGCAGAAGTGCTCCGCGGCGTCCCGGGCCTACGTGCCCCGCAGCGTGTGGACCCGGCTGCGCGACGACCTCGTCGACCGCACCGAGGCGCTGCCGATGGGCGACGTCACCGACTTCGCGAACTTCCTCGGCGCGGTCATCGACCGGCGGGCGTTCGACAAGCTGGCGCGGGTGCTGGACCGCGCGCGGGACGACGACGCGCTGACGGTGGTCGCCGGCGGCAGCTGCGACGACGCCGAGGGCTGGTTCGTGCGGCCGACGATCGTGGAGGGCACCGACCCGGAGCACGAGGTGTTCACCACCGAGTACTTCGGGCCGGTGCTGGCGGTGCACGTGTTCGACGACGCCGACTACGACGCCGTCCTGACGCAGCTGGAGTCGGTGGCGCCCTACGCGCTGACCGGCGCGGTGATCGCCCGGGACCGCGCCGCGATCGCTCACGCCCAGCGGGTGCTGCGGTTCGCCGCGGGCAACTTCTACGTCAACGACAAGCCGACCGGCGCCGTCGTGGGCCAGCAGCCCTTCGGCGGCGGCCGGGCCTCGGGCACCAACGACAAGGCCGGCGCGGCCCAGAACCTGCTGCGCTGGACGTCGGCCCGCACGATCAAGGAGACGTTCGTGCCGCCGACCGACCACACCTACCCCCACATGCGCTGAGCGGAGTGCCACGGCGCGGAGAACGCTGCC
>NZ_JBJGZW010000019.1:0-93082 GCF_054050695.1 Blastococcus sp. SYSU D00820
GGGCGCCGCCGCGCGCGGGGGGCGCCCCCCCCCCCCCGCCGCCCCCCCCCCGCCCCCCCCCGCCCCGCCCGCCCCCCTCGGCGGCCAGGGCCGAGTGGGCGTAGACCGCGTGCGGCATGACCGTCGCGCCCAGCATGCCGGCGACCAGCAGCAGGCTGCCGGCGCCGTCCAGGCGCGGCACCAGCCCGCCGGCGACGTCGCCGGCCGCCGGCGGGTCCACCACCACGCCGGCCACGAAGCCGACGCAGACCACCGCGAGCATCGCGAGGACGGCGGTCTGCAGGCCCTGCGGCCGCCCCTGGCCGCCCAGGCGCAGGATCAGCATCGACACGCCCGCGGTGATCACCCCGCCCCACAGCAGCGGGAGGTCGAACAGCAGGTGCAGCGCGATCGCCCCGCCGAGCACCTCGGCGAGGTCGGTGGCCATCGTGACCACCTCGGCCTGCGCCCAGTAGGCCCACCGCACCGGCCGCGACATCCGGTCGCGGAGCACCTCGGGCAGCGAGGCGCCGGTGACGACCCCGAGCTTGGCCGCGAGGTACTGCACCAGCCCGGCCATGACGTTGGCCCCGACGACCACCCACACCAGCAGGTGTCCGTACGTGGCCCCGGCCGCGGTGTTGGTCGCGACGTTGCCCGGGTCGACGTAGGCGGCTGACGCCACGAGCGCGGGGCCGAGCAGCAGCAGGGTCGCGCTCCCCGGGCGGCGGGTCCCCGGCCGGCCGGCCAGGGTCACCCCGCCCACGGCGACCTCCCGGCCCCCGGGCGGCGGCCGCCGCCGGTCACACCTGGTGCCCGACCTTGAAGCCGCGGGCCTCGCCGCCGGCCTCGTCCGGCCGGGTGTAGGAGAAGCCGTCGGCGCCGATCGTCACGTCGGACTCCCGCGCGTCGGTGCGCTCCTGCAGCGGCTGCGGGGCGCCGTCGAGATCGAGCACGGTGGAGGCCTCGGCGTACCAGGAGGGCACGACGGGGTTGCCCCACCAGTCACGGCGCTGGTTGTCGTGCACGTCCCAGGTGATCACCGGGTTGTCGGGGTCACCGGTGTAGTAGTCGTGCGTGTAGATCTCGATCCGGTGCCCGTCGGGGTCGCGCAGGTAGAGGTAGAAGGCGTTGGAGACCCCGTGCCGCCCCGGCCCGCGCTCGATGCGGTCGGAGTGGCGCAGCGCGCCCAGCTTGTCGCAGATGTGCAGGATCTGGCTGCGCTCGTGGGTGGCGAAGGCGATGTGGTGCATCCGCGGCCCGTCGCCGCCGGTGAGGGCGATGTCGTGCACGGTGGACTTGCGGTACATCCACGCCGCGTAGACCGTGCCCTCGGCGTCCTCGATGTCCTCCGAGACCCGGAACCCCAGCCCCTCGTAGTGCCGCTGGGCGGCCGGGACGTCGGGGACGACGATGTTGAAGTGGTCCAGCCGGCTGATGGCACCGGCCCCGTGCAGGTCGTAGCGCTGGGTGAACCGCTCCACGTGCTCGGCGTCGTGGAAGTACTCGATCGGGAAGCCCAGCGGGTCCTCCACGCGCACCGCCTCGCCGATGCCGCGGCAGGTGCCGGCCGGCACCCGCTCGACGCGGACGCCGAGGCCGCGGTGGTAGGCCTCCGCGGCGTCGAGCTCGCGCGGCGAGCGGACGCGGTAGGCCAGCCGCGCGCAGGCGGCGACGTCCCCGCGGCGCAGCACCAGCGAGTGGTGCAGGTACTCCTCGAACGCGCGCAGGTAGAGGGCGTCCTCGGTCTCGGCGGTGACGACCAGGCCCAGGACGTCGACGTAGAACCACCGGGCCCTCGCCAGGTCGGTGACGACGAGCTCGGCGTAGGCGCAGCGGATGACGTCGGGCGGGGTGGGGGTGGCGGTCGGGTCGCTCATCGGTGCTCTCCTCCGGGGGTCAGTAGTCGATCTGGGCCGCAGCCTGGGCACCGAAGCGCGTGGTGTGGACGTCGCCGAGGGTGATGTGGACGGCCTGCTCCTCGGTGTAGAAGTCGATGGACCGGTGGCCGCCCTCGTGGCCCAGCCCGGAGGCCTTGACGCCGCCGAAGGGCGTGCGCAGGTCCCGGACGTTGTGCGAGTTGAGCCAGACCATCCCGGCCTCGATGGACTGGGCCACGCGGTGCGCGCGGGTCAGGTCGGAGGTCCACACGTAGGCCGCCAGCCCGTACCGGACGTCGTTGGCCAGGGCGATCGCCTCGGCCTCGTCGTCGAAGGGGGTCAGCGCGACGACGGGGCCGAAGATCTCCTCCTGGAAGATCCGGGCGGTGGGCGGCACGTCGGCGAAGACGGTGGGGGCGAGGTAGTTGCCCACCGGCAGGTGCGCCGGCCGGCCGCCACCGGCCACCAGGCGCCCCTCCTCCTTGCCGACCGCCACGTAGCCGAGCACCCGCTCGTAGTGCTCGGGGTGCACCAGCGCGCCGACCTCGGTGGCCGGGTCGTGCGGGTCGCCGACGACGATCCGCGCGGCCCGCTCGGCGTACCGGTCGACGAACTCGTCGTAGACGGTGCGCTGGACGAGGATCCGCGAGCCGGCGGTGCACCGCTCGCCGTTGAGCGAGAAGACGCCGAACAGCGAGGAGTCCAGCGCGGCGGCGAGGTCGGCGTCGTCGAAGACGACGACCGGCGACTTCCCGCCGAGCTCCATCGACAGGCCCTTGAGGTGCGTGGCCGCCGACCGGAAGATCGTCTGCCCGGTGGTGGTCTCCCCCGTGAAGGAGATCAGCCGGGTGCCCGGGTGCTCGACGAGCGCGGCGCCGGCCTCCTCGCCGATCCCGTTGACCAGGTTGAACACCCCGCGCGGGAGGCCGGCCTCGGTGAAGATCTCCGCCCACAGGCTCGCCGACAGCGGGGTGAACTCCGCGGGCTTGAGCACCACGGTGCAGCCGGAGGCCAGCGCGGGGGCCAGCTTCCAGGACTCGAGCATGAACGGCGTGTTCCAGGGGGTGATCAGCCCGGCGACGCCGACCGGCTTGCGGTTGACGTAGTTGAGCTGGCGGCCGGGCACCTTGTAGGCGTCGTCGGACTGGGCGACGACGACGTCGGCGAAGAAGCGGAAGTTCTCGGCCGCCCGCTGCGCCTGCCCCAGGGCCTGGGTGATCGGCAGCCCGGTGTCGAAGGTCTCCAGCTCGGCCAGCCGGCGGTCCTGCGCCTCCACCAGGTCGGCGATCCGGTTGAGCACGCGGGCCCGGGCGCGGGGCAGCATCGTCGGCCACGGCCCGTCGGTGAACGCGCGGCCGGCCGCCCGGACCGCGGCGTCGACGTCGGCCGCCTGGCCGGCCGCCGCGGTGGCGTAGGTGGTGTTGGACACCGGGTCCAGGACCTCGAACACCTCGCCGCCGGCGGAGTCGCGCGCCTCGCCGTCGATGTGGTGCCGCAGGTGGCTCGGCAGGCCCTCGGGCACGTGCCGGCGGGGGGCGGCGACAGGGGTCGGCTGGCCGGTCATCGGGTTCCCTCGGGGGCTGGGACGTCGGCGGGGGTGACGTCGGCGGGGGTGACGTCGGCGGGGGTCAGGTACTGCTCGCCGGCGGCGGCGAGGCCGCGCACCCGCTCCTGCCCGGCGGTCGTGAGCGGGACCAGCGGCGGCCGCACGGCGTCGCTGACCAGCAGGCCCCGCTGGGCGAGCAGCCACTTGGCCGGCGCCGGGTTGGTCTCGACGAACAGCAGGTCCACCAGCGGGTGGACGCCGTAGTGCAGCTCGCGGGCCCGCCGGTCGTCGCCGGCCACGGCCGCCTCGTACATCTCGGCGACGGCGGCGGGGGCGATGTTGGCCAGGGCCGAGACGAAGCCGACGCCGCCGAGCGACAGCACCGGCAGGCACAGCAGCTCGATGCCCGACCAGACCAGCAGGTCCGGCCCGCACTCGGCGAGCACCCGGGAGAAGTGCTCGAAGTCCTTGGTCGTCTCCTTGACCCCGACGAAGTTGTCGTGGTCGCGGAACAGCCGGCCGATGGTCTCCGGGGCGATCTCCACCGCCGTCCGCGACGGGACGTTGTAGGCCACCACCGGCAGGTCGGGGAATTCCCGGGCCACCGTGGAGTACCAGCGGTAGAGCGCCTCCTGGGTGGGGCGGGCGTAGTAGGGGGTGATGACCAGGACGGCGTCGGCCCCGGCGTCGCGCGCCGCGGCGGTCAGCTCGAGGGTCTCGTCGAGCTTGGCCGACCCGGTGCCGGGCACGAACGGCACCCGGTCACCGATCTCGTCGGCGACGGTGCGGATCGCCTCGGCCCGCTCGGCGATCGACTGCGCCGAGGGCTCCCCGGTCGACCCGCCCAGCGAGATGCCGTGCGTGCCGGAGGCCAGCTGCCAGCGCACGAGGGTGCGCAGGCCGTCGGAGTCGACGGCGCCGGTGGGGGTGAACGGGGTGACGAGGGGGGCGATCGAGCCCCGGATCTGCGCCGGGTCGGAGCGGTACCTCATGGGGGCCTCTCGGGAGGGGGCGGGGAACGGGGGGGTCAGTCGGAGGCGCCGGCGTCGTAGCGCCGCCGCCACTCGCCGGCGAGCGGGTAGAGGCCGTCGAGGGCCGCGCCCTCGGCGACGCGCTCGGCGATCCAGGCCTCCTCGCGCTCCTGCCGCTCGGCGTCGGCGAGCACCTCGGCGACCAGCGCCGGCGGGATGACGACGACGCCGTCGTCGTCGGCGACCACCACGTCGCCGACCTGCACGGTGGCGCCGCCGCAGGCCACCGCCACGTCGGTCTCCCACGGCACGTGCCGGCGGCCGAGGACGGCGGGGTGCTCGCCGGCGGCGTGCACCGGCAGGCCGACGGCCGCGACCGCGGCGGCGTCGCGGACCGCGCCGTCGGTGACCACGCCCGCGGCGCCGCGGGCCCGCGCCCGCAGCGCGAGGATGTCGCCGAGGGTGCCGGCGCCGGCGTCGCGGCGGGCCTCCACGACGAGCACCTCGCCCGGGCCGAGCGAGTCGAAGGCACGCTTCTGCGCGTTGTAGCCGCCGCCGCGCGCGGCGAAGAGGTCGGGGCGGGCGGGGACGAAGCGCAGGGTGCGGGCGGTGCCGACGATGCGCCGGCCGGGGACCAGCGGGTGGACGCCGTCGACGGAGACGTCGTCGTAACCGCGCCGGCGCAGCTGCACCGACAGCGTGGCGACCGCCACCCGGCCGAGCCGGTCCCGCAGATCGGGGTCGAGGCCGGCCGCCGCCGGCGGCGTGCCCCACGCATCGGCGCGGACCGCGTCGTCGACCCGGGGCTGCGCGCCCCAGGGCGGGAGCTCGCCGCCGTCGACGACCTCGGTGCGCAGGCGCCCGGTGCTGCGGCCGGCGCCGTCGGAGACCTCTACCTCGACCACCTGCCCGGGCGCGGCGACCGAGGCGCCGGCCGGCGTGCCGGTGAGGACGACGTCGCCCACCTCGAGGGTCATCAGCCGCGACAGGTCGGCGACCAGCGCGCCGAGGTCGAACAGCAGCGTGTCGGTGGTGCCGTCCTGGACCAGCTCACCGTCCAGCCAGGTGCGCACGCGCAGGCCGGCGGGGTCGAGGTCGGCCGCGGGCAGCAGCCGCGGGCCGAGCGGGGTGTAGCCGTCGCCGCCCTTGGCCCGCAGGTTGGACCCGCGGTCGGCGGCGCGCAGGTCGTACAGGCCGAGGTCGTCGGCGGCGGTGACCCAGCCGACGTGCGACCAGCCCTCCTCCGGGCGGACGGCGCGGGCGGTGCGCCCGATCACCAGCGCGATCTCGCCCTCGAACCCGAGCAGTTCGGTGCCCTCCGGCCGCGCCACGACACCGCTGCCGGTCAGCGAGCTCGACGGCTTGAGGAAGTACGACGGCGTGTCCGGGGTCCGGCCGCGCTGGGCGGCTCGCGAGCGGTAGTTGAGGTGGACCGCGACGACCTTCCCGGGGCGGTGCCCCAGCTCGCGGGTCACCGCGTCGACGTCCTGCGGCACGGTGTGGAGCTGGGCCACGGGGTCCTCCGTCGTCCGGGAGCAGGGTCAGAATCGTATATCTACAACTGTAGTATATCCGCATCCTGCCCCGCCCCCGCCGCCGGCACAACCCCCCGGACGGCACGCCGGACGCGTCCCCGGGGCGGCGCCCCCGCCCCCCGCCGCGGCGGATCAGCCGCGCCCGGCGGCCCGGCTCCCGGCGCGCCGCACGGGGCGCTCGTCGGCGCGCGAGGCCGCCTGGTGGATGGCCTGGTAGGCCTGCACCGTCTGCAGCTTGTGCCAGCGCGCGTACTCCTCGACCTGCTGCGGATCCCCGGTCTCCAGCAGGCCGATCAGGTGCTGGTGCTCGGCGAGCGCCGCGCGCGAACGCTCCGGCAGGTAGACGAACATCGTGCGGCGGACCTGGTCGAGCCGCCGGTGGGTCTGCTTCAGCAGGTCGAGCAGCACCTCGTTGGCACACCGCCCGACGATCGCCTCGTGGAAGCGCCGGTTGAGCGTGCCGAAGCGCAGCGCGTCGCCGGCGACGGCGGCCTGCTCCATCTGCTCGGCCAGCCGCCGCAGCCGGGTGAGGTCGGTCTTCCGCAGCCGCGGCTGGGCCTGGCCACTGGCCGCACCCTCGAGGACGGCGAGGGCCACCATCGCCTGCTCCCAGGAGGTGGCGTCGACCGGGGCGACGACGGCGCCGGCGTTGGGCCGGAACTGGACCCAGCCCTCGGCCTCCAGCCGCCGCAGCGCCTCGCGCACCGGGATGGGGCTGACGCCCAGCTCGCGGGCGAGCGCGTCGATGTTGAGCCGGTCCAGCGGCTGGTAGTCGCCCGCGTGGATGCGATCGCGCAGGATCGTATACGTTCGCTCCTGCTTGTTCACCGGCCGAGCGTACGGCGCACGTGCCGCCTCCCCCGCCGTCGCGCACCCTCCGGGCGCCACGGGCTCACCGGTACGGGGGAGGCGGCGGACGACGTCAGCCGATCCCCAGGAAGCCGAGGACGGCGGCGCGGAACGGATCCCCCTGGAGAGCGCCTCCGTGGTCGCCGGGCACCTGCTCCAGCCGCGCACCCGGCACGCGGCCGGCGACCGTCTCGATGCCCTGCGCCATGGGGTCGGCGACACCGGCGAGGAACAGGGTCGGCACCGCCGGGACCCGCACCCCGGGGTCGAACGGCTCCCGGGCCAGCCCCTCGACGAGGGTGAGCAGCGACGCCGCGTCCCGCCCCGGCTGCCCGGCCATGCCCGCGATGACCGCGGTCAGCGGATCGGCCGGCCGGGGCCCCCCGGCCACCGCGGCGCGCGCCGCCGCGAGGTCGACCATGCCGAACGGCTCCATCGGGCTCAGCCCGCCGAGCACCAGCCGGCGGACGCGCAGCCCGGGCGCGGCGGCGAGGTCCCAGCACAGGCGGGCGCCGAGCGAGTAGCCGACCAGGTCCACCTCCGGACCCACGGCCCCGGCGACGGCCTCGGCCAGCTGGTGCACCACCCGGCCGGTGGTCACCTCGTCCGCCGAGGTCACGGCCGGGGCGGAGCCGTGACCGGGGAGGTGGACGACCAGGCTCGTCCGCCCGGCCGCCGCCAGCGGATCCGCCCAGCGCTCGGCCGGCCAGTCCGCGGCGGCCGTGGAGGCGAAGCCGTGCACCAGCACGACGGGCGGCCCCGTCTCCGGCCCGGTGGCAAGGATGCGGTCGGCGGCGACGGAGGGGGTGACAGCGGTCATTCTACGAGCGTAGACGTTACGTCGGACCGCCGTCCAGGTGCTCAGGCAGCGCCGGCGACCCGCTCGACGAAGCTGTCGACGTACGCGCGGTGGCGCGCGACCAGCTCCCCGGGCGGGTACATCAGGCTGGTCACGGTGGCCCCGATCGCCACCGAGATGACCTCGTCGGCGAGCAGCCCCACCGCCGGCGCGTCGGCCGGCTCACCGCGGTCGCGGACCGCCGCGATCCGCTGGGTCAGCTGGACACGCCAGTCGGTCAGCAGCTCGCGGTAGCGGTCGGCGAGCGCCGGATTGGCCACCGAGTGGTCCCACAGGGCCAGCAGGATCCGACCCGAGGCGATCTCGTGCGGCTCCATCGGCAGCGTGGCCAGGAGGAACCCGCGCAGCTGCTCCGCCGGGCTCTGCGTGGTGTCCAGCGCGGCCAGCCGCTCGCCCGTCTCGGCCAGCACGCTCTCGAACGTCGCCGCGATGATGCTGTCCTTGCTGGGGAAGTAGTGCTTGAGCGCCCCGTTGGCGAAACCGGCCGCGGTCACGATGCTGCGCATCGTGGCGGCCTCGAAGCCACCCTCGACGATCAGCTTCTTCGCGACCTCGACGATCTCCCGCCGCCGCTGATCGTGGTCGATGATCTTCGGCATGTCCGGGGAGCCTACTGCCGCTCCCCGGCCGGCTCCCGCAGCTGCAGCCACCGGGCCCGGCGCTCGGCCTGCCGGGCCGGGTCGGCCACCGGGGAGGCCAGCAGCAGCCGCTGCGTGTAGGGGTGCGACGGGTCCTGGGTGACCACGTCGGCGGGGCCGGACTCCACGATCTCGCCGCCGTACATGACCGAGACCCGGTGGCAGATCCGCCGGACCACCGCGAGGTCGTGGGAGACGAACAGGTAGGAGACGCCGGTCTCGCGCTGCAGGTCGATGAACAGGTCGACGATGGCCGACTGGGTGGTGAGGTCCAGGGCGCTCACCGGCTCGTCGCAGATGACCAGCCGCGGCCGCCGGACCAGCGCCCGCGCGATCGCGATGCGCTGGCGCTGCCCGCCGGAGAACTCCGTCGGGTAGCGGTGCACCGTGTCGGCCGGCAGCCGGACGCGGTCGAGCACCTCGGCCACCAGCCGGCGGCAGGTGGCCCGGTCGGTGCCGCCCACCCGCAGCGGCTCGGCGAGGACCTCGCCGATGCTCATCGTCGGGTCCAGCGAGCCGTACGGGTCCTGGAAGACCACCTGCAGGTCGCTTGCCAGGCGCCGGCGGTCGGCCCGGCCGGCGTGCGTGATGTCCTCCCCGTCGAAGGTGATCGACCCCGACGAGACCGCGGCCAGGCCCAGGACGGCCTTGCCGAGGGTCGACTTGCCCGAGCCGCTCTCCCCCACCAGGCCGACGCACTCGCCGGCGCCGATGGCGAGGGAGACGCCCTTCAGCGCCCGGAAGGTGCGGCGGTGGGCCAGCCGGTAGTCCACGACGACGTCCCGGACGTCGAGCAGCGGTGTCGCCGCGGGGTCCGCCCGGCGGGCGTCCGTCGCGGCGGGAGCTGCCGTGCGGGGGGTCGCCGTGTGGGGGGCCGTCGCGCTCATGCGTCCACCGTCCTGCCCGTGCCGGGTCGTGCCGCCGCCAGGTCCGCACCGGCCGGCGGGACCGCGGCGGACCCGGCCCAGGCGGTGTCGAGCTCCTGCCGGCCCGCCACGTCGTCCAGCGACGCGCTGATCAGCTCGGCGGTGTAGGGGTGCTCCGGCCGCCGGAAGATCTGCTCCAGCGGCCCGACCTCGACCACCCGGCCGTCCTTCATGACGACCACGCGGTCGCAGATGTCGGCGACGACGCCGAAGTCGTGGGTGACGATCACCATCGCCATCCCGTACTCCTGCTGCAGTTCGCGCAGCAGCTCGAGCACCTCGGCCTGGACGGTGACGTCCAGCGCGGTCGTGGGCTCGTCGGCCACCAGGAGGGTGGGCCGGCCGGCCACCGCGCCGGCAATCAGCACCCGCTGCGCCATGCCGCCGGAGACCTGGTGCGGATAGGAGCGCAGCACCCGGTCCGGATCGGGCAGGCCGACCCGTTCCAGCACCTGGCGGGCCCGCTGGTACGCCGCCTCCCTCGACAGCCCGTGCACCCGCCGCAGCGGCTCGGTCAGCTGGGCGCCGATCGTGTAGCAGGGGTCGAGGTTGCTCATCGGTTCCTGCGGCACGTAGCCGATCTCCCGGCCGAGCAGCGCGGTGCGCTCGCGGCGCGGCAGGCGGCCGACCTCCCGGCCGCCGATCCAGAGGCCCTGGGCCGCCGTCGTGGCGCCGGCCGGCAGCAGGTCGAGCGCGGCGAAGACGGTCTGCGACTTGCCGGAGCCCGACTCTCCCACGATGCCCAGGACCTCACCGGGGGCCACGTCCAGCGAGACGCCGCGGACCACCTCCCGCACGCCGGTGGGCGTGGCGTAGGCGACCCGCAGCCCCTCGACGCGCAGCGCGCCGGCCTCCGGCGGGTGCACCAGCGCGCCGCTGCCCGCGGCGCTCGGCTCGCCCAGCTGGGGGGCCGGCTGCTCGAGCGCCCGGCGGGCCCGCGCGCGGGCCCGCCGCGTCGGCCCCTCGGCCCGCACGCTGACCAGGTCGGCCAGGACCGACCCGATGAAGGCCAGGGCGGCGATCGTCAGGCCGAGGGCCAGGGAGGGCCACAGCAGGATCAGCGGGTGGGCGAGCATGTTGCGGAAGCCGTCGTTCATCATCTGGCCCCAGCTCGGCACCGCCGCCGAGCCGATGCCGAGGAACTGCAGGCCGGCCTGGATGCCGATGGCGATGCCGGCGGTGAGCGCGGTCTGGATGATCACCGGCGCGTACACCGCCCGGAGCATGTGCGTGCGCAGGATCCGCACGTCGCTGCCGCCGGCCACCCGCGCGGCGTCGATGTAGGGCTCCCGGCGGACGGTCAGCGCCCGGGCCCGGCTGATCCGGAAGTAGCCCGGCGCCAGGAAGACCCCGATGGCCACCATCAGCACGGTGAAGTCCTGGCCGGTGCCGGCGGCCACCACGAGCAGCACGATCATCGCGGGGACCGACTGCAGGGCGTCGCTGATCCAGGACAGCACCCGGTCGGTCAGGCGGCCGAAGTAGCCGGCGGCGATCCCGGCCGGCACGCCGAGCAGCATCCCGCTGACGCAGGTGACCACCGCGCCGTACAGCGTGGTGCGGGTGCCCAGCAGCAGCCGGCTGAGGATGTCGCGGCCGGCCGAGTCCCCGCCGAGCAGGTGTCCCTCCCCCGGCGGGGCCTTGGCGATGGTGTAGTCGACGAGGCCGGGGTCGTACGGCGCCAGCCACGGGGCGAGGACCGCGACCACGGCGACGACCAGGACGACGACCAGCGCCACCACCCCGGCGGGCCGGCGGAGGAACCGCCGCCACAGGCCGGCGCGGGCGGTCGCTGCGGGGTCGACGTCGACGGGGACGGCTGCTGCGGTCACGAGTCGCGCACCTTCGGGTTGACCCACCCGAGCACGAGGTCGAGCAGGAAGTTGACGAGGACGACGAAGACCACCGTGACGGCGGTCAGGCCGAGCAGGACCGGGATGTCGCCGATCTGGGAGGCCGACTGGGTGAGGCTGCCGATCCCGGGGAGGTTGAAGACGATCTCGACGACGATCGCCCCGCCCAGCAGCCCGACGAACATCAGCGCCAGGACGGTGAGCGCCGCCGGCGAGGCGTTGCGCAGCACGTGCAGGGTCACCCGCCGCGAGGACAGCCCGCGGGCGCGCAGCGTCCGCACGAAGTCCTGCCGGGCCACCTCGATGAAGCCGTTCCGCAGCTGCTCGCCCACCAGCACGATCGCCCCGATGGCCAGGGACACCGCCGGCAGGGTGATCGAGCGCAGCCAGCCGCCCACCGAGGTGTCGGGCGAGACGTAGCCGATCGCCGGGAACCACTGGAGCTGGATGGCGAACCACATGACCAGCACGAGGCTGACCCAGAAGCCGGGCAGGGCGAAGAGCACGACCGAGGCCAGCTTCAGGCACCGGTCCAGCCGCCCGCCGGGGCGCAGTCCGCAGGCGATGCCGACGGCCACCCCGATGACCGCGGTCAGCAGGATGGCGAACACGACCACCGAGAGGGTGACCGGCACGCGCAGGGCGACCTGGTCGGCGACGGGCTGGAAGTTGCGCCAGGAGACGCCGAAGTCGCCCGTGACCGCGGCGGTGAGCCAGTCCCAGAACTGGGTGAGCAGTGGCCGGTCGTAGCCGATGCGCTCGCGCAGGGCCGCCTGCTGGGCCGGCGTCGCGCTGTTGCCCAGCAGCCCGGCGGTCGGGTCGCCGACCGCCGCGTAGGCGAGGAAGAAGGTGCCGCTGGTGACCAGCAGCAGGAGGAGGACCCCGGAGGCGAGTCGCTTCGCGGTGAAGGTGAGCATGTCCCTGACCCCTTGCCGGTGGCGGGCCCCCGCGCCGGGAGCCCGCCACCGCAGGACGAGCGCTAGGCGCGCTGGATGAACCGGAGGGTCGGGAACATCATCCCGGTGATGGGCGTGATGGTGATCCCGTCGACGCTGAAGTACGTGTTCTCCGCCTGGTACCAGACGTCCCACCAGGCCAGCTCGACCAGCGTGCGGTCCAGCTCGCGCAGCAGCTCGGGCTGGTCGGCGGGGTCGGCCGCCTGGACCTCCGCCACCAGGGCCGCGACCTCGGGGAAGTCCTCGATCGAGGGGTCGGGGTTGAACCACTGCGGTCGGGTGACCTGGGAGACCAGCGTGGCCATGTCGTTGGAGTCCATGGCCACCACCGCGAGGAACATGGGGTAGCTCGGGGCGTTGACCTGGTAGTCGGCCATCGACATGTCCTGCCACTCGACCGTGATGCCGAGCTCGCCCAGCGTCTGGTCGGCCGCCGGTTGCCAGGCCTGGAAGATCGGCGACATCGGCATCTGCACGGTGAAGCCGTCGGCGTACCCGGCGTCGGCCAGCAACTGGCGGGCCTTGTCCATGTCGGTGTCGTAGACGTCGAGGGAGTCGTCGTGGACGTCGCCGTCCACCGACCACGGCTGGTCGGTCACGACGCCGGCGCCGTTCGCGACGGCCTGGAGGATCCCCGCGGCGTCGAAGGCGTGGGCGATGGCCTGCCGCACCCGCTCGTCACCCAGCGGGGCCAGCCGCTCGCCGGTCCGGTCGACGAACTGGACGCCGACCCAGGAGGCGACCCGCTGGGCGATGTTCCAGCCGTTCTGCTCGGCGGTCTCGAGGTTCTCCGCGTTGGCGAAGCTGGCGTTCAGCTGGCCCGACAGCATCGCGTTGAAGCTCGCCGTCTGGTCGGTGATGGGGAACAGCCGCACCGAGGAGAAGGGATAGGTGCCGGCGTCCCAGTGCTCGTCCTTCTTGGTGAAGACGTACTCCGACGCCGGCGTCGACTGGTCCTGCTCGTAGGTGTAGGGACCCGAGCCCACCGGGCCGTCGGTGAGGGTGCCGGCCGCGATCGCCGCCGGGGAGGCCATCCAGCTGCGCCCCAGGCCCATGAAGTACAGGAGCGCGTCGTCGCGCTCGCGCAGCCGGAGCTCGACGGTGTCCTCGTCGACGGCGCTGACGCTGTCGACGTTGACGTAGGCCTGCCCGGACCGGACGCCGTCCTTGAGGTGCTGCAGGTTGGCCACCGCCGCGTCGGCGTCGAAGGCCTCGCCGTCGTCGAAGGTGACCCCGTCGCGCAGGTCCATGGTCAGGGTCAGCCGGTCCTCGGACCACTCCCAGCCGGTGGCCAGCGCGGGGATCGGCTCGGACTCCTCGTCCAGCGCGACCAGCGGGTCGTACACGGCCGACAGGTAGGGCCCGTCGAACCCGATGTCGGCGTTCGCCGGGTCCCACGAGGTGACGTCCAGGAAGACGCCCGCCTTCAGTTCGTCGATCGCCGCGCCGTCGGCGCTGCCGCCGCCGGTCCCGGCCGCGCTCGTACAGCCGGCCAGCGCGACGGCGACGGCACACCCGGCCGTCATCAGCGCCGTTCTCCGAGTCCTCTGCATCGAGTCCTTCTCTCGAGTGGGGGCTGCTGGAGCGGTGGCGCGCCCGATGGGCCCGGCCTCGTCGCAGCAAGGGGGGTGCGAGTGAGAGCTGGCTCACCCCGCGCCGTTGAGTCTACGGTTGTCGGCGAAAAACGCAATGGTCTACGAGCGGCGAAACGTATATGAAACGACGGAGACCGGCCGCCGACGCGGGTCGGCGGCCGGTCTCGGCCGGGAGGCGGTGCGCGCAGCGCTGCGCCGGGCGGTCAGGCGGCGTCGGCCACCAGCACCCGCGGGCTGCCGGGCAGGGCGAGCACCTCCCGAGGGCGCCAGCCGGCCCCCTCCAGCCAGCCGCGCACCTCGGCCTCGGGGTACACGACGGTCCCGTCGATGACGAAGTACTCGCCCGCGTGCAGGGCGTCGATCGGCCGCTGCCGCTCGTCGTCGTCGAGGAAGAAGTCGAGCAGCAGCAGCGTGGCACCGGGGGCCGCGGCGGCGCGGGCATTGGCCAGGATCGTGCGGTTCTGCTCGGCGGAGAAGCGGTGGACGACGTGGTTGACCATGACGACGTCGTGCTCGCCCTCCGGGGCGGCGGTCTCGGTCGGCGCGGGGGCCACCGTCGCGCGGCCGCCCAGGCCGGCCGCGGCCAGGGCGTCGCTGATGCCCAGCGTCGAGGACGGCGCGAAGACGAAGCGCACCGTCAGGTCGGGGTTGGCGCGCATGGCGCCGATGGCGAACTCCGGCGAGAGCCCGCCCAGGTCGAGCATCGAGCGGTGCGCGCCGAAGTCGTAGGTACGGGCGAGCATCGCCGCGTGCAGGGCGTTGTACCGCATGACCCCTGCCATGAAGGTCGCCCAGCGGGCGTCGTCCATCTGCAGGTCGCCGGGCTTGGCGGTGTCGACGGTGCGGTCGAACTGCAGCCAGTGGCCGTAGCTGATCTCGGCGAGGAAGGTCAGGAAGGGCGCGAGGTCCAGCGCGCCCTTCCCGGCGAGGTACTCGGCCGCGTCCGGCGCCAGGACGTACCGCCCGCCGGCGCGGTCCAGCAGGCCCAGCGCGTTCATGGCATCGGCGAGCACGCGGACCATCTGCTCGCTGACCCCGGTGGCCGCCGCCAGCTCGGGCACGCTCCGGCCGCCGTCGGCCAGCGCGCGGAACAGCCCGATCCGGGACGCCGCGAACAGCTGCTTCGCGCCCATGTAGCCGATGGCGAGGTCGACGATCCGGTCGGGGGTGGGCGCCGGCGTCGGTCCGGTCATGGAGGTGCTCCTCGGGAGTGGGGAGGGGCCGGCCCGCTGCCGGTCCGTGCCTTTATTCTACAGTTGTCGACAGAAAGCGGAAGGGGTCAGCGCGGCGCCCATGTGCCGTCGGCGGCGACCTCGCGGTCCAGCCAGAGGTCGGCGGTCAGTGCCCTCAGCCGGTCGGCCCCGATGCGCTCCAGCAGGCCGAACGCCGCGACGTCGTCCTCGAGCTGGGCCAGGCGGGAGACGCCGACCAGCACGTTGGTGGTCGCCGGGTTGGCCAGGCAGAAGGCGATCCCCAGCCGCGCCGGCGTGACCCCCAGGTCGTCGGCCAGGGCCCGGACCCGGGGCCAGGCCGCCACGATCTGCTCCCGGATCCCACCGACGTCGGCGCCGATCTTCCGGGCCGGCCGGAGGTTGCCCACCAGCAGGCCGCCCTCGAAGACGTCGGAGGCCTGCAGGCCCAGCTCCCCGCCGGCGAACAGCGGGGCGTAGTACGCCCCCTCGGCCATCGACCGCCGGACCAGCCCGTACTTCAGCTGCGCGAAGCACGGCGGCACCAGGCCGCGCGCCCGGGCGGTGTCGATGGCCGCCCGCACGTCGGCGTGGCGCCAGTTGTTCACGCCCCAAGCGGCGAACCGGCCGAGCTCGATCTGCTCGGCGACGTCGTCGACGACCCGCTCGACGTCGAGCTCGCCCAGGTAGTCGCCGACGACCACCACGTCGGCCCGCTCGACCCCGACCCGCTCGAGCGAGGTCTCCATCTGCCGGGTGAACGTCGTCGCGGGGTAGTCCCAGAGCCAGAGCTTGCCGCAGTACACCCACTGCTCGCGGGCCACCCCGGCCTCGCGCAGCGCCGCGGCGAACAGCCGGTCGGTCTGCGAGTTCTCCGCGTGCGGCCCCATGTCGTAGTGCGCGACGTCGAAGAAGGCACAGCCGAGCTCCACGGCCCGCGCGACCAGCGCGACGGCCTCGTCGGGGGTCATGCGGTCCCAGGTGTTCCAGCTGCCGAGCGACAGCGCCGGCACCTCCGGACCTCCGGGGCCGAGCAACCGACGCGGTACGGACGGGGTCACGGTCATGAGTCCTCCTCGGACCGGGGTTTATTTTCTACAGTTGTAGTCTATCCGGACCGGACCCCGGTCACGAACGAGAGGAACGCCGATGGCGTCAGCCCGCACCGTCCTGGTCACCGGAGGAGCCGGGGGGATCGGCCGGGCCATCGCCGCGGCCTTCCGCGCGGCCGGCGACCGCGTCGTCCTCGCCGACGTCGACCCCGACCGCCTCCACGGCGCCGCGGCGGCACTCGGCGCGCCCGGCACCGTCGTCGACATCACCGACCCCGGGTCGGTGACCGGCGTCCTGGACGAGGTGCAGGAGCGGGTCGGGCCCGTCGACGTGCTGGTCAACAACGCCGGCCTGCTCAGCGTGCACGGCGCGCTGCTCGAGCTGCCCGCCGCCGACCTGGACCGCATCCTGCGCACCAACGTCCTGGGCACCTTCGTCATGACCCAGCAGGTGGCCGCGCGCATGGTGGCGCGGGGGCAGGGCGGCGTGGTGGTCAACCTGTCGTCCATCGGCGGACGGCAGCCGACGCCCGGGATGGGCGGCTACGAGAGCAGCAAGGCCGCCGTCGACGCGCTGACCCGGTGGGCGGCGATCGAGCTGGCGCCGCACGGCATCCGGGTCAACGCCGTCGCGCCCGGTCCGGTGCTCACCGAGATGCTCGCCGCCGGCCTGCCGGAGGGCTCGCCGGCCCGCGAGGCGTGGACCAGCCGGATCCCGCTGCGCCGGCTGGCCGCCGTCGAGGACGTCGCGGCGGCGGTGCTGTTCCTGGCCGGCGACTCCGCCCGGCACGTGACCGGCACCAGCCTGCCGGTGGACGGCGGGCAGCTGCTCACCTGAGCCGGGCGCGCGGTCGCCGCCACGGGGGCGGCGACCGCGCGCGGGTCAGACCGCGGCGGTCAGCCGGCGCTCGTGCACGACCTCGCCGCCGAGGACGGTCAGCTCGACGGCGACCTCGGGCAGGTCGGCGACGGGGAGCTCGAACGGATCGGCCTCCAGCACGCAGAGATCGGCCACCATGCCGGGGGCCAGCGTCCCCTTCCACGCGGCCGCCCCGTCCTGCCGCGCGGGGTGCACCGTGTAGCAGCGCAGCAGCGTGGCCAGCCGCTCCCGCCGGTCGGCGGCCGGGCCCATCCACTCGTCGGCCGCGGCGACCTCCTGCCGCCAGTCCGGCGACAGCACCGGTGCGTCGGTGGTCAGGCAGAGCGGGACGCCGGCGTCGAGCGCCGCCTGCAGCGGCCACGCCGCCGCGCCGCGGCCGGCCCCGAGCGCGGCGTCGACCAGCCCCGACGTGCGGACGGCGATGCCGGCCTGCACCGACAGCCCGACCCCGAGCCGGCCCATGCGGGCCAGCTGCCCCTCCTGCACCAGGTCGCCGTGGATGACGTAGTGGCCGAGGTCGACGTCGCGCTCGGCGCGCGCGGCGGCGACCGCGTCGAGGACGACCTCGATCGACCGGTCGCCGGTGGCGTGCACGCCGACCTGCAGCCCGGCGCGGTGCGCGGCCAGCACCATCCGCATGAGGTTCTGCTCGCGGTCGACGTCGTCGGCGCCGGCCACCAGCAGCGCGGCGTGCCCGCCGTCTGCGTAGCAGGAGTGCGTGTAGGCCGAGCCCATCGGCGGGATGCCGTCGGCGAAGATCTTCACCCCGGCGAAGTGCAGCCGCTCCCGGTCGGCTCCGCGGTGCTGCGCGTCGCCCAGCCCGGCGAGGAAGGCCGTCAGGTCGCTGGGGCCGTCGAGCTCGCCGAACAGGGAGAGCACGGTCACCCGCGCCCGCAACCGGCCCTCGGCCGCCAGCGCGCGGTACTGCTCGGCGACCGAGGAGCCGAAGGCGCCGGTCTCGCCGTCGTCCTCCCCCGGCCCGAGGCCGGGCTCGGTGTAGCTGGTGACGCCCAGGGAGGCCAGGAGGTCCCCGGCGCGCAGGATCGCCGCGCGCTGCTCCTCCGGGCCGCGCAGCGGCCGCGCGGGCGCGGCACCCGGCGCGCCGGTGGCGCCGAAGAGGGTGTCGGGCCACAGCGCGCCCAGCCAGGTGGCGTGCAGGTGCGCGTCGTTGATGCCCGGCAGCACGGCCCGCCCCGCCAGGTGCACGACCTGCGTGCCCGCCCCGATCAGCCCGGCCACCTCGGCGTCGGTGCCCGCGCCGACCACGCGCCCGCCCCGCACGGCCAGCGCGGTCGGCGCCGCCCCGGCCGGGGGCAGCGCACCGGCCATCGTGTGCACGACGCCGCCGAGGAGCACGAGGTCGGCTGCGCTCGAGGTCGCCGGGAGGGGGTTCGGCACGGGGTCTCCAGGGGTCCGTCGAGCTCGGCGGATCCGGCGGGCTCGGGTGGTCGTCGACTCTCGACATTTGTGTCGACAGCCGTAGACTAAACCACCGTCCGGCCTTGGGTGCCGCTTCCCCGTCCTCCCGAAGGAGTTCCGACCTTGGTCCCCACCTCCACCCGCGCGGCGGTCCTCACCGAGCACGGCGCACCGCTGCAGCTCACCGACCTGCCGCTGCCCGGCGAGCTGGAACCGGGCGCCGCCCTGGTCCGGATCACCTGCGCGACGCTGTGCGGCACCGACATCGAGCTGTGGGCCGGGAAGATGACCTTCCCCGGGATGCTGCCGATGGTGCTGGGCCACGAGATGGTCGGCGAGGTCGTCGCCGTCGGCGCGGCCACCCGCGACGCGCTGGGCCGCGAGGTGACCGTCGGCGCGCGGATCGGCTGGTCGGAGTCCACCTGCGGGGAGTGCCACGGCTGCACGGTGCTGCGCGAGCCGGTGGCCTGCTCGCGCCGCGGCTACGGCTTCCTGCAGCGCTCCGACGTCCCGCCGTACGCGACCGCGGGCCTGGCCGAGTACGCCTACGTCGTCCCGCGGGCGGCGAAGCTGCTGCTGCCCGACGAGGTGCCCGACACCTGGGCGGCCATGGCCGGCTGCGCGGCCAAGACGGTGCTGCGCGCCTTCGGCCGGGCCGGCGGGGTGACCCCGGGCGACCGGGTGGTGGTGCAGGGCTCGGGGGCGCTCGGCGTCTTCGCCACCGCGGTGGCCCGGCTCTCCGGCGCCGGCCAGGTCGTCACCGTGGGCGCGCCGGAGCCCCGGCTGGCGCTGGCCCGCGAGTTCGGCGCCGACGCCACCGTCGACATCGCGCTCGGCTCCGAGGGGGTCGTCGCCCGGGTCCGCGAGCTGACCGGCGACGCCGGCGGCGACCTGGTGCTCGACTTCGCCGGCGCGCCGACCGTCGGCCGGGAGGCCGTCGCGATGGCCGCCCAGCGCGGACGCGTGGTCGTGGTCGGCAGCACCGGCCCGGAGCTGCAGCAGCTGCCGCTCGGCACGGTCATGGGCAAGGAGCTGACCGTGCTCGGCTCGCTCAACGGCGACATCGCCGACTACGCGCACGCCATCGACTTCTTCCGGGCCTTCGCCGACCGCATGCCGTGGGACCGCCTGTTCGGCGAGCCGGTCGGCCTGGCCGCGGCCGGCGAGCGGATCGAGGCCATGCAGCGCCTCGACGAGATCAAGGCCGTCGTCGACCCCCGGCTGCCCTGACCGCCCCGACCCCCAGGAGGCCTCGCATGTCCACTCCCCTGCCCCGCCGCCGGATCGGCACCTCCGAGCTGGAGACCGGCGTGCTCTCCCTCGGCTCGTGGCACACCTACGACCGGATGGACTTCGCCGACGCCGTCCGCATGGTCCGGTACGCCGTCGACGCCGGCATCGACCTGTTCGACGTCGGCGTCTACGGCATGCCCGGGCGCCCGCCGGTCTTCACCGACGTCCTGTGGGGCGCGATCATGCGCGCGACCGGCCTGCCCCGGGACCGGTACCTGGTCTCGGCCAAGCTCTGGATCGAGGGCTTCGGCGAGGGCGGGTTCCGGCCGCAGCTGGAGAACGCCTTCCTCCGCGCCGGGTACGACCACGCCGACCTCGCGGTGCTCGGCGACCTGCGGCGCGACGACGTCCCGCTGGAGGCGCTCGTCGACGACCTGTCCGGCCTGGTGCGCGCCGGGCTGGTCCGCGCATGGGGAGTGAACAACTGGTCGGCCTCGGCGGTCCACCGGCTGCGTGAGATCGCCGCCGAGCGCGGCGTCGACGGTCCGCAGATCGCCCAGCTGAAGTACAGCGTGGCCCGCCGGGCCATCCCGGACGGGGAGCCGTTCGCCGCCCTCTTCGCCGAGGGCTTCAGCATGCAGGCCTCCGACGTGCTGGAGGGCGGCATCCTGGCCGGCCGGACCGAGCTCTCCCGCGAGATCGGCCGCGATCCCGGCGGCATCCGCGAGGCGATCGTGCAGACCGCGCCCGGGGTCGTCGCGCTAGCCGCCGACCTCGGCACCACCGCCGCCCAGCTGGCGATCGCCTTCACCCTCACCCATCCGGCCACCGCCACCACCCTGTTCGGCGCCACCCGCCTGGAGCAGGTCGAGCAGGCCGTCGGCGCGGTCGACCTGGTGGAGCGGATCGGCGCCGCGGAGCTCCGGTCGCTGGTCGAGCCGTTCTGGGTCGACCGCGGCGTCGTCGACCCCGAGGGCCCGTGACCGCCGCCCGGCCCCGTCCCCGTCCCGCCGCCCCGCAGGAGCTCCCGGCAATGACTCCCCCGCCCGTGCCCTTCGACCCCGAGATCGAGCCCGCGCTGGCCCTGGTGGTGCGGCCGGACGCACCGCCGTTCACGCCCGGGACCATCCCCGCCATGCGGGCGGAGATGGCCGCGCTGTTCCCGCCGGCCGCCGTCGCCGTCGGGGACGCGCCGGTCGACGTCGCCGAACTGACCGTCCCCGGCCCCGAGGGGGCGCCGGATCTGGCACTCACGGTGCTGTCGCCGCGCGGGCTGTCCACCCCGCGGCCGGCCCTCTACAACATCCACGGCGGCGGCATGATGGTCGGCTGCCGCGACATGGACGTCCCCCGGCTGCTCGCGCTGGTGCTCGAGCACGGCGTGGTGGCGGTGAACGTCGAGTACCGGCTGGCACCCGAGCACCCGCACCCCGCGCCGGTCGAGGACTGCTACGCCGGGCTGGTGTGGACCGCCGGGCACGCCGCCGAGCTGTCGATCGACCCCGGGCGGATCGTCGTCATGGGCGGCAGCGCGGGGGGCGGGCTGGCCGCCGCCGTCGCGCTCCTGGCCCGGGACCGGGGCGGCCCCGCGCTGGCCGGCCAGCTGCTGCTGTGCCCGATGCTGGACGACAGCAACACCACGGTGGCCAGCCACCAGTACCGCGGCCTGGGCACCTGGACCCGGGAGGCCAACCTCGCCGGCTGGCGGTCGCTGCTCGGGGACGTCGCCGGCACCGGGACGGCGTCCCCCTACGCCTCCCCCAGCCGTGCGAGCGACCTGTCGGGCCTGCCGCCTGCCTTCGTCGAGGTGGGCAGCGCGGAGCCCTTCCGCGACGAGGACACCGAGTACGCCTCGCGCATCTGGGCCACCGGCGGCCAGGCCGAGCTGCACGTGTGGAGCGGGGCCTTCCACGGCTTCGACATGTACGCCCCCGACTCCGCGGTCACCCGGGCGGCGCTGGCGGCGCGCGACTCCTGGCTGCGCCGCGTGCTGGTGCCCGCGACGCAGGCCGCGCGGTGAGCGGCGGCCGGCCGGAGCACCCGCCGGTCCCCTACGACCCGGAGCTGGAGCCGGGCCTGGCGGCCTTCCTGGACCTGGTGGAAGGCATCCCGCTGCGCGCGGACACGATCCTGGCCAACCGTGCCCACTTCGCGACGATCGTGCCGCCGGTGGAGCAGGTCGTCGGCGACCGGCCGGTGCAGGTCGAGCACCGGACGGTGCCGGGTCCGCCGGGCGCGCCGGACGTCGAGCTGACCGTCGTCCGCCCGCGCGGGCCGGTTCGCGGGGCGCCCGGCCTGTACGCCGTGCACGGCGGCGGGATGGTGCTGGGCAACCGGTTCTTCGGCCTCGACGGGCTGGTCGAGGACGTGCTGGAGCACGGCGCGGTCGGGGTGACCGTCGAGTACCGGCTGGCACCCGAGCACCCGGCTCCCGCGGCGGTCGAGGACTGCTACGCCGGCCTGGTCTGGTTCGCCGCCCACGCCGCGGAGCTGGGGGTCGACCCGTCGCGGATCGTGGTGACCGGGGCCAGTGCCGGTGGCGGGCTGTCCGCCGCCGTCGCGCTGATGGCCCGCGACCGCGGTGGCCCGGCGCTGGCCGGCCAGGTGCTGCTGTGCCCGATGATCGACGACCGCAACGACAGCGTCTCCAGCCGGCAGTACGACGGGCTCGGCGCCTGGGACCGCACCACCAACGACACCGGCTGGACCGCCCTGCTCGGCGCGGACCGGGGCACCGACCGGGTGTCGCCGTACGCGGCGCCGGCCCGGGCGGACGACCTCTCCGGCCTGCCCCCGGCGTTCATCGACGTGGGGGCGGCCGAGGTCTTCCGCGACGAGGCCGTCGACTACGCGCTGCGGATCTGGGCGACCGGCGGCTCGGCCGAGCTGCACGTCTGGGCCGGCGGCTACCACGGCTTCACCGGGTTCTCCCCGCAGGCGGAGGTGTCCCGGGCCGCGGCCGCGGCCCGCCGGTCGTGGCTGCGCCGGGTGCTCGGCCCGCCGGCCGCCCCGTGACCGCTGCCCCGGGCCGCGCCATGAGCACACGGCGCGCGCTCGTGGTCCTGGGGCTGCTCGAGGTCTTCGGGCCGATCTCGATGGACCTGTACATGCCGGCACTGCCCGAGCTCGCCCGTGACCTGGGCACCAGCGACAGCCTGGCGCAGACCACGATGTCGGCCTGCATGCTCGGGCTGGCCCTGGGCCAGCTGGTGGCCGGGCCGCTCAGCGACCGGCTGGGCCGGCGCCGCCCGCTGATGGTCGGCATCGCGCTGTTCACCGTGCTGTCCCTCGCCTGCGCCGCCGCGCCGTCGATCGAGGTGCTGGTCGCGGCCCGCTTCCTCCAGGGGGTGACCGGGTCGGCGGGGATCGTCATCACCCTCGCCGTCGCCCGCGACCTCGCGTCCGGCGCCGAGCTCGCCCGGCTGCTGTCGCTGCTGACCCTGGTCAGCGCCGTGGCGCCGATCCTCGCGCCGGTGGCGGGCGGCCAGCTCGCGGCGGTCACCTCCTGGCGCGGGATCTTCGTCGTCCTCGCCGGCATCGGGCTGGCCCTGCTGCTGGTCGCGGGCACGCTGCTGCGGGAGACGCTCCCGCCGGACCAGCGGCACGCGGGCGGGCGCGCCGAGCTGCGCGCGGCCTTCGGCGCGGTGCTGCGGGACCGGCTGTTCCTCGTGCTGCTGGCGGTCGCCTCGCTCGGCGGCGTCGCCTTCTTCTCCTACCTGGCCTCGATCAGCTTCGTGCTGCAGGAGCAGTTCGCCACCAGCCCCCAGCTGTTCAGCCTCTTCTTCGCGGCCAACTCGGTGCTGTGGGTGCTGGGCAGCCAGCTCAACCGGGCGGTGGTGCGGCGGGCCGGGCCCGCGCGGATGTACGTCGTCGGCACGACCGCCGCGGCCGTCTCCTCCCTGGCGCTGCTGGGCGCGGTGCTCGCCGACCTGGGGATGGCGGCCTTCCTCGCCGCCCTCGGGCTCTACCTGTTCACCTCGGGGATCAGCAACCCCAACAGCTCGACGCTGGCGCTCAGCGACCACGGCGCGCACGCCGGCACCGCGGCCGCGCTGTTCGGCACCGCCACCTTCGCGGTGGGCCCGCTGGTCGCGCCACTGGTCTCCCTCGGCGGGGCGACGGCGCTGTCGATGGGGCTCACGCTCGCCGTCGCCACCACCACCGGCGCCGTGCTGGTGTGGGTGCTCGCCCGGCCGCGGCTCGCCCGCCGGGCAGCCGCGGTACCACCGGGCGCCGCGCCGGACACCGGGCTGGACGTCGGGCTCGGCATCGTCCCGGAAGCCGCGCCGCAGCGGTGAGCGGCGACCCCGCTACAGGTGCCGCGCGCTGATGCCCGCGGAGACCTCGAGCACGTGCCCGTTGACGTGCGCGGCCTCCTCCGAGGCGAGGAAGGCCGCGGCCTCGGCGACCTCCCGCGGGTCCAGCCAGCTGACGCCCATGGGGTTGAGCGAGGCGTAGCGCGGCCGGACCTGCTCGGTGGTGGGGTCGGCGATGTCCGGGGCGAACAGCCGGTACATCGGCTCGTTGTGCACCATCGGGGTGTCGACCGTGGTCGGGCAGACGACGTTGGCGGTCACCCCGCTGCCGCCCAGCTCCAGCGCCAGCGACTTCACCAGGTTCACCACGCCGGCCTTGGCCGCCGAGTAGTGCGCCAGGTGCGCCGCGCCGCCCCGGCCCGACATCGACGCCGTCGCGATGCAGCGTCCCCAGCCCTGCGCCACCAGGTGCGGCACCGTGGCCCGCAGGGTCTTGAAGACGCCGGTCAGGTTGATGCCGAGCATCTCGTCCCAGACGTCGTCGGTGAGCTCGGCGAAGGCCCCGAAGCTGCAGATGCCGGCGTTGGCGACCACCACGTCGAGGCGCCCGAGCTCGGCCAGCGTGCGGGCCACCGCGTCCTCGACCTCCGCGGTACTGCGGACGTCGGCCTGCACGGCCAGGCACCGGCGCCCGGTCTTCTCGACCAGCTCGCGGGTGGTCTCCAGGTCGTCGGGGGTGGGCATCTCGTAGGTCGTCGAGGTCACCGGGGCGGCGATGTCGAGGACGACGACGTCGGCCCCCCGCTCGGCCAGGGTGACCGCGTGCGCCCGGCCCTGGCCGCGGGCGCCGCCGGTGACGAGGGCGACCCGGCCCGCCAGGCCGGTCGAGGAACGGAAGGGCTCGGACAACGTCGTCTCCTGGGGGTGGAAGGGACCGGCCGCGCGGCCGGCGGGCTAGAGGCGGCGGCGCTCGGCGCGGGCGACGTTCGCCGCGTGGAGCAGGCTGGCCCGGACCGGGACGCTCGTGCTGGCCCCGTCGGCGAACTGGCTGGGGTCGAAGTGCGCCGCCGCCTCGGCGACGGCGAGGTCGGCCGCGCCGTCGGCGATCAGCCGAGTGAGCCGGCGGTGCACCGCGAGCCCCTGCTCGCGGTACTCGCGGTCGGGGAAGGTGCCGGCCCGGGTGGTCGACTCGGCCCACTGCTGCACGTGCGCCAGCCAGATGGCCTCCAGCGCGCCGACGGTCACCTGCAGGCTCTGGTTGCCGCACTGCTCGGCGAGCAGCCGGTGGAAGTCGGCGGTCTGGTCCACGTAGGCGATCGGGTCGTCCAGCACGGCGGCGGCCAGGTCGTTGCTGTGCTCCAGCGCCGGCACCACGGTCTCCAGCCGGTCGGGCCGGTCGGCGCACAGCCCGGCGCACATGCTCTCCAGCCGCTGGAGCGCCTCGGCGACGTCCTCGATCTGCACCGACCGGGACTCCAGCACCAGCGCCATCATGTAGCCGGAGTGCCGGTCGCTCGGCCGGTGGATGAAGGCCCCGCCCTGGCTGCCGCGGCGCACGGTGATCAGGCCCTCGGACTCCAGGATGCCCAGCGCCTCCCGGAGCGCGGGCCGGCTGACGCCCAGCTCGGCCAGGAGGACGTCCTGACCGGGCAGCATGTCGGTCAGCTCGCCGTCGAGGACCCGCTTGCGCAGCAGGTCGGCGACCATGGCCGACACCTTCGGTTGTCTCAACTGCTCGTGCGGCGCGGTCATCCCGTGCCACTCTGCCCCTCGCCCGGCGAGCGGCGCAGGAACGGAGCCAGCCACTCGTCGGAGTCCCGGACGGCGCGGCGGGCCAGCGCCGACCCCGGGGCGAGGGAGCTGAAGCCGTGCGGGGCACCCGAGTACATGTGCAGATCGGTCGGCACCCCGGCGTGCAGCAGCCGGCCGGCGTACTCCACGCACTCGTCGACGAACCCGTCGACCGACCCCACCAATACCAGGGCCGGCGGCAGGCCGCGCAGGTCGACGGCGCGCGCGGCGGCGGCGTAGGGCTGGACGTCGGGGTACCCGGCCCGGCCCGCGAGGTAGGCACCCCAGCCGAAGCGGTTCGCCGACCGCGGCCACACCGGCGCGTCCTCCCACATGCTGGAGGGGGTGCACAGCCGGTCGTCGAGCATCGGGTGCAGGAGGTACTGGAAGGCGATCGCCGGCCCGCCGAGGTCCCGCGCCCGCAGCGCCAGGCCGGCGGCCAGGCCGGCGCCCGCGCTGGACCCGCCGATGCCGATCCGCCCGGGGTCGACGCCGAGCTCGGCGGCGGACGCGACCACCCACGACAGCCCGGCGAGGCAGTCGTCCAGCGGCGCCGGGTAGGGGTGCTCGGGCGCCAGCCGGTACTCGACGGAGACGGCGACGCAGTCGAGGAGCGCGCACCAGCGGTCCAGGTCCGCGGCGTTGGCCTGCGCGTTGCCCATCACGTACCCGCCGCCGTGCATCCAGTAGAGGCAGGCGCGGCCCGGGCGCGGCTGCGCCGGCGCGTGCACGTGCAGCACGACGTCCGGGTCGCCGGGCACCACGTGCCGGCTGCGCACGACGCCCGGCGCCGCCGGCGGCACCGGCGCCGCCACCCGCACGGTGGGCAGGTCGGCCTCGTTGAGGCCGCTGAGGTCCCGCGGCCACTGCGCCAGCGCGGCGGCCACCTCGGCGTCCACCACCCCGGGGAGCCGGTCGGCCACGGTGGTCACGCGCTCCCCCGGCGGCCGCCGGACTCCCGCTGCATGGCCAGTGCGACCCACGGCATCAGCTTGCTGCGCGTCAGGTAGGAGATCTGGCCGGTCGGCCACTGGGTGACGTTGCGGCCGCTCGGCGCCAGGAAGTAGTTGTGGCAGTTGCCGAGGATGGCCGAGAAGCGGGCGTCGTTGCCGCGGTCGACCCACCGGACGAAGCGCTCCATGGCCTCCGGCCGGGTGTCGACCCGGGTGACACCGCGCTGCAGCCGCCGGGCCACGGTCACCACGAGTTCGGCCTGCCGCTCGTGCTGGGCGATGATCGAGCCGCCGCCGTTGGTGTTGGGGCCGTAGAGCATGAAGAAGTTGGGGAACCCGGGCACCGTGATGCCGAGGAAGGCCTTCGGGTCCCCCGCCCACGCCTCGCGCAGCGAGACGCCGTCCGGTCCGACGACCTCCAGGCTCGCGAGGTAGTCCGCGGCCCGGAAGCCGATCGCCGCCACGACGACGTCGACCTCCCGTTCGACGCCGTCGGCGTCGACGATGCCGGTGCGCGTCAGCCGGGTCACCGCCCGGGGCACCAGCGTGACGTCGGGCCGGGTCAGCGCCGGGTAGAAGTTCGAGTCCCGGACCAGCCGCTTGCAGCCGACCGGATAGGTCGGGGTGACCAGCCGGCGCAGCTCCAAATCGGGGATCTGGGCCTCGATGTGGTCCAGGCACATCCGGGTCAGCCGCTGGTGCCGGCGGCTGCCGACCTGCCGGTCGCCGAGGGTCTGCACGTGCTTGACGAAGCCGTGCCAGCGGGTGACCTTGCGCCGGACCAGCTGCATGTTCCGCCGGCGCTGCTCCTCGGTGTAGTCCTCCTCGGGCTTCGGGACGATCCAGCCCGGTTCCCGCTGGAACACGTACAGGTGCCCGGCGACCCCGGCCAGGGCCGGCACGATCTGCGCCGACGAGCTGCCCGTGCCGATGACGGCCACCCGCTTGCCGGCCAGGTCGACGTCGTGCCGCCACCGGGCGCTGTGGAACAGCACGCCCTCGAACTCGTCCATCCCCGGCCAGCGCGGCTCGTTCGGGACGTTGAGCAGGCCTACGCAGCTGACCAGCAGCTCGAACTCCTGCTCCTCCCCGCCCGCGGTCACCACGTAGACCGACCGGTCCTCGTCCCAGACCGCCCGCTCCACGCGGGTGGAGAAGCGGAACCGGTCGCGGAGGCCGAAGTGGTCGATCGTGTCCTCGCAGTACTGCTGCAGCTCCGGCTGCCGGCCGTAGGAGCGCGACCAGTCGTAGGGCATGAAGGAGAACGAGTAGACGTTCGACGGCACGTCGACGGCGGCGCCCGGATAGGTGTTGTCCCACCACGTGCCGCCCGGACCCGCCGACTGCTCGAAGACGGTGACGTCGGAGAAGCCCGCCTGGTGCAGCTTGACCGCCGCGGCGATGCCCCCCAGCCCGGCGCCCACCACGGCCACGCGTACCCGGCGGCCCCGCGCAGCGCGTGGTCGCGCCGCCGGCGCCGTCCGGCCGGCCGTGCCGGTGCCGTGTCTGGTCATCGTCATCTCGGGCTCCTCAGGGGTGACCGCTGGGACCGGGCGTCGCGGCCGGCCGTCCTGCCCGCGGGGGCGGCCGGCACCGGCGACGTGGGCCGCGCCCCGGCAGCGGCGAGGTGCAGCCGCGGGGCGCCGGGGGCCGTCGGCCCATGCCGGGGGAAGCTAGCAGCGGCATCTTCTAAAAGATAGATTCTTTGTTCAGAACGACCCGAACAGCCCGCTGACCTGCGGTTTCGATGTCGGCGAGGTCCGCGACACGCCCGGGACGACGGAAAACGGCCCGAACAAGTGCTTGTCCGGCGCGATCCGGGAGCCCTATGGTCCGCGCCAGTCAATGGGGACTCGGGAGGACGTCATGCGACGTGCACCACATCGAAGGGCCACGTACCGGACCGCTGCGGGCCTGGCCGCCATCTCTCTCACCGTCGCCGCCTGTGGCAGCGCGTCGGGCGAGACGTCCGGGGGCGGGGGCGACGGGATCGACCGGTCGCTGGTGCTCGCCTCCATCGAGCCGATGACCGGCTCGAACGTGCTCACCCAGTACATCAACGGGGTCCGGATGGCCGTCGACGACATCAACGCCGACGGCGGCATCAACGGCCACGAGATCATCCTCAAGGAGTACGACAGCGGGCTGGACGCGCAGAAGTCCGTGTCCGCCGCCCGGCTGGCGGTGTCCGAGGGCGCCGACGTGGTCATCGGGATGCCGTCGACCATCGAGAACAACGCCGCCGCGCCGATCATCCAGCGGGCGGGGATCGTCTACCTCAACGCCGGGGTCTCCACGCCCATCGCGACCGACGAGGCGCTGGCCGGCGACATGACCTACCGGATCATGACCCCGGCTCCGGAGCTCATCTACGCCAACAGCCAGTACGTGATCGACGAGCTCCAGCCCCAGAGCATCGCCATGATGGGCCTGGGCATCGACTACGGCGCCAACGCGCTGCCCCAGTTCCGCGACCTCTTCGAGGAGGCGGGCATCGAGATCGTGGCGGAGAACCTCTACCCGTTCGACACCCGGGACCTCACCAACGAGATCCTCTCGGCGCGGGGCGCCGACGCCATCCTGGACTGGAGCTACCCGAACCAGATGGCGCTCGGCATCCGCACCGCCGTGCAGAACGACCTCGCCGGGATCCCCTACATCGGCGGGCCGTCGTCGTCGATCGTGAACTCCCGTGAGCTGGTGCCGCCGGACCAGCAGCAGAACCTGGTCGGCGTCCAGTCCTGCGACCCGAACTCCGACGAGCGCGAGCACGTCCGCGAGTGGGCCCAGCGGTACCAGGAGACCTACGACGAGGTCCCCGACTACGCCTCGCCCTCGATGTACGACGCCGTCTTCCTGCTCAAGGCGGCGATCGAGGAGGCCGGCTCGCTCGACCACCGGGCCATCGCCGACGCGATCGAGTCGATCACCTTCGACGAGAACACGATGTGCGCGACGTCCTACAGCGTCGACGACCGCCGGCAGCTCAGCCACGAGGCCGTGGTCATGACCTTCCCCGGCGGCGTGCCGACCCAGGTGCGGCGGTTCACGGCCGAGGACCTCGAGGGCAACGGGCTGGTCCAGCCCTAGCCGGCCCGGGCCCCCGCCTGCCCTACCCGCTCCGGGGTCCGGGGTGGAGGAACCCTCCACCCCGGGCCCCGACCGAAGGGATCTCCGTGGACAGATTCGTCGCTCTCACCTTCAGCGGGCTGGCCCTGGGCGCCATCTACACGCTGGTCGCGCTGGGCATCCTGATCATGTTCAAGGCCACCGGGGTGGTGAACGCCGCCCAGTTCGGCCTCGTCTCCCTCGGCGGCTACCTCGGCTTCTGGGCCTTCGCCCAGCTGGGCCTCGGCATGCCGCTGGCCTACCTGATCACCCTGGCCGGCATGGCCGTGGTCGGCCTGGTCATGGAGCGGCTGGCCTACGCACCGCTGCGCAGCCGGCCACCGGACACCGTCCTGCTCTCCACGCTGGCCGGCGGCTTCGCCCTCGTCGGGCTGGTGGTGCTGTGGCAGGGCGCCGAGCCGCGCAGCCTGCCCAGCCCGTTCGGCTTCGGGACGACGCGCATCCTCGGCGCGCCGATCCCGAACCACTCGCTGTTCGTCATCGGCACCACGCTCCTGGCGGTGCTGCTCCTGGCGCTGCTGTTCAACCGGACCCAGTTCGGCCGGCAGGTCCGCGCCCTGGCCTCCGACCGCGACACCGCCCGGCTGCAGGGCATCGCCGTGAACCGGCTGTCGCTGATCACCTTCGCCCTCGCCAGCGCCATGGCCGGGCTGGCCGGCCTGATGCTCGGCCCGTTCACCAGCCTCACCCCGAACATGGGCTTCACGCCGATGCTGTTCGCCTTCGGGGCGGCGATCATCGGCGGCTTCGGCCGGCTCGGCGGCGTCGTCGCCGGCTCGCTGGTGCTCGGCCTCTTCGGCCAGCTGGGCGGCGGCTACATCTCCAACAACATGCGCGAGGCGTTCCCGTTCATCGCGATCCTGCTGATCATCGCCCTGCGTCCGGAAGGCCTGTTCAAGGAGGAGTCCCGTGTCCGCCTCTGAGGTGCCGACCGCGGAGGTGCCCTCCGGGACCGCGCCCCCGCCCGTCTCCGCCGCCCGCCCGGCGGGCACGCCGCCCCGGCAGCTGGCGCGGTTCCTGGCCGGCCGGCTGCCCGCCTACGGCCCGCCGGTCTACCGGCGCCGGTACTTCAGCCAGGTCGTCGTCTTCACCCTGGTGCTGGTCGCGCTCGGCGGCATGTGGAGCGAGGACGTCTACCGGCTCGGCGTGCTGACCGCCGCGCTGATCTCCGCGGTCGCCGCCGTCGGGCTGTACTTCGCCTACTCGCTCGGCGGGCTGTTCGCCTTCTCGCAGGGCGCGTTCATGGGGATCGGCGCCTACGTCAGCGCCCAGGTGGCCGCCGAGGCCGGCTTCGTCGTGGGGTTCGTCTCCGCGGTCGTCGTCTCCTTCGTCGTCGCGCTGCTCCTGGGCGTGGTGCTGCGCAAGGCCCGGCACCTGTACTTCGCCGTCGGGGCGATGGCCTTCGCCGAGATCATGGTGCTGCTCTTCCGGAACTGGACGCCGCTGTCCGGGGAGGTCGAGTCCGGCGCCCTCTACGGCCTCGAGGTGCCCTCCGTGGCCGGCGTCGAGTTCTTCACGGGCCAGGAGGTCTTCTGGTTCACGCTGACCGTCACGGTCGTGGTCCTGCTCGTCTGCGCGCTCGTCGAGCGGTCCCCCGCCCGCCGCAACGCGCTGGCGACCAAGCAGATCCCCGCGGTGGCCGAGTCCAACGGCGTGCCGATCTACGGCGTGGCGATCGTGCTGTTCGGATTCGGGTCGGCGCTGGCCGGGGTGGCCGGCAGCCTGACCGCGCACACCATCGGCTCCATCACGCCGGACGCGTTCACCGTCGGCGTCGCGATCAACCTCTACCTGATGATCCTGCTCGGCGGGCTGCGCTCCATGTGGGGCGCGGTGGTCGGGGCGTTCTTCGTGATCTGGCTGCCCGAGCTGCTCCGTCCGGTGCAGGAGTACCAGACGGTGATCTTCTCGCTGCTCCTGCTGGCCACCATCGTCGTGCTGCCCCAGGGCATCGTCGGCACGCTCGGCGACCTCACCCGGAAGGCGGTGCGGCGTGCTCGAGGCCACTGACATCACGGTCCGCTACGGCGGCGTGGTCGCCGTCGACGGCGTCTCGCTGCAGGTCCGCCGCAACGAGGTGCTCGGCATCGTCGGCCCGAACGGCTCGGGCAAGAGCACGCTGCTCAACGCGCTCAGCGGGCTGACCCCCGCGACGGGGCAGCTGACCATCGGCGACCGGAGGATCCGGCTGGGCAGCCCCCGGCGGGTCCGGCGGGAGGGCCTGCTGCGGACGTTCCAGACGCCGCAGGTGTTCACCGAGCTCTCCTGCATCGAGAACGTCATGCTCAGCGCGCCGCAGTCGTGGAGCGGGCTGGGCGCGGCGGTGCTCGGGCGTCCGCTCATGTGGCGGCAGGAGCGCACCCGCATCGAGGACGCGCACGCCGCGCTCGAGGAGGTGGGGCTGGCCCACCTGGCGGCCCGCTCGGCCGAGGGGCTGGCCTACGGGCAGAGCCGGCACCTGGAGATCGCCCGGGCGATCGCGAACCGGCCCTCGATCCTGGCCATGGACGAGCCCTCCGCCGGCCTGAACCAGGTGGAGACCGCCGCGCTGGCCCGGCTCATCCGGTCCTTCGCCGCGCGCGGCATCACCATCCTCATCGTCGACCACAAGATCGACTTCCTCCGTGAGCTGTGCGACCGGATGTCGGTCCTGCAGCTCGGCCGGGTGATCGCCGAGGGCGCTCCCGACGAGGTCTTCACCGACCCGGCCGTCGTCGACGCCTACCTGGGGGTGTGAGGTGCTCGAGATCGAGTCGCTGGTCGTCACCTACGAGGGCACGCAGGCGGTGCGCGACGTCGGCATGACCGTCGACGCCGGAGCGGCCGTCGCCCTGCTCGGGCCCAACGGCGCCGGCAAGACCTCGACGCTGAAGGCGATCTCCGGCCTGGTGCCCTACCGGGGCCGGATCCGCTTCGACGGCGTCGACCTGGCGAAGCTGACCGTCGAGAAGATCGCCCGGGCCGGGCTGGTCCACGTGCCCGAGGGACGGCGGGTGTTCGCGCCCCTCACCGTGCACGAGAACCTGCTGGTCGGGATGACCGCCCGGGGCGGACGGGACGGCGGCTACTCCCTCGACGACGTCTACGACCTGCTGCCGGCGCTGGTGCCGCTGCGCAAGCGGGCCGGCTGGGCGCTGTCCGGAGGCGAGCAGCAGATGGTCGCGCTCGGTCGCGGGTTGGTGGCCGCCCCCCGGCTGCTCCTCCTCGACGAGCCCTCCCTCGGGCTCGCCCCGATCGTCGTCAAGGCCGTCTTCGGCGCGCTCGAGGAGGTCATCCGGCGCACCCCGGTGCTGCTGGTCGAGCAGAACTCGGTGGCCGCCCTGTCGGTCTGCCAGCAGGCGTCGGTGCTGGTGAAGGGCGAGGTCGTGCTGTCGGGGACGGCGGCGGAGATGGGCAACCGGGAGAACCTCATCGACAGCTACCTGGGGCAGAGCGCGCTGGACCACGCGCCGTCGACCGACACCGCCGATGGCTGAGCCGGCGCCCGAGACCGTCGACGTCCTCGTCGTCGGCGCCGGGTTCGCCGGCCTCTACGCCCTGCACCGGTCGCGGCAGGCCGGGCTGACGGCGGTCGCGGTCGAGGCCGGGGACGACGTCGGCGGCACCTGGTACTGGAACCGCTACCCCGGCGCGCGGTGCGACGTGGAGAGCGTCGACTACTCCTACTCCTTCGACGAGGACCTGCAGCGGGAGTGGCGGTGGACCGAGCGCTACGCCGCCCAGCCGGAGATCCACGCCTACGCCCGGCACGTCGCCGACCGCTTCGGCCTGCGCCCGCACCTGCGGCTGGGCCAGCGGGTGACCGCCGCGGTCTTCGACGACGCCACCTCGACCTGGACGCTGTCGACCGACAGCGGCACCCGCTACCGCGCACCGTTCGTCCTGCTGGCCACCGGGAGCCTCTCGGCGCCGAACCGGCCGGACATCCCGGGCGCCGACTCCTTCGCCGGCGAGGTGGTGTTCACCGCCCAGTGGCCCGAGGAGGGGGTGTCGGTCGAGGGCAAGCGGGTCGGCGTCATCGGCACCGGCTCCTCGGGCATCCAGTCGATCCCGATCCTCGCCGAGTCCGCCCGCAGCCTCACGGTCTTCCAGCGCTCGGCCAACTACAGCATCCCGGCGCCGAACCGGCCGCTGACCGACGAGGACCACGCCCGGATCCAGGCCGAGTACCCGCAGCGCCGCGCCTTCACCAGGACCAGTTCCTCGGGCAGCCCGTACGAGCCGTATCCGAAGCGGGCGACGGAGATCGACGAGGACGAGCGGGCCGCCGCCTTCGAGGCGCGGTGGCGGCTGGGCGGGGTGCAGTTCGCCAAGACCTTCCCCGACCAGTCCGTCGACCCGGTGGTCAACGACATGGCGCGGGAGTTCGTCGAGGCGCGGATCCGGGCGGTCGTGCACGACCCCCGGGTCGCCGACGACCTGATCCCGGACGACCACCCCATCGGGACCAAGCGCATCTGCACCGACACCGGCTACTTCGAGACGTTCAACCGGGACGACGTCCGGCTGGTGAACCTGCGCCGCGAGCCGTTCGTGGAGATCACCCCCACCGGCGTGCGGACGACGGCGGCCACCTACGACCTCGACGTGCTGGTCTACGCGACCGGGTTCGACGCCATGACCGGCGCGGTCACCCGCATCGACGTGGTCGGGCCGCGCGGCGACCGGATCGCCGACACGTGGGCCGACGGCCCGCTCACCTACCTCGGCGTCGGCGTGCCCGGCTTCCCGAACCTGTTCCCCGTCACCGGGCCGGGCAGCCCCTCGGTGCTGGCCAACATGATCCTGGCCGCGGAGCAGCAGGTGGACTGGCTGCTGGACCTCGTCACGTACTGCCGCGCGCACGGGATCGACCAGGTCGAGGCCCGGCGCGACGCCGCGGAGACCTGGACCCGGCACGTGGACGACGCCGCGCACCAGACCCTGTTCGTGCAGGCCCGCTCCTGGTACCTGGGCGCCAACATCGAGGGCAAGAAGCGGGTGTTCATGCCCTACATCGGCGGCTTCGGCACCTACCGGCGGATCTGCGACGAGGTCGGCGCCGACGGCTACCGGGGGTTCGTGCTCACCTCCGGGTGAGCACGAACGCTCACGCGAGCACCTGCTCGGCCACGTGCTCCCCGATCGCCAGGGACGACGTCGCCGCCGGTGACGGCGCGTTCCGCACCGTCACC
Organism: Blastococcus sp. SYSU D00820; assembly: GCF_054050695.1. NCBI lineage: Bacteria > Bacillati > Actinomycetota > Actinomycetes > Geodermatophilales > Geodermatophilaceae > Blastococcus > Blastococcus sp. SYSU D00820. The sequence goes on from NZ_JBJGZW010000019.1 coordinate 34,665, forward strand.
ACCGGGCCGAGCCGGTGGATGCGGAAGTCGTCGACCAGCGAGCCGTCGCGGTCCACGGCCTGCGCGCGCACACCGGCCGGCGCCGGCTCGACGTCGTCGTCGGAGAGCGCGGGCACGAACTCGCGGGCGGCGGCGAGGAAGACCCGGCGGGACAGCGAGCCGCGGAACTCGGCCACGCCCATCCGCCAGTGCTGCCGCGCCAGCGGCCGCATGCCCGGCCAGCGCAGGATCTCCAGCAGGTCGGCGACGCGGACGTCGCGCCGCCGGTAGCCCTCCCGCGCGAAGGCGAGCACCGCGTTGGGGCCGACGTCGACCCCGCCGCCCACCCGGCGGGTGAAGTGCACGCCGAGGAACGGGTACCGCGGATCGGGCACCGGGTAGATCAGCCCGCGGACCAGCGACTCCCGCCCGGGCACCAGCCGCAGGTACTCGCCGCGGAACGGCACGATCGCGGGGCCCGCCTCGTCGCCGGCCAGCCGGGACACCCGGTCGCTGTGCAGCCCGGCGCAGACCACGAGGCGGTCGAACGGCAGGGCCTCCACCCCGTCGGTGACCACCACTCCCCCGCCGGCCTGCCGCAGGACGGCGGTGACCTCGAAGCCCAGCCGCACCTCGTGCCCCTGCCGGCGCAGGTCCCCGGCCATCGCGCGGGCGACGCCGCGGAAGTCGACGATCGCGGTGTGCGGGGAGTGCAGCGCCGCCACCCCCGCCGCCTCCGGCTCGACCTCGCGGAGCTCGGCGGCGGTCAGCCGGCGCAGCCCGGGCACCCGGTTGCCGGTGGCGCGGCGCTCGATACCGGCCAGCGCCGGCAGCTCGTCGTCCCGCCGGGCCACGACCACCTTGCCGCACTCCTCGTAGGGCAGGCCGTGCTCGGCGCAGAACTCCTGGAGCAGCACCCGGCCGCGGGTGCACAGCCGCGCCTTGAGCGAGCCGGGCGGGTAGTAGAGCCCGGCGTGCACGACGCCGCTGTTGTGCCCGGTCTGGTGGACGGCGACGTCGTCCTCCTTGTCGACGACGACCACGCGGGCGTCGGGCCGCAGCTGCGCCAGCCGCCGGGCCACGGCCAGCCCGACGATGCCGGCGCCGACGACGCCGATGCGCTCCCCCATGTGTGCTCCTCCCGCGCGGACCAGCCGATCCTGCCCGACGGCCGCCGGGTGCTCCGCGCCTACGCTCCCCCGGTCCGCGCCCGCCGTCCCGGGGAGCCTCCGTGACCGCCACCCAGACCCTCCGCGCCGCCACCGGCTACCTGCGGTCGTGGCTCGAGGCGCAGGCCGCGCACTTCCGCGTGCCGGGGGTGCAGGTGGCGCTCCGGTACGGGGACGAGCTGGTGCTCTCGGCGGCCATCGGCGTCGCCGACGTCGGCACCGGCGCCCCGCTGACGACCACCCACCTGTTCCGCGTCGCCTCGCACGCCAAGACGTTCACCGCGACCGCCGTCCTGCAGCTGGTGGAGGCCGGCCGGCTGCGGCTGGACGACCCGATCGGCCGGCACGTGCCCGAGCTGGCCGGCAGCCCGGTCGCCCCCGTCACGATCCGCGAGCTGCTCGGCCACCAGGGCGGGGTCTCGCGCGACGGCAGCCGCGCCGACCACTGGCAGCTGGCCGCGCCCTTCCCCGACCGCGCCGCCGTGCTGGCCGAGGTGCTGGCGGCCGGCCCGGTGTCGCGGCGCAACGAGCGCTTCGGCTACTCCAACCTCGGCTACGCCCTGGTCGGGATGGCGATCGAGGCGGTCACCGGCACCACCTACGCCGAGCACCTGCGCGCGGCGGTGCTCGAGCCGCTCGGGCTGGCGCGGACCGATCCCGACCTCGACCCCGCCCGCGAGCACGCCACCGGCTCCACCGGGCTGCTGCTCGGCGAGGACCGGCGGGAGCCGATCGCCCCGGTGCCCACCGGAGCGCTGGCCGCGGCGACCGGCTTCTCCTCGACCGCGGAGGACCTCGCCGTCTTCGGTGCGGCGCACCAGCTGGGCGACGAGCGGCTGCTGAGCGACGACAGCAAGCGCATCATGCAGCGGCTGGAGTCGGTGGTGGCGCCCTACGGCCGCGAGGTGGGCCGGTACGGGGTCGGCATGGGGCTGTGGACGGTGGGCGACCGGCACCTCGTCGGGCACAGCGGCGGGTTCCCCGGGCACAGCACGCTCACCGTGGTCGACCCCGCCGGCCGGCTGGTGGTCAGCGTGCTGACCAACGCGATCGACGGGCCGGCCGAGCAGCTGGCGGTGGGGCTGGTGCAGCTGGTCGACGTCGTGCTGGCGCCGCGGGCCGAGGTGCCGCCGCCACCGGTGGACGCCCCGCCGCTGTCGACCTTCACCGGCCGGTTCGCCAGCCTCTGGGGCGTGCTGGACGTCGCCGAGCTGGGCGGCCGGCTGGTCATGCTGCGGCCCACGGCGCCCGAGCCGCTGCCCACGGTCGAGGAGCTGCAGGTGGTGGACGCGACGACGCTGCGCCCCGCCCCGCAGCCGGGCTTCGGCCCGGCCGGTGAGCCGGTGGAGCTCGAGCGGGACGGCGACGGGCGGGTCAGGTCACTGCGGTGGGGCGGGGTGACCTGCTGGCCGGTCGAGGAGTTCCGCCGCCGGCGGCGCGACCTGGTGCGGGCGCCCGGCGGTCTCTGACGCCGGGTCGTACCCGCGCAGCACGGTGCGGTGGGCGGAGCTGCCGTACAGCCGGCCCTCGGTGGCCTTGACCGCGGCGACCAGCACGATGCTCACCACCACGAGCAGCGACCAGGAGCCGAGCTTCGCGGCGTGCACGAGGGTCCAGACCGACTCCTGCGACGGGTACTGCCAGGCCCGCAGGAAGGTGGCGGCGTTCTCGGCGACCCAGAGGAAGAAGCCGATGAGGACGAAGGACAGCGCCAGCGGCATCGCGTACCGGCGGGCGCCGACGGTGTAGTGCACCCAGGCGCGCCGGGTGACCACCAGCAGCGCCGCGGCGAGCACCAGCCGGACGTCGGCCACGACGTGGGAGGTGAAGAAGTTGAGGTACACCAGCGCCGCCACGCCCGCCGTCGCCCAGGGCCGGTAGCCGGTGATCCGCAGGTCGAGCCGCCGCCAGGCCTGGCACACGTAGCTGCCGACGGCGGCGTACATGAAGCCGCTGTAGAGCGGCACCCCGCCGACGGCGAACGTGCCGGTGTCGGGGTAGGACCACGAGCCCTGGGCCACCTTGAACAGCTCGAGCACCAGCCCCACGAGGTGGAAGCCGAAGACGACGGCGACCTCGCGGCCGGTCTCCCAGCGGAGCAGCCACAGCACCAGCGTGACGCCCAGGCACCAGAGCAGGAGCGCGTCGGCGGGATCGACCGGCAGCGGCACGACCCGCACCAGCGCCAGGCCGGCGAAGAACAGGACGGCGAACAGGCAGCACTGCGCCTCGATCCACCCGAACCGCAGGAGCTGTCGCATCGGGAGGAGGCTATGCGGCCGATCCGCTCACCCGGCCGGGGACACGGCCCCCACGACGACGAGCACCGCCGTCGCCGAGCAGTACCGCGGGGGCATCCTGCGGCGGTCCGGGGTACCCGTCATGCCCACTTGTGGCCCCTGCGAGCAGAGCGCGCGTGCGTGTGCACCATCCCGATCACCTCCTCCCGCGAGCCGGACCGTCCGGGACGGTCGTCGTGGCGCCATCGGGCAGATGGAGCACGGCGGTTCCCCCGGCCGGTGAGGCCGACCGGTGTTCCCTGCGCCGACGATAGGGAGGCGCTCCGCGTCCGGTGAGGGTCGGAGGGCCCTCCCCTCACGCGGCTCCGGGACACCGCCGAGCGCCGCGGCGCCGCATCAGCCGAGCATGGCCTCCGCGCGACCGATCGCTGCCGCCGAGCCGAAGAGACCGGGCAGGCCACCCGAGTGCAGGAACACCGTGCGCTCGCCGGGCTGTACGTCCCCGGCGGCGACGGCGTCGACCAGTCCGGCCAGGGCGCGTCCGGTGTAGACCGGGTCGAGCACGACCCCCTCGCACCGGGCGGCGGTGGCCAGCGCGGCGACGACGGGCTCCGGCAGCGTTCCGTAGCCCTCCCCGACCTGGTCCAGCCGCACCCGGAGGTCGCCGGGATCGCACGGGACACCGGTCAGGTCCCCCACCAGGTCCGCGACGGTCCGCGCGGGGTCGGCGACCGCGCCGACGTGCACGCCCAGCACCCGGTCGGTCCCCAGACCGGCGACCAGACCGGCCATCGTGCCGCCCGAGCCCAGCGCGGTGACCACCGTGCGCAGGTCCGGCGCCTGCGCCAGCAGTTCTGCCGCGCACTCCCGGTAGCCGCGGGCGCCGACGGCGCTCGACCCGCCGAAGGGGATGACGGCGGGCGTGCGGCCGGCGCGGACGAGGTCGGCGGCGACCTCCTCGGCGGCGGCGGACAGCCCGGCGGGGTCGACCTCCCCCGCCCAGACGACGCGGACGCCGAGCAACCCGTCGAGCGCCAGGTTGCCCGACGAGGCCGCCCCGGCCTGACCCCGGAGCACGAGGACGACGTCCAGCCCGAGCCGCGCGCCGGCGGCCGCGCTCAGGCGGGCGTGGTTGCTCTGCGCCGCACCGGTCGTGATCAGGACGTCGGCGCCGTCGTCCAGAGCCGCGCCGACGAGCCACTCCAGCTTGCGGACCTTGTTGCCCCCGCCCCCGAGGCCCACCAGGTCGTCGCGCTTGAGCCACAGGTCGCCCTCGGCCAGCCCGACCGCGCGGGCCAGCCGCGGCGCGGGTTCCAGCGGCGTGGGCCAGGTCGCGAGCGTCACCCGGCGCTGTTCCGAGGTCATGCGGTGATCATGCACCGCGGTGCTGCCACGGCTCCGGCCCGGACACTGCCTGGACGGCCCGGCACTCGCCCCGCGCGGACACGATCGGATGACGACGCACCGCTCCGCCGCGTCACCGGCGACGACGCGGGTACCGCCCCGGCATGCGCGACGGAACCCGACGCCGGGGCGGCAGCATCGTGGGCACCCTGCTCGTCATCTGGCTGATCATCGGCGCCTTCGCGGCGTACCAGCGCGGCTACTTCAGCAGCGCCGACACCAATTGCGCGGCGGTCAGCACCACCGTCGTGACGATCGTGGCCGGGCCGTTGAACTACCTCGGTGTCAACCCACAGGTCGACTGCCCCGAGGTGCCGCAGCCGAGCCAGTAGCCCGGCCCGCTCACCCACGCACGAGGCGGGTGACGCCGGCCCCGGCCCCGCGGCACGCGTGCTGCTGTTGGCCCCGCCCCGACCGCCGGACGCCACCGGCCCGGCCCCGAAGGGACCGGGCCGGTGGCGACCTCAGCGGTCAGCTCGCGCTGCTGACCGGAGCTGCTCCGATCAGCTGCAGCCGCTGGTCGAGCCGCAGCCCTCGCAGACGTAGCAGCTGCCGGCCGGGCGCATCTTCGTGCCGCAGGTCATGCACAGCGGCGCGTCGGTGGCGGTACCGGTGACCAGCTCGAGCAGCTCGGCCGAGGAGTGCGCCTCCTTGACCGACTTCTTCTCCTGGGCCTCGGGCTTGGCCGGGGCCTCGGTCGGCACCGAGCCGCGCAGCGCCTCGACGTCGACCTCCTCCTCCTCGGTGACGGCCGCGGTGGAGGCCGGGGTGTCGTAGCCCGACACCTGCGCCGCCCGCTCCTCGGCGCTGAAGATGCCGAGGTTGGCCCGCTTGTCCACCGGCAGGTGGTCCAGCGCCAGGCGACGGAAGATGTAGTCCATCACCGACTGGGCGATGCGGATGTCCGGGTCGTCGGTCATGCCGGCCGGCTCGAAGCGCATGTTGGTGAACTTCTGGATGTAGGTCTCCAGCGGCACACCGTGCTGCAGCGCGATCGAGATGCCGATCGAGAAGGCGTCCATGACACCGGCCAGGGTCGAGCCCTGCTTGCCCAGCTTGAGGAAGACCTCGCCGAGGCTGCCGTCCTCGTACATGCCGGCGGTCATGTAGCCCTCGGCACCGGCGACGCTGAACGACGTCGTCATGCTGGTCCGCTTCTTCGGCAGCCGCTTGCGCACCGGGTGCGACATCGTGGCGACCGGGGCGACCGCCTCGGTCTTGGCCTCGGCCTTCTTCGCCCCGTTCTTGGACGAGTGGGCGTCGGACAGCGGCTGGCCGACCTTGCAGTTGTCGCGGTAGATCGCCAGCGCCTTGAGGCCGAGCTTCCAGCCCTGGAAGTAGATGTTCTCGACGTCCTCGACCGTCGCCGTCTCCGGCATGTTGACCGTCTTGCTGATCGCGCCGGAGATGAACGGCTGCACCGCGGCCATCATGCGCACGTGGCCCATCGGGGAGATGGCCCGCTCGCCCATGGCGCAGTCGAAGACCTCGTAGTGCTCCGGGCGCAGGCTCGGCGCGTCGACGACGTGGCCGTGCTCGGAGATGTACTCGACGATCGCCTCGATCTGCTCGTCCTGGTAGCCGAGGCTCTTCAGGGCGCGCGGAACGGTCTGGTTGACGATCTGCATCGAGCCGCCGCCGACCAGCTTCTTGTACTTGACCAGCGAGAAGTCCGGCTCGATGCCGGTCGTGTCGCAGTCCATCATGAAGCCGATGGTCCCGGTGGGGGCCAGCACCGAGGCCTGGGCGTTGCGCCAGCCGTTGTCGGCGCCGATCTCCAGGCACTCCTGCCACTGGGCGGTGGCGGCCTTGAGCACGTCGGCGTCGTCGGCACCGACCGGGCGGATCGCGTCGTTGGCGGCGGCGTGCTTGCGCATGACGCGGGCGTGGGCGTCGGCGTTGCGGGCGTAGCCCTCGTAGGCGCCGACGATGCCGGCGAGCTCGGCCGACCGGCGGTAGGCGGTGCCGGTCATCAGCGAGGTGATCGCCGCGGCGAGGGTCTGACCGCCGCGCGAGTCGTAGGCGTGGCCGGTGGCCATGAGCAGCGCGCCCAGGTTGGCGTAGCCGATGCCCAGCTGGCGGTAGGCGCGGGTGGTCTCACCGATCGGGTCGGTCGGGAAGTCGGCGAAGCAGATGGAGATGTCCATCGCCGTGATGACCAGCTCGACGGCCTTCACGAAGTTCTTGGTGTCGAAGGTGCCGTCGTCCTTCAGGAACTTCATGAGGTTCAGCGACGCCAGGTTGCACGAGCTGTTGTCCAGGCTCATGTACTCCGAGCAGGGGTTGGACGCGTTGATCCGGCCTGTCTCGGGGTTGGTGTGCCAGTCGTTGATCGTGTCGTCGTACTGGATGCCGGGGTCGGCGCACTCCCAGGCGGCCTGGGTGACCTTGCGGAACAGGTCACGGGCGTCGACGGTCTCGATCACGGTGCCGTCGAGGCGGGCGCGCAGGCCGAAGTCCGTGCCGTCCTCCACCGCGCGCATGAACTCGTCGGAGACGCGCACGGAGTTGTTGGCGTTCTGGTACTGGACGCTGGTGATGTCCTTGCCGCCGAGGTCCATGTCGTACCCGGCGTCGCGCAGCGCGCGGATCTTGTCCTCCTCGCGCGCCTTGGTCTCGATGAACTCCTCGATGTCGGGGTGGTCGATGTCGAGGACGACCATCTTGGCCGCACGCCGGGTGGCCCCACCGGACTTGATGGTGCCGGCCGAGGCGTCGGCGCCGCGCATGAAGCTGACCGGGCCCGAGGCGGTGCCGCCGGAGGACAGCAGCTCCTTGGAGGAGCGGATGCGCGAGAGGTTCAGGCCGGCGCCGGAGCCGCCCTTGAAGATCAGCCCCTCCTCGCGGTACCAGTTGAGGATCGAGTCCATCGTGTCGTCGACGGCGAGGATGAAGCAGGCGCTGACCTGCTGCGGCGCGCTGGTGCCGACGTTGAACCACACGGGGCTGTTGAAGCTGAAGTACTGGTGCAGCAGCATCCAGGTCAGCTCGTGCTCGAAGACCTCGGCGTCGCCCTCGGTGGCGAAGTAGCCGTACTCCCGGCCGGCGGCGCCGTAGGTGAGCACCACCCGGTCGATGAGCTGACGCAGGCTGCTCTCCCGCTGGGGCGTGCCCACGGCGCCACGGAAGTACTTCGTCGTGACGATGTTGGTGGCGTTGATGCTCCACTCGGCGGGGAACTCGACGCCACGCTGCTCGAAGTTGATCGAGCCGTCCCGCCAGTTGGTCATGACGACGTCACGACGCTCCCAGGTCACCTCGTCGTACGGGTGCACCCCGGCGGTGGTGAAGACCCGCTTGACCTTCAGGCCCTTCCCCCGGGTCGGTGCCTTGGCGGCCCGACGCGTACGGCCTGACAAGCGGTCCTCTGTCTCGGTCACGGAGCTCTCCCTCGATGTGTGGTCCGGCGGCTGGGGAAGAGCCGCGTTCCGGTCCTGCTGTGTGTTCTACGGGGTGGTGCTGACAGTTCTGGGGTGGCCGGGGACCGACCAGGTGGTCGTCGTCGGTCAGCTGCCGTCGGGGGACGCCGCGCTGCGGCCCCCTCCCCGCCGGCGGGCGGCCGGCAGGGCGTCGGTCATGCCCGGCAGCGGCGGGGTGCCGCCGGTGAGGTGCCGGGCGCGGAGCTCGGTGATCTCCTTCTCGAAGTCCTCGATCGAGTCGAAGGCCCGGTAGACGCTGGCGAAGCGCAGGTAGGCGACCTCGTCGAGCTCCCGCAGCGGCCGCAGGATGGCCAGCCCGACCTCGTGGCTGGGCACCTCGGCCGCCCCGGTGGCGCGGATCGCGTCCTCGACCTGGGCGGCGAGCTGCTGGAGCTGGTCCTCGTCGACCGGCCGGCCCTGGCAGGCCCGGCGGACGCCGGCCACCACCTTGGACCGGTTGAACGGCTCGCTGACACCGCTGCGCTTGACGACCGCGAGCACCGCCTCCTCCACCGTGGTGAAGCGGCGCCCGCACGCGGGACACGACCGGCGGCGACGGGTGGTCGCCCCTTCGTCGGCCTCGCGCGAGTCGATGACCCGGCTGTCGGGGTTGTGGCAGAAGGGACACCGCACGGCGGTCCTCCCCCTCTCCCCGGACACCCGATGCCGGCGGACGCCGGCGCCTCCGGGAGCTCCCCCCTGTGGACCTCCCTGGGGACGACCGGTGGACGTCCGGGGGAGGGACTGGGGATGGCCTGTGGATGGCTTACATCGGTGCAACTACTAGATGTAGGGGAACCGTAGGCCGGACCCCACTAGATGTGCAAGCGCAGACACGCGGCAATCTGTTCCTCCCGGCGCGTCGGTACGCAACCGGTGACCGACACCCCAGCCGTCACAGCGACACGCCGCGACCGGCCCGCTCGCGCTGGAGAACCGGCCCGGGCGGGCGTATGGCGTGTCGCTCCCCCGGGCCCCGGGCAGCCTCCGGCGCCCGCCGCGGCAGCCGGTGGACGCCGGTCGCGGGCGGGGCCCCGATCGACCCGTCAGCCGGCGACGGCCACCCCGGCGGCCTCGTCACGACCCCACGGAGCGGTGTCCCCGAGACGGATCGGGCGGGTGAGCATGTCGACCGACGCCGGCTCCGCGGCGACGGCGGGGAGGACCCCGGTGTCGGCAGCGCGGTGCCGGCCACCGTGGGCCGGGGCGCGGTGACGGCCGGCCGCGTCGTCGCCGCAGCGGACGGCGGGGAACTCCGCGGTCAGGTCGGCACCGTGCCGGCGCCGCCGCTCGGCGCGTGGCGCGGGCTCCGACCCCGCCGGGGCGGACCGGCGGCCGGCCGGGCGGCCGTCGGCGGCCAGCAGCTCCCGGAGGGCGGCGCGGCTCATGACCACGGTCGCCGGGTGCAGCTCCTCGGCCCGGACAGCGGCCGACGGGGTCACGGGCGCGGCGACGACCACCGGGACATCCACCTGCGCGACCTCGACCTGCGGGGCCTCGACCCGGCGGGCATCGGTCGCCGAGGTCTCGGCCGCGGGCGGCTGCGGCAGCCGGACGGCGGTCAGGTCGATCCAGGACGTGCGTTCCACCCCGTCGACGACCGACCGCACCTGCGCCTGGGCGACGCCGCCCTCGTGCCGCCAGCCGAGCATGGAGCCCGGCCGCCAGGTGCCGGCCTCCTCGATCTCGACGTCGAACGACGATCGGGCGAAGGCCGCTGCTCGGCCGTCCTGGGTGTTCCGCACGTCGAGGACGCTAGGTCGCCGACCCCCAGGACCCGGCGCAGGACGGGGCGCGGAGGGTTGACGAAGATCAGCGACGAGGATTGTGGGTGTGTGGTCGTCCACACCCCGGGACGCCCGCCGACGGCCGGTCACGGCAGCTGGAGGACCTGGCCGGGCACGAGCACCGCGCCCTCGAGGTCGTTGAGCTCCTCGATCGCGTCGACGACGGCCCGCACGTCGGCCTCACCGCCGGACACCTCGGTCGCGATGGACCACACCGTGTCGCCCGGCTGGACGACGACGCTCTCCCCGCCGGCGAGCTCCAGACCGGCCCCCGCTCCGCCGCCGACCACCTCGGAGACCAGGACCGCCGCTCCCACGCCCGCGACGATGCCCAGCGCGGCCACCAGGCGGCGCCCGCGCCGGGTCAGCCGCAGCGGTGCCGGGCCCGCGGGTGCGGCGCACCCGCCGCGCACCGGCCGCGGCGCGCCGGCCAGGCGCACCGGGCGGCCACCCGGCCGGGCGGCGGGGCGGGCCGCCCCCGCGTCGACCTCCCGCCCGGCCGGCCGGGCGGGCACCGCCCGCACGACCGGCGGAGGCGGCAGGAGCCGGAGCGGGGGGCGGCCGGGAGCCGCCGGCACCGGGACCTCCACCGGCACCAGGGGGACCTGCTGACGCACGCTCGCCGCCACGGCTTCTCCTCGCTCCGCCCGGCACCCCGGGCACTCCCTCGATCGAACGCGCGTTCGATCGAACGTCCGTACGAAGTCCTACCGCATGCCGCCGACAGAAACGACCCGACACGGCCGGACTTCGAACGTGTGTTTGAAACCGGCGCCGCGAGGCGCTACCGTCCGACCGGGACCCGCGCCGGCGCAGCCGCCGGCGTCGACGACGGGCCGCGGGGTGCGGCCGGCGAGGAGGAGACGTGGCGGGCACGAGCAGTTCAGCGGGCGGTGACGGCTCCGGCCGGAGCGGCCGCGGGAGCGCGCCGGTGGCCGAGGCGGCGCCGTCCGCCCAGGTCCGCACCTTCCCCGACCGGGGCGAGGCCGGCGACGGGCTGACGCAGCGTCAGCGCCGCGTGCTGGAGGTCATCCGTGACTCGATCGAGCGCCGCGGCTACCCGCCGTCGGTCCGCGAGATCGGCGAGGCGGTCGGCCTCTCGTCGGCGTCCTCGGTCGCCCACCAGCTCACGGTGCTGCAGAAGAAGGGCTGGCTGCGGCGCGATCCCAACCGCCCGCGCGCCCTCGACGTCCGGCTGCCGGGCGAGCTGGCCGCCGCCGAGTCGGCCCCGGCCGCCGCACCGGCGCCCGCCGGGGAGGAGACCGGTTCCGCACCCACGTACGTGCCGCTGGTGGGCCGGATCGCCGCCGGTGGCCCGGTGCTCGCCGAGCAGGCCGTGGAGGACGTCTTCCCACTGCCGCGCGAGCTGGTCGGCGAGGGCACGCTCTTCATGCTCAAGGTCGCCGGCGACTCGATGGTCGAGGCCGCGATCTGCGACGGCGACTGGGTGGTCGTCCGCCAGCAGCCGACCGCCGAGAACGGCGAGATCGTCGCCGCCATGCTCGACGGCGAGGCCACGGTGAAGACCTACAAGCGCCGGGACGGGCACGTGTGGCTGCTGCCGCACAACCCCGCCTACGAGCCGATCCCCGGCGACGAGGCCACCATCCTGGGTCGCGTGGTCACGGTGCTGCGCCGCGTCTGACCCGCCTCGGCATCGCCCAGGGCCCCCGTCCGCCGTCGGCGACGGGGGCCCTGTCGTGGGCGGGTGGGGCTACTCCACCTTGCGCCGGCGCAGCTTGCCGCCCAGCCAGACGAGCAGGCCCGCCACGGCGGCAGCCGTGAGCGCGGCCGGCAGCGGGTTCACGCCGGACTCGCTGCCGGCGAGGGCGTCGGCCAGGGAGTCGTCCCCCGGTGCCGCGGCAGGGCTGTCGGCCGCGGGAACCGGGACGAGCACCAGGTCGCTGGGCAGCCCCTCGCTGGCCACGACCAGCCGGCCGTCGGGGGCCACGGAGATCGCCTCGCCCTGCGGGGAGGGCGGCAGCGCGACCCGCACCGGATCGGTCGCCAGGGCCGCGGCGACGTCGGAGCCGGACAGCGGCCAGACGTAGGCGTCGGTGTAGGTCCGCAGCGCCACCCAGCGCCCGTCCGCGGAGACCGCACCGCCGGTCACCATGAGCTGGCCGGCGCGCCCCACCGGCCCGCCGGCCGTCCCGGTGAGCATCAGCTCGACGGTGCCGACCCGCTCGAGGCCGACGACACCGTTCTCGACGAGGGAGGAGACCGGGCGGTAGACGCCGCTGGCGCCCAGGAACTCCTTGGTGACCACGTACGGGGTCCCGTCGGGGGCGAGCAGCAGCGCCTCGGCGTCGTGCGGCCCGTCGGGATAGGTCAGCCGGTGCACTCCGGCGGAGCCGTCCGGGCGGAGCGCGATCAGGGCGACGGTCGACCGGTTGCCGCGGTTGTCGCCGGTGTCGGCGATCCAGACGGTCCCGTCCGCGGCGACGGCCAGGTCCTCCGGGTCGTAGGGGTCCACGGCAGCGGTGTGCACGTCGACGACCTGGCAGCCGGCGTCGAGGGCGTAGACCTCGACCTGGCCGCCGCCGTCGTTCATCACCAGGACCGCGCCGCCGGTGCCGGCGACCAGCCCGGAGATCTCCCCCAGCCGGGGGTCGGTGATCTGGCACTGCGTCTGCGGCGCGGCGGCGCCGGTGGGGTCCTCGGCGGCCGCGGGCAGCGGAAAGCCGAGGGCGAGCACGGCGGTCAGGGCCGAGCCCGCCGCCAGACGCCGCCCCCGGGCGCCGCTACGCGGTGGGACGGCCTGTCCGGGCACCGACCCAGCGTGACAGCACGGCTGCGTCGAGTGCGTGAACCACGCCCAACAGCAGCAGGCCCACGCTGGCGCCGACCACCGCGTCGGTGACCCAGTGGAAGTCCAGCGAGACCATCGCGATCCCGGTGAGCACCGGGCCCACCACGCTCAGCAGCCAGAAGAGCCGCTGCACCCGCGGCGGCAGCCGGAACTGCACCACCTGCCAGCGCGCGATGCCCCACATGAGGACGGCGTTGGCCACGTGCCCGGAGGGGAACGAGGCGCCGTCCGGGTGGTGGAAGAAGTGGCCGGCGTAGCCCGGCGCCGTCCGCCCGATCCCCCACTTGAAGCCGTAGACCACGACCGTCAGCAGCGCCAGCCCGACGACCACGCGGACCAGCGGCAGCAGCGACCGGCGGCGCACCGCCAGCCAGGTCACCAGGCCGGCCAGGACGATGAGGATCGTGCCGCGTCCGCCAATCTGGGTGACCGCCCAGACCGGCCAGTAGCCGTCGGAGGTCCGCAGCCCCCAGCCGCCGACCACGTCGGAGACGCGCTCGTCCAGCGTCTCGAGGACGCCGCCGCGGAGCAGGTCGACGGTGACCCCGACGGTGACCAGCAGGGCCAGGCCCAGCAGCCACCACGGGGGCCGGCCGACCGAGGTCACCTGGTCGACGGCCGGAGCCTCCCCGCCTCCCGGCGGGGTGCCGGGATCGCGCCGCACCACGCCGCTCGTCACCGGCTCACGGTACCGGTCCGTGACCGGTTCGTGATCTCCGGAGCCGGGCGGCGTGGCGATCAGCCGACCGGCGCGGCGAAGTCCTCGAGCGCCGAGGCCAGCGACGCGTCCACCCGGGCGGTCAGCCGGGTGCCGCCGGCCTCGTGCGTCTCGCTGAGCACCTCGCCGTCCCGGTGCACGCGGGCCACGAGGTCGCCGCGGTCGTAGGGCACGAGCACGTCGACGTCCTGGTCGGGGTGCGGCAGCCGGGCGGCGACGACCTCGCGCAGCCGCTCGATCCCCTCGCCGGTGCGGGCCGACACCCACATCGCACCGGGCAGCGCCTGGCGCAGCGTGAGGACGTCCTCCTCGCTCATCGCGTCGACCTTGTTGACGACGATGAGCTCGGGCACCGCCGCGGCGTCGATCTCGCGGAGCACCACGCGCACCGCGTCGATCTGGCCGAGCGGATCGGGGTCGGAGCCGTCGACGACGTGCAGCAGCAGGTCGGCGGCGGCCACCTCCTCGAGCGTCGAGCGGAAGGCGTCGACCAGCTGGTGCGGCAGGTGCCGGACGAAGCCGACGGTGTCGGTCAGCGTGTACTCGCGGCCGTCGGGGCCCTCCGCGCGGCGCACGGTCGGGTCGAGGGTGGCGAACAGCGCGTCCTGCACCAGCACACCGGCGCCGGTCAGCTGGTTGAGCAGGCTGGACTTGCCGGCGTTGGTGTAGCCGGCGATCGCCACGCTGGGGACGGCGTTGCGGTTGCGGCTGGACCGCTGGGTCGCCCGGGCGGTCGCCATGCCGGCGATCTCCCGGCGCAGCTTGCTGACCCGCGCGCGGATCCGCCGCCGGTCGGTCTCGATCTTGGTCTCACCCGGGCCACGGGTACCGATGCCGCCACCGCCGGCCACGCGACCACCGGCCTGCCGGGACATCGACTCACCCCAGCCGCGCAGCCGCGGCAGCATGTACTGCATCTGGGCCAGCTCGACCTGGGCCTTGCCCTCCCGGCTGCTGGCGTGCTGGGCGAAGATGTCGAGGATCAGCGCGGTCCGATCGACCACCTTGACCTTGAGAATCTTCTCCAGCTGGTTGAGCTGGCCGGGGGTCAGCTCGCCGTCGCAGATCACGGTGTCGGCGCCGCTGGCGGCGACGATGTCCCGGATCTCGGCGGCCTTGCCCGAGCCCACGTAGGTGCCGGCGTCGGGCTTGTCCCGCCGCTGGCTGACCGCCTCGAGCACCTGGGAGCCCGCGGTCTCGGCCAGCGCGGCCAGCTCGGCCAGCGACCGGTCCGCGTCGGCCTGCGTGCCCTCGGTCCAGACGCCGACCAGCACGACGCGCTCGAGGCGCAGCTGCCGGTACTCGACCTCGGTGACGTCGGTGAGCTCGGTGGAGAGCCCGGCGACGCGGCGCAGCGCGCCACGGGCCTCGAGGGCGTAGGAGCCGGTGGTGTCGTCGTCCTCGTCCCACTGCCCGGCCGGGGCGGGACGGGGGTCGAGGGGGGCGTCGTCGATCGCGGGCGTGTCGAGCGGCGCCGTGGAATCCAGGGGAGCGGTCGTCATCGTCTCCAGCGTGGCATGCCCCGCGTTCGGGAGCACCTGAGTTGTCGTCATCGCCGCGTACAACACCCGGACGGGGCAGATGCATCCCGACCGGCGCGGGGGGTAGGGCCGACGGCGACGGCGTCCGTCCCCGACGAGGAGGTCCCCCGTGAGCACGAGCAGCAGCGCCGGAACCGACGACCCCGGCCGCGATCCGAAGGGCCTGAACCCGCCGCGCAACCTGTTCGGCGGCGCCGACCAGGACACCGGCCGCGGCGAGCCGCGAGGCACCGGCAACACCGGGCCGGCCGACAAGCCGGAATCCCCCACCGACGTGCCGGAGACCCGGGCGGACACCCCCGACAACCCCTGAGCGAGGTCAGCCGGCGAGCCACTCCCCGGAGAGCTCGCCGGCGGCCACGACCACGGCCGGCCCGCGCAGCACCGTCGTCTCCGCGGTGACGTCGACGGTGAGCCGGCCACCGGGGACGTCGACCACGACGGTCCCGGCGGCCGCGCCGGCGTCGTCCAGCGCGGCGAAGGCGACGGCGCAGGCCCCGGTGCCGCACGAGCGGGTCTCCCCCACGCCGCGCTCGTGCACCCGCAGCCGCACGTGCGCGTCGGCGCCCTCGGTCGCACCGCGCACCCGGTTGACGAGCTCGACGTTCACGCCCTCGGGGAACAGCTCGCGGTCGAAGACCGGCTCCGCGGTCAGGTCGAGGGTGTCGACGTCGACGTCGGTGAGGCAGGCCAGGTGCGGATTGCCCATGGAGACCGCGAGCCCGGGGAACGCCCGCCCGGACAGCACCGCCTCGCCGCGGCCGAACGGCCGGGCCGGGCCCATGTCGACCCAGTAGGTGCCGTCGGGCGAGGCACCCACCCGGCGCGGCCCGCCGCGGGTGCCGACCAGCACGCCGGCCTCGCAGGCGGCGCGGTCCAGCAGCCCCTCGGTGACCAGCACGTGCAGGAACAGCCGGATGCCGTTGCCGCACATCTCGGCGTGCGAGCCGTCGGCGTTGCGGTGGTCCATGAACCACTCGCAGTCGGCCAGCCGGTCGCCGAGGACGGCGGGGGCGTCGGGCACGTGCACGCTGCGGACGACGCGCAGCACGCCGTCCCCACCGAGGCCGGCGCGGCGCTCGCACAGCCGCCGGACCATCGCGGCGTCCAGCCGGTCCTCCGGCCACACGGCGCCGTCGGGGTCGGGCAGCACGACGAAGTCGTTCTCGGTGCCGTGCCCCACGAGCACGCGGTCGCCTCCGGCCTCGGTCACCCCTCGATGGTACGGGCGTCGAGCAGGGCCCCGACCGCGTCGACCAGGTCGGGGCGGGCGGCGTCGAACCAGGTGGTGGCGGCGTCGCGGCGGAACCAGGAGCGCTGCCGGCGCACGAACCGGCGGGTGGTGGTCACGGTGCGCTCCCGGGCCTCGGCCGGGGTCAGCGTGCCGTCGAGCTGGGCCAGCACCTGGGCGTAGCCCAGCGCCCGGGAGGCGGTCGGGCCCTCGCGCAGGCCGTCGGCGGCCAGGGCGGCGACCTCGTCGACGAGCCCGGCGGCCCACATCCGGTGTACGCGCGCGGCGATCCGCTCGTCGAGCTCGGCCGGCTCGCGGTCCAGGCCCACGACGACCGCCGGGTAGTGCGGGCGGGGCGCGGGCAGCGAGGCCCGGAACGGCCCGCCGGTGAGCTCGATGACCTCCAGGGCCCGCACGATCCGCCGTCCGTTGCTGGGCAGGACGGCGGCCGCGGCCGCCGGGTCGAGCCCGGCCAGCCGGGCGTGCAGCTGCGCCGGTCCGACGGCGGCGAGCTCGCCCTCCAGCCGGGCGCGCACCGCCGGGTCGGTGCCGGGGAAGTCCAGCTCGTCGAGGACGGCGCGCACGTACAGCCCGGACCCGCCGACCAGGAACGGCACCGTGCCGGCGGCCCGCAGCCGGTCCACCTCCGCGCGGGCGCGCAGCCGGTACTCGGCCACCGACGCCGGCTCGCGGACGTGCCACAGGTCGAGCAGGTGGTGCGGCACGCCCTGCCGCTCGGCCAGGTCGGGCTTGGCGGTGCCGATGTCCATGCCGCGGTAGAGCTGCATGGAGTCGGCGTTGACCACCTCTCCGCCCAGGCGCCGGGCGAGGGCCACGGCCAGCGCCGTCTTGCCGGTGGCGGTCGGACCGACGACGGCCACGACCGGCGGCGCGCTCACCGGACCGTCCAGGACGCCACCAGGTAGCCGACGCCGAACGGGGCGGTGTCGGCGTACCGGACGCCGGTGACCGCGCTGCCGGCCAGCGTCGCGCCGACGGCACGCCACACGGGCACGCCCGCGGCCAGCAGCCGCTCCCCCTCCGCCGGGTCGAGCGCGGCCAGCGCGGCGGCGTCCCCGGCGGCGAGCGCGGCGGACACCGCGGCGTCGAACGGCTCCGCGTCCGGGTCGAGGTAGCCCGGGGCCTTCACGCTGCGGCGGGCCGAGCCGTCGCCGACGGCCAGCACCCCCACCGGACCGGGCAGGCCGGCGAGCGCGTCGGCGAGATCGGCGGGCCCCACGCCCAGCCGCGTCCCCGAGAAGCCGGCCTGGCCCAGCAGCCAGCCCCCGACGGTCAGCGCGAGGGGGGTGCGCCGTCCCCCCGGACGGACGTACCCGTCGAAGGGCACCACGGCATCCACCCCGAAGCCCCGCAGGTCACCGCCGTCCCCCTGGCCGTAGCGCCCCTCGGCGCCGGCACCGACGACGACGACCACCTCCGGACGGGCGGCGAGCATCGCCTCCACCGCCTCCCGGCAGGCCGCCCGCAGCGCCGCGGTCGCCTCGTCGGGCCTCCCCTCCACCACCGGGAACAGCAGCGGCGGCCCGGGGACGAAGGCCACCGACAGGGGCAGCCCGGCGCCGGGCGCCGGAGGTTCGGGCCACGCGGGGACCCCTTCGGTCGTCACCGCAGCAGTGTCGCCGATGCGACGTGGGACACTGCGGTGCGTGTCGAGCACGGAGTCCCCCCTGAACGGGTCGCAGCAGGTCCCCTCGTCCGACGAGGCGCGGTCCGAGGCGGTCACCCCGGAGGCCGGCACGCCGGTCGCCGAGTCCCCGGCGGATGCCGCCCTGGCCGATCCGACGGCGTCCGCCGCCGGTGCGGAGCCGGACGCACCCGCCCCCGAGCCGGCCGCTGGTGCGGAGGTGATCCCGGTCGAAGCGGCCCCCGCGGACGCGGCCCCGGTCGACGCGCCGGCGGCCGAGGCCACCGCCCCGGACGCCGTCGACCCCGAGCCCGCGCCCACCCCGGCGCCGGCCGACGTCCCCGCGCACCACACCCCCGCCGAAGCCGTCCCCGCCTCCGACCCCACCCAGTGGGGCCGGGTCGACGAGGAGGGCACCGTCTACGTCCGCACCGCCGACGGCGAGCGGGCCGTCGGCTCGTGGCAGGCCGGCGACCCGGCTGCCGGGCTGGCCCACTTCGGCCGCCGGTACGACGACCTCGCCACCGAGGTCTCGCTGCTGGAGGCCCGGCTGCGGGCGCACACCGGCAACCCCGGCGAGATCAAGGCCAAGGCGCAGGCGCTGGCCGACTCCATCCCCACCGCCACCGCCGTCGGCGACCTCGACGGGCTGGCCGCCCGCGCCCGCGCCATGGTGGAGACCGCGGATTCCGCGGCCGCCGAGTCGCGCGCGGAGAAGGCCGCGGCACGGCAGGCGCAGATCGCCCGCAAGGAGGCCCTGGCCGCCGAGGCCGAGCAGATCGCCGCGGAGTCGACCTCGTGGAAGGCCGCCGGCGACCGGCTCAAGGCCATCGTCGAGGAGTGGAAGACCATCCGCGGCATCGACCGCAAGACCGACGAGGCCCTGTGGACCCGCTTCGCCGCGGCCCGCGACGCCTTCGGTCGCCGGCGGGGCGCGCACTTCGCCGCGCTGGACGCCCAGCGCAACGAGGCCCGCGCGGCCAAGCAGGAGCTCATCGCCGAGGCGCAGCGGCTGTCAGCCTCGACCGACTGGGGCCCGACGAGCGCGGCGATGCGCTCGCTCATGGACCGCTGGAAGGCGGTGCCCCGCACCGGCCGCGACGGCGACGACGACCTGTGGAAGCAGTTCCGCGCCGCCCAGGACGTCTTCTTCGCCGCCCGCGCGGAGTCGGACAAGGCGCGCAACAGCGAGCAGCTGGCCAACCAGCAGGCCAAGGAGGAGCTGCTGGCCCAGGCGGAGAAGCTCGACCCGTCCGGCGACCTGCGGGGCGCGCAGAACGCGCTGCGCAAGATCCAGGAGAAGTACGACGCCATCGGCCACGTGCCGCGCGGCGCCATGCGCAGCCTGGAGGACCGCATGCAGGCCGTCGAGCAGCGGATCCGCGGTGCCGCCGACGCCTCGCGCCCGCGGGTCGCGCCGGAGAACCCGCTGCTGACCTCGATGCGCCAGGCGGTCACCAAGGCCGAGGAGCAGCTGGCCAAGGCCGAGGCCGCGGGGAACCCCAAGCGGATCGAGGAGGCCCGGGCGAACCTGGCCACCCGCCGGGAGTGGCTCGCCGAGGCGGAGAAGTCCAGCAGCGGCCGCCGCTGAACCCCACATGACGAACGCCCCCGCCCCGGGATCCCGGGGCGGGGGCGTTCGTCATGAGCAGCCGGCGGGGGTGGCAGCCAGCGGCGGCGGGGCGCCGACCGCCGGCATGCCGAGCAGCACGCCGGGGGTGGTGGGCCGGGTGCCGGCCTCCGCGGCGTCGCCGGCGCGGGTCCGGCGGTGCGAGCGCAGCGGCCCGTCGGCGACCAGGTGGTGCGGCGCGGCCTGGGTGAGCACGGTCTCGACGACGTCGCCGGGGCGCACCCCCTCGGTCGCGGTGAAGTGGACCAGCCGGCCGTCCCGCGCGCGACCGGTCATCCGGCCGCGGACGGCGTCCTTGCTGCCCTCCCCCGCGGCCACCAGCAGCTCGACCGGCCGGCCGACCAGCGCGCGGTTCTCCGCCCAGCTGATCTCGTCCTGCAGGGCGGTCAGCCGCAGGTAGCGCTCCTGCACGACCTCCTTGGGCAGCTGCCCCTCCATCTCGGCGGCGGGCGTCCCGGGCCGCTTGGAGTACTGGAAGGTGAACGCGCTGGCGAACCGGGCCTGCCGGACGACCTCGAGGGTCTGCTCGAAGTCCTCCTCGGTCTCGCCGGGGAAGCCGACGATGATGTCGGTGGTGATCGCCGCGTCGGGCATCGCGGCGCGGACCCGGTCGAGGATCCCGAGGTAGCGGTCCTGCCGGTAGCCGCGCCGCATCCGGCGCAGCACCTCGTCCGAGCCCGACTGCAGGGGCATGTGCAGCTGGTGGCAGACGGCGGGGGTCTCGGCCATGGCGGCGATGACGTCGTCGGTGAACTCGCGCGGGTGCGGGCTGGTGAACCGGATCCGCTCCAGACCCTCGATCCGGCCGGCCGCACGCAGCAGGTCGGCGAAGGCGCCGCGGTCGCGGAACTCGACGCCGTAGGCGTTGACGTTCTGCCCCAGCAGGGTCACCTCGAGCACGCCCTGGTCGACCAGTGCCTGCACCTCGGCGAGGATCTCGCCGGGCCGGCGGTCCTTCTCCTTGCCGCGCAGCGCGGGGACGATGCAGAACGTGCAGGTGTTGTTGCAGCCGACGCTGATCGACACCCACCCGGAGTAGGCGGAGTCCCGCTTGGCCGGCAGCGTCGACGGGAAGACCTCGAGCGCCTCGACGATCTCCACCTGCGCCTCGGCGTTGTGCCGGGCGCGCTCGAGCAGCGCCGGCAGCGACCCGACGTTGTGGGTGCCGAAGACGACGTCCACCCACGGGGCGCGCCGGACGATCTCGCCCCGGTCCTTCTGCGCCAGGCATCCGCCGACGGCGATCTGCATGCCCGGATGGGCGTCCTTCACCGGCCGGAGGTGACCGAGGTTGCCGTAGAGCCGGTTGTCGGCGTTCTCCCGGACCGCGCAGGTGTTCAGGACGACGACGTCGGCGTCGTCCCCCTCCGCGGCCGGGGCGTAGCCGGCGGCCTCGAGCAGCCCGGACAGCCGCTCGGAGTCGTGCACGTTCATCTGGCACCCGTAGGTGCGCACCCGGTAGGTGCGCGCGGGGCTCTGCGCTGCGCTGTCCATGTCGACAGCGAGGGTACGGCGCCGCCGGTGCACCCCGGCCGGACGCGACCCGCTCGCGCTCCGTCCCCCTGGGGATGCGGTGACGTGCGCGACGGATGGGGCGCGATCCGGTCAGGTCCGGCGCCCCAGGTGCCGAGAGAGGCAACGTGGACACCGCACTGCGCCCTGCCGTGCCACCGCTGCCCGCGGTGGTGCGTCTGCCCGAGGGGCAGACCGACGTCGAGCAGGAGTTCGTGAGCCGACTGCGGGCGGCCGGCCCGGCGTTCGCCGCGGCGGCCGGCGCCGACACCGCGGTCGTGCGCGAGGTCGTGCCCCCGGCCCGGCACCGGCGCGCCCGCTGCCGGATCGTGCTGCGCTATCCGTCGACCGAGGAGGTCGACCTGACCTTCATCGGCCCGGTGAGCCGGGCCGGCGCGACTCCCGAGCGCGCCTTCGACCTGCAGATCCAGGGCTGGCTGGCCAGCGACCGCAGCGGTCAGGACACCTGGCTGGTGAAGGACGAGGAGTCCCCCGACGGCCTGGCCGTCGATGTGACCGCCTGGTCGGCGATCGCGCGCACTGCGGCGGTCTGACCCGCCGCCACCCCGACATCGAGGGCCCCGCAGCCACCCGGCTGCGGGGCCCTCGTCGTCGTCGCCGGGTCAGGGCAGGAACGCGTCCAGGCCCTGGTCGGGGTGCGGACCGGCCGCCGCGCCGCCGCGGCCCAGGCTGCTGCGGCGCGCGATGCCACCGCCGGCCGGCGGCTCGGGCGCCACGTCGTCGCCGCCGTCGCCGTCGTCGTCCAGGACCGGGAACTCGGCCTCGTCGGACCATTCGGCGTCCAGCGCCTCGCGCACGACGATGGCGGCCAGGCCACCGCCGTAGCCCTTGCGGGCGAGCATGCCGACCAGCCGGCGCTGGGCGGTGGCCCGGTCGACCCGCCGGAGCCCGCCCACCCGGCGGGCCACGAGCCGGCGGGCGGCGTCCCACTCGTCCTGGTCGTCGACGAGCGCGACCGCCTCCTCGGCGACCTCGCCGTCGACGCCCTTGGCGCGGAGCTCGGCCTTGAGCGCCCGGCGGGCCAGGCCGCGGCCGGACTGCCGGGAGGTCACCCAGGCCCGGGCGAACGCCGCGTCGTCGATGAGGCCGACCTCGCCGAACCGGTCGAGGACCGCCTCCGCGGCGTCGTGCGGAACGCCCTTCTTGGCCAGCAGGTCGGCGAGCTGCTGGCGGGTCTTCGGCGCGCCGGTGAGGGCACGCAGGCAGATCGCGCGGGCCACCGCCTCGGGATCACCGGGATCGTCGGCGGGGTCGCCCGGCGGCACCTCGGGACCGGAACCGTCGGTGACGGCGAGCCGATCGGTGCGCCGACGCCGCCGGCCGGCGGCCGGCGCGTCCCCGTCGGGGTCCGCGCCGGCGCGCCTGCGCCGGGTACCGGCTCGCTCGGCGGCGAGGCCGTCGCTCACCGGGCCGCTCAGAAGTCAGGAGCGTCGACCGCGGCAGGCACGTCGACCTGCGGGCCGATGCCCAGCTTCTCCTTGATCTTCTTCTCGATCTCGTCGGCGAGGTCGGGGTTGTCGCGCAGGAAGCTGCGGACGTTCTCCTTGCCCTGGCCGAGCTGGTCGCCCTCGTACGTGTACCAGGCACCGGACTTGCGCACGATGCCCTGCTCGACACCGATGTCGATCAGCCCGCCCTCGCGGCTGAAGCCGATGCCCCAGATGAGGTCGAGCTCGGCCTGCTTGAAGGGCGCGGCCACCTTGTTCTTGACGACCTTGACCCGCACCCGGCTGCCGACCGCGTCGGTGCCCTGCTTGAGGGTCTCGATCCGCCGGACGTCGAGGCGCACCGACGAGTAGAACTTCAGGGCCCGGCCACCGGTGGTGACCTCCGGCGAGCCGTAGACGACGCCGACCTTCTCGCGCAGCTGGTTGATGAAGATCGCGGTGGTGCCGGAGTTGTTCAGGGCGCCGGTGATCTTCCGCAGCGCCTGGCTCATGAGGCGGGCCTGCAGACCGACGTGGCTGTCACCCATCTCGCCCTCGATCTCGGCGCGGGGCACGAGCGCGGCCACCGAGTCGATGACGATGATGTCGAGCGCGCCGGAACGGATGAGCATGTCGGCGATCTCGAGCGCCTGCTCACCGGTGTCGGGCTGGCTGACCAGCAGGGCGTCGGTGTCGACGCCGATGGCGCGGGCGTACTCGGGGTCGAGGGCGTGCTCGGCGTCGATGAACGCCGCGATGCCGCCGGCCGCCTGGGCGTTGGCCACCGCGTGCAGGGCGACCGTGGTCTTGCCGGAGGCCTCCGGGCCGTACACCTCGATCACCCGGCCGCGCGGGAGCCCGCCGATGCCCAGGGCGATGTCGAGGGCGATCGAACCGGTCGGGATGACCTTGATCGCCTGCGCCGCGTTGTCGCCCAGCCGCATGACCGAGCCCTTGCCGAACTGCTTGTCGATCTGGGCGAGGGCCATGTCGAGGGCCTTGTCGCGGTCGAGCGTTGCTGCCATGGTGCTCACCTTCGGGAAGTCGCGTGGAGCGGGTCGGTGCCGACGCTAGGGCGGGGGTCTGACACTTCCGGGGGAACGACCGGACCTGTGGACGAGCACCCGGCCTGTGGAACCACCGTAGCCCGAACACACGTTCGACCGCCAGGTCGACACGCCGGGGTCCGGGACGGGTGTCCGCGCAGGTGACGGCGCGGATGCGGCGGACGGTGGTCAGCGGTCCTTGCGCGGGACGTCGTACTCCTCACAGATCGCCAGCCACACCCGCCGCACGGGCAACCCCGCCTCGATCGCGTCGAGCGCCGTCCGGCCACCCAGTGCGGAGAAGACGTGGTCACGGGCGACGGTCTGGGCACGCATCGACCCGAACTGGTCGTCGAGGCGGGACCAGAACTCCTGCAGGCGCACCCGTCGACGTTAGCGCGCCGGCGCCGTCCCGATCCCGGCCCGCAGCCGGCGGACGAGCGCCGCCGGGTCGTCGGCGGCGATGCGGATCTCCTCGACCGGCTGGTCCCCGGCCCGGCGCAGCGCCAGCACCCGGGGCGTGGTCAACCGGATGTCCAGCTGCGTCGAGGCACCGACGTTGACCGACACCGCCCGGCGCGCACCGTCGGCGTGCAGGTGGACCGTCCGCGACCCCTCGACCGACCGGCGGCGCAGCTGCACCGCGGCGATGTCGGCCCAGGGAAGCACGAGGTCCACCACCGCGCCGTGCCGCACCCGCAGGCCGGCGTCGTCGACCACGTGCGGCGCCGTCCGCAGCGAGGCCAGCAGGCCGAGCATCCACAGCACGCCGTAGATCCCCGCGACGTCCAGCACCAGCCGGACCGCCGGCCACGGCACGACCACGTGCACGACGACGACCTCGATCGCGGACACCACGACGAAGGCCCAGATCACCGGCGTGACCGCGCCGGCGTACGGGAAGGCCTCCCCGCCGGGGCGGACGTCGGGGCGCCGGCGCACCCACCGGTACAGCGCCCGCCACATGGCCAGCTCGAACGCGACCGCCCGGCGGACGGCGGTCACGACGCCGCCCCGGCGGCCACGAGCGCCTGCAGCCGGCCGACGACCTCGCCGAGCCCCTCGGCCAGGACGGTGAACCGCTCGTCGGGCATCTCGCCGAAGAGCGCGGCGGCCAGTTCGCGCTGCTCCCGGGCCATCCGCTCGACGACGGCACTCCCCCGCCCGGTCAGCGTGACCAGCGTGGCCCGCCGGTCGGTCGGGTGCGGCGACCGGACGACGAACCCCGTCTCCGCGAGCGCGTCGACCAGGCCGGTGACGTTGCGGGCGCTGACGTCGAGTGCGTCGGCCAGCGCGCGCTGCGTGGCCGGCCCGTGGGCCCGCAGCACCCACAGGAGGGTGGCACGCGGAACGGTCAGCCCCTCGCGGGCGAGGCTCCCGGTCATGTCGCCACCCAGCACGACGGTGAGCTCGAGGAGGTGGTCGAGGGCGGCCACCTGCCGGTCGGCGCGATCCATGAATCTCCTTCACCGTGAAGTCACTTCACGATACCGACTTCGGCCTGCCGGTCGAGACCTACGCTGGAGGCGTGATCCCCGGCACCGGTTCGGACGCGCTCGACACCGTGCTGGAGATCGGCATCGCCCTGGCGCTGCTGGTCTCCCTGGTGCTGCTCTGGCGGAACTACCGCGGCCGCTGAGCTGCGCCCAGCCAGACGACGAGCAGCGGGAGCACCAGCGCGGCCGACACCCCCGCCACCAGGCCGAACCCGCCCAGGGCCAGCAGCGGCCCGCCGACCACCCCGGCCAGCGCCGCGCCCAGCCCCATCAGCAGGTCCGTGCCGCCCTGGGCGGTCGGCCGCTGCTCGACGGGCACGGCCTCGGTGACCAGCGTCGAGCCGGCGATCAGCCCGCACGACCAGCCGAGCCCGAGCAGGAGCAGCCCCGCGCCCAGCTGGACGGCGTCCTCCGGCCCGGCGGTGCCGGCCAGCGCCGCGGCCGCCAGCAGCAGGCCCGCGGCGACCGCGACGGTGGCGCGGCGCCCGGCCCGGTCGGCCAGCAGCCCGACCAGCGGGCTGAACAGGTACATGCCGGCCACGTGCACGCTGATGACCAGCCCGATGACCCGCAGCGTCGTCCCCTCGGGGCCGTGCGCGTGCCCCATGTGCACCGGCGTCATGACCATCACGCCGACCATCACCGCGTGGCTGACCACGACCGCGGTCAGCCCCAGCCGGCCGCCCGGGTCGGCCCAGACCGCGGTCAGGGCCGCGCGGGTGGCGCGGCGCTCGCGGACGGGCGCGGCCGCGGCGCCCTCCCCGCTGCGCAGGTGGCGGGCCAGCAGCAGCGGGTCCGGCCGGAGCAGCAGCCCGAGCACCGCCGCGACGAGCAGGAAGGTCAGTGCCGACAGGGCGAACCCGCCGCCGAGGGCGGGGAGCCCGAGCGCCCGGCCGAGGTCGTCGCCGGGCGCGGCCAGGTTGGGGCCGAGCACCGAGCCCACCGTGGTCGCCCAGACCACCAGGGACAGCGCGCGGCCGCGGTGCTCCGGGGGCGCGAGGTCGGCCGCGGCGTAGCGGGCCTGCAGGCCGCAGGCGGTGGCCGCGCCGAAGGCGAACAGGCCGGCGATGAGCAGCGGCAGCGAGGACAACTGCGCCGCCACCACCGTGACCAGCGCGCCGACGACGGCGACGCCGTACCCGGCGGCCAGCCCGGCCCGTCGTCCGGCGCGGTCGCTGATCCGCGCCAGCGGGACGGCGATCACCGCCGCGCCGAGCACGCCGGCGGTCTGGCCCAGGCCCGAGGCGGAGTCGGTGCCGGCGACGTCGCGCGCCAGCAGCCCGCCGAGGGTGATGCCGACGGTCACGCCGAGCCCGCCCAGGGCCACCCCACCGCTGAGGACGGCGACCGTGCGCCGCTGGACGCGCGCGACGTCGGTGCCGGCCGGTGCGTCGGCGGTCACCGGCTCACAGGCCCATCGAGCGGCCGATGATCTCCCGCATGATCTCGTTGGTGCCGCCGTAGATGGGCTGGATGCGGGCGTCGCGCCAGGCCTTGGAGACGGGGTACTCGTCCATGTAGCCGTAGCCGCCGTGCAGCTGGAGGCAGCGGTCGGCGACCTTGTTCTGCAGCTCGGTCGTCCAGTACTTGGCCATGGCCGCGTCGACCGCGGTGAGCTCGCCGCTGTTGAGCTGCCGGACGCACTCGTCGACGAAGGTGCGCGCGATCGTCGTCTCGGTGTGCAGCTCGGCGAGGACGAAGCGGGTGTTCTGGAAGCTGCCGATCGGCTTGCCGAACGCGGTGCGGCTGGTGACGTACTCGCGGGTCTGCGCCAGCACCGTCTCCGCGGCCGCGACCGCTCCGACGGCGATCGACAGCCGCTCCTGCGGCAGGTTCTCCATCAGGTGGGCGAAGCCGCGGTTCTCCGTGCCGAGCAGGTTCCCGGCCGGCACCCGGACGTCGTCGAAGAACAGCTCGGCGGTGTCCTGCGCCTTGAGCCCCACCTTGTGCAGGTTGCGGCCGCGGGTGAAGCCGGGCATGTCCCGCTCGACGACCAGCAGGCTGGTGCCCCGCGCACCGGGAGCGTCGGGGTCGGTGCGGGCCACCACGATCACCAGGTCGGCGTTGATGCCGTTGGTGATGAAGGTCTTCGAGCCGTTGAGCACCCAGCCGTCGCCGTCGCGCCGGGCGGTGGTGCGGATGCCCTGCAGGTCGCTGCCGGCCGCGGGCTCGGTCATGGCGATGGCGGTGATCAGCTCGCCGGTGCAGAAACCGGGCAGCCAGCGGCGCTTCTGCTCGTCGGTGGACAGGTCGCGCAGGTACGGGCCGGCGACGTCGTTGTGCAGCGCGAAGCCGACACCGGTGGCGCCGATGCGGGTCAGCTCCTCGTCGACGACGGCGAGGTAGCGGAAGTCGCGCACGCCCCCGCCGCCGTACTCCTCGGGCATGTCCATGCCGAGCAGGCCCTGGGCACCGCCGGAGAGCCACACCTCCCGGGGCACGATGCCGTCGGCCTCCCACTGGTCGTGGAACGGGGCGACGTTCTTCTCCGCCCACGCGCGGACGGCCTGCCGGAAGTCCTCGTGCTCGGCCTCGTAGAGCGAGTGACGCATGGACGGCAGTGTGCCCGAGTCCACCGACGGTCCCGCCCGCCCGCGCCACCGCGCGCGGGCGGAGTGTCGTACCCCGGGGAGACACTGGCGGCGTGTCCGCTCTCGACCGGTTCTCCGCGCCGACCCAGGCCTGGTTCACCGGCGCCTTCCCGGCGCCGACGCCGGCCCAGGAGGGCGCCTGGTCGGCCATCAGCAGCGGCGGGCACGCCCTCGTCGTCGCCCCCACCGGCTCGGGCAAGACGCTCGCGGCCTTCCTGTGGTCGCTGGACCGGCTGGCCAGCGGTCCCCCGCCGGCCGACGAGCAGACCCGCTGCCGGGTCCTCTACGTCTCGCCGCTCAAGGCGCTCGCGGTCGACGTGGAGCGCAACCTCCGCGCCCCGCTGGCCGGCATCGGCCAGGCCGCGGCCCGGCTGGGCCTGCCCCGGCCCGAGATCCAGGTCGGCATCCGCTCCGGCGACACCCCGGCCGACGAGCGGCGCACCTTCGCCCGCCGGCCGCCGGACATCCTCATCACCACGCCCGAGTCGCTGTTCCTCCTGCTGACCAGCCAGGCCCGCGAGGCGCTGCGCGGGGTGGAGACGGTGATCGTCGACGAGGTGCACGCCGTCGCCGACACCAAGCGCGGGGCGCACCTGGCGGTCTCGCTCGACCGGCTCGACGAGCTGCTGGAGCGCCCGGCGCAGCGGATCGGCCTGTCGGCCACCGTGCGGCCGATCGAGGAGGTGGCCACGTTCCTGGCCGGCGGCCGGCCGGTCGAGGTCGTCGCTCCCGGCTCGGCCAAGGAGTGGGATCTCTCCGTCGTCGTCCCGGTCGAGGACATGAGCACCCTCGGCCAGCCGACCGGGGAGTTCGACGGGTCGGCCGCGGGCAACCAGCCGCGGGCGTCGATCTGGCCGGCCGTCGAGGAGCGGGTGCTCGACCTGGTCGAGGCCTCCCGCAGCACCATCGTGTTCGCCAACTCGCGCCGGCTGGCCGAGCGGCTGACCAGCCGGCTCAACGAGCTGGCCTACGAGCGGGCCACCGGTGAGGAGGTCCCGCCGGGCACCAACGCCGCGGCGCTCATGGCCCAGGCCGGCTCCGGCGGCGGTGTGCCCGAGGGCGTGCAGCCGGTCGCCGCGGCCCATCACGGCTCGGTCTCCCGCGAGCAGCGCGCGATCGTCGAGGAGGCGCTGAAGTCCGGCCGGCTGCCCGCGGTGGTCGCCACCTCGAGCCTGGAGCTCGGCATCGACATGGGCGCGGTCGACCTCGTCGTCCAGGTGGAGGCGCCGCCCACGGTCGCCGCCGGCCTGCAGCGGGTCGGTCGCGCCGGGCACCAGGTCGGCGCGGTGAGCCGCGGGGTGCTGTTCCCGAAGTACCGGGGCGACCTGGTGCAGTGCGCGCTGGTCGCCGAGCGGATGAAGGCCGGCGCGATCGAGTCGATCCGCTACCTGCGCAACCCGCTCGACGTCCTGGCCCAGCAGATCGTCGCGATGGTCTCCGAGCGGCCGCGCACGGTCGACGACGTCGCCGCGGTGATCCGCCGGTCGGCGCCGTTCGCCGGGCTGCCCGACTCCGCGCTGCACGCCGTCCTCGACATGCTCGCGGGGCGCTACCCCTCCGACGCCTTCGCCGAGCTGCGGCCCCGGCTGACGTGGGACCGCGTCACCGACACCCTCACCGCGCGTAACGGCGCCCAGCGGCTGGCGGTCACCAGCGGCGGCACGATCCCCGACCGCGGCCTGTTCGGCGTCTTCCTGGTCGGCGGTGAGGGCAGCGGCGGGCGCCGGGTCGGCGAGCTCGACGAGGAGATGGTCTACGAGTCGCGGGTGGGCGACGTCTTCCTGCTGGGGTCGTCGTCGTGGCGGATCGAGGAGATCACCCACGACCGGGTGCTGGTCTCCCCCGCGCCCGGCCAGCCCGGGAAGATGCCGTTCTGGCACGGCGACGCCCCCGGCCGGCCGCTGGAGCTGGGCCGCGCGCTGGGTGCGTTCCTCCGCGAGGTGGGCACCGCGACGCCGGAGGCCGGCGCCGAGCGGGCGCGGGCGGCCGGCCTCGACGACTGGGGCACGGCGAACCTGCTGGCCTACCTGGCCGAGCAGAAGCAGGCCACCGGCCACCTCCCCGACGACCGCACCCTGCTGGTCGAGCGCTTCCGCGACGAGCTCGGCGACTGGCGGCTGGTCGTGCACTCCCCGTTCGGCGCGCAGGTCAACGCCCCGTGGGCGCTGGTCCTCGCGGCCCGGCTGCGCGAGCGCTACGGCGTCGACGTCGCCTCGATGCACTCCGACGACGGCATCGTGCTGCGGCTGCCCGACACCACCGGCGAGCCGCCCGAGGCCGACCTCGCCGTCCTCGACCCCGACGACGTCGAGCGCGAGGTCACCACCGAGGTGGGCAACTCGGCGCTGTTCGCCAGCCGGTTCCGCGAGTGCGCCGCCCGCGCGCTGCTGCTCCCCCGGCGCGACCCGCGCCGCCGCACGCCGCTGTGGCAGCAGCGCCAGCGCGCGGCCCAGCTGCTCTCCGTCGCCAGCGAGTTCGCCAGCTTCCCGATCACCCTGGAGGCCGCGCGCGAGGTGCTGCAGGACGTCTACGACGTCCCCGGGCTGGTCGAGCTGATGCGCGACGTGCGCGCCCGGCGGGTCCGCGTCGTCGACGTGCAGACCCAGTCGGCCAGCCCGTTCGCCCAGTCGCTGCTGTTCGGCTACGTCGGGCAGTTCCTGTACGAGGGCGACGCGCCGCTGGCCGAGCGCCGGGCCCAGGCGCTGGCGCTGGACACCGGGCTGCTCGCCGAGCTGCTCGGCCGCTCGGAGCTGCGCGAGCTGCTCGACGCCGAGGCGCTCACCGAGGTCGAGGCCGAGCTGCAGCGGCTGCCCGCCGAGCGGCACCCGCGCGACCTCGACGGCGTCGCCGACCTGCTGCGGGTGGTCGGCGACCTCACCGCCGCCGAGGCCGCCCCGCGCGGGGCCACCGCCGCGCAGCTCGAGGAGCTGGTCGCCGCGCGGCGCGCGCTCGTGGTGCGGATCGCCGGCGAGGAGCGGTACGTCGCCATCGAGGACGCCGGCCGGCTGCGCGACGCCCTCGGCACGGCCCTGCCGGTCGGCGTGCCCGAGGCGTTCACCGAGCCGGTGGCCGATCCGCTCGGCGACCTCGTCGGCCGGTACGCGCGCACCCACGGCCCGTTCCAGCCCGACGAGGTCGCCCGCCGGCTCGGCCTCGGCGTCGCGGTGGTCACCGCCACGGTGCAGCGGCTGGTGGGCACCGGCCGGCTGGTCACCGGCGAGTTCCGGCCCGGCGGCAGCGGCCAGGAGTGGTGCGACGCCGACGTGCTCCGCTCGATCCGCCGGCGCAGCCTGGCCAGGCTGCGCCAGGAGGTCGAGCCGGTCCCGATCGACACCCTCGCCCGGTTCACCCCGTCCTGGCAGTCGGTCGGCAGCCGGATGCGCGGGGTGGACGGCGTCCTGGCCGTCGTCGAGCAGCTGGCCGGTGCCCTGGTGCCGGCCAGCGCGCTGGAGTCGCTGGTGCTGCCGGCGCGGGTGCGCGACTACGCCCCCGCGATGCTCGACGAGCTGACCAGCGCCGGCGAGGTGCTGTGGGCCGGGGCCGGCGGGCTGCCCGGCGGCGACGGCTGGATCAGCCTGGTCCCGGCCGACCTCGCGCCGCTGCTGCTGCCCGAGCCCCTGGAGGTGCCCGAGGAGGGCGCGCCGCTGCTGGAGCTGCTGGCCGGTGGGCAGGCGATGTTCTTCCGCGGCCTGTCCGACGCCGTCGGCGCCACCGACGACACCGCGCTGGCCGACACCGTCTGGGACCTCGTCTGGGCCGGGCTGCTGACCAACGACACGCTGGCGCCGCTGCGCACCAGGCTCAGCGGCGGCGGCACGCACAAGCGCCAGCCCGCCGCGCCGCGGGCCCGGCTGGACCGCACCCGCTACGGCCGCACCCGGCTGGGCCGCCCGGCCATGCCCACGCGCACCGGCCCGCCGACCGTGGCCGGCCGGTGGTCCCGGCTGCCCGACCGGGAGGCCAACGCCACCCGTCGCAGCACCGCCCGCGCCGAGGCGCTGCTGGAGCGGCACGGGGTGCTCACCCGCGGCGCGGTCATGGCCGAGCAGGTGCCCGGCGGGTTCTCCGCCGTCTACCCGGTGCTGCGCGCGTTCGAGGAGAACGGGCGCGCCCGGCGCGGCTACTTCGTCGAGACCCTCGGCGCCGCCCAGTTCGGCACCCCCGGGTCGGTCGACCGGCTGCGCAGCTTCGCCACCCCCGACCGTGCCCCGGCCGGCGCGGTGGTCCTGGCCGCCACCGACCCGGCCAACGTCTACGGCGCCGCGCTGCCGTGGCCCGACCGCACCGGCCCGGCCGACGGGGAGAGCGCCACGCAGGTCGCCGTCGACGTGGGCGAGGGCACCGGGGGCAAGCGCGGCAGCGGGCACCGGGCCGGGCGCAAGGCCGGCGCCCTGGTGGTGCTGGTCGACGGCGACCTGGTGCTCTACGTCGAGCGTGGCGGCAAGACGCTGCTGTCGTGGACCGAGGACGAGCAGGTGCTCAAGGAGGCCGCGACGGCGCTGTCGGGGGCGGTGGCCGCCGGGGCGCTGGGCCGCATGGTGGTGCAGAAGGCCGACGGGGCGTCGGTGCACGAGTCGACGCCGCTGTCCTCGGCGCTGCAGGCCGCCGGCTTCGCCGCGACGCCCCGCGGACTGCGGTTGCGGGGCTGAGCCGACGGGCCTCCGCGCCGGAGCACGTACGGTGGATCGATGCCGTCGTGAGAGAGACGGCCGTTGGTAGGGATGAGGGAACAGACATGGCAGCCGGCACGGTCCGCTGGTTCGACGCGGGCAAGGGCTTCGGGTTCATCGAGCCCCAGGACGGCGGGGACGACGTCTTCGTCCACTTCTCGGCCATCGAGGACACCGGCGGGTTCCGCACCCTCGAGGAGGGGCAGCCGGTCGACTACGACGCCTCGCCGGGTCCGCGCGGACCCCAGGCCGAGCGCGTGCGCCCGCTGCGCGGCAGCGCTCCCCGCGGCCGGCGCGACGAGCGCCCGGCCCGGGACGACGCCCGCCGCGGCGGCCCGGGCGGCGCTCCGCGCAGCAACCGCGGGTTCGTCATCACCGGCACGGTGGCCCGCTTCGACGCCGACCGCGGCTTCGGCTTCATCGTCCCCGAGGACGTGTTCGTGCACGTCTCCGCGCTGACCGACGGCCGGCTCGAGGAGCTCGAGGAGGGCGACCGCGTCGAGTTCGAGCTCGTCGAGGGCCCGCGCGGGCTGCAGGCGGAGTCCGTGCGGCTGCTGCCGCTCACCCGCCCGCGCCGCAATGACCGGGGCAACGACCGCGACCGGGGCAACGACCGCGACCGGGGCAACGACCGCGACCGCGGTGACCGCTACGGCGACCGGCCGGCCGGCCGCGAGCGCCCGGCGCCGGCCCGCTCCGGCGGGGGCGGCGGCGACGCCGAGGGCACCGTGCAGTGGTTCGACGCGGCCAAGGGCTTCGGCTTCATCACCCCCGACGACGGCGGGGACGACGTGTTCGTCCACTTCTCCGAGATCGAGGACGACGGCGGCTACCGCGAGCTGCAGGAGGGCCAGCGGGTGGCGTTCTCCCGTACCGCCGGCCAGCGGGGTCCGCAGGCCTCGGGCGTCCGACCTCTCGACTAGTTCACCGGCGGCCGCGCAGCCAGGGGGCGAACCAGCGGGTCAGCCGCGGCATGACCACGTGGCCGAGCAGCACGACCACCACGGTGGCCGACAGCAGCAGCCGCACCGGCAGCGGCCACGAGCCGATGTGCGGGGCGACCAGCAGCTGGAAGCCCAGCGTGATGCCGAAGACCGCGGCGATGGTGAGCACCGACAGCCGCCAGCGCGGGCCCGGGCGGTTCGGGGTGAGCGCGGTGAAGAAGCTGTCGAGCCCCGCGACACGCGCGTAGTCGGCGCCGTCGGCGAGGTGCTCGACCCGCTCCAGGGCGGCCTGCCGGTCCGGCGACCGCTCCCAGCGGGCCAGCGACTCGCCGTCGGCGAACCGGTAGACCAGGTGGTAGCGGGTGGAACCCGGCCCGGGCCGCAGCAGGCTCGTGCCGAGGTTCCCCGGATAGCGCTCGGCCTGGCCGAGCACGTCGGCCGCCCAGCGCTCGAAGTCCTCGCGCTGGTCCTCGCGGACGTCCCGGGCGACGGTCACGGTGACCGGCTCGCCGATCGCCGCCACGGTCGGGGGCGCGATGGCCGGGCTGCCGGGGGACGCGTTCCGTCGCTGCACGCGTACGGCAGCGCCCGGGCCGACCTGCGGCTTCCCGGCTGTCTCGCACCTCACAGCCGCAGGCAGGGGGCGGCCGGCCGGGCGACACTGGGGTCGTGCCCGAGGGAGACACCGTCTGGCTGGCCGCCAAGCGCATGCACGAGGCCCTGGCCGGGGCCACCCTGCGGCGCGGCGAGCTGCGCGTCCCCCAGCTGGCCGCCACGGACCTGGCCGGGCGCACCGTCGCCGCGGTGGTGCCGCGCGGCAAGCACATGCTGATCCGGTTCGACGACGGCTGGACGCTGCGCACGCACTACCGGATGGACGGCAGCTGGCACATCTACCGCCCGGGTACCCGGTGGCGGGGCGGCCCGGCGTTCAGCGTCCGGGCGGTGCTGGCCACCGACGACTGGGAGGCGGTCGGGTACCGGCTGCACGACGTGGCCATGGTCCGCACCGAGCAGGAGGACACCCTGGTCGGCCACCTCGGCCCCGACGTCCTGGGCCCGGACTGGGACCTCGACGAGGCGCTGCGCCGGCTGCGGTCGCACCCGGACGAGCAGGTCGGCGTGGCGATCCTGGACCAGCGCAACCTCTGCGGGCCCGGCAACCTCTACAAGGTCGAGTCGCTGTTCCTCTGCGGCCTGCACCCCTGGGCACGGGTGGCCGACGTCGACGCCGACCTCGCCCGGCTGGTCGAGCGGTGCCGCACGCTCATGCTGGCCAACCGCGACCACCCCGAGCAGAGCACCACCGGCGACCTGCGCCGCGGCTTCGACCACTGGGTGTACGGCCGCAAGGGCAAGCCCTGCCGGCGGTGCCGGACACCGATCCTCATGGGCGACCAGGGCCCGGAGACCCAGGAGCGGGTCACCTACTGGTGCCCGCACTGCCAGGCGGCGCGCTCGCCGATCGACCCGCGGGCACGCACCGGCGAGCCGGGGCGGCCGCGACCGCTGGCCACCCCGGGCTGAGGCGGGAGCCCGAGGGCTCCCGCCTCAGGCCCCGGTCGAGTGGGACGGGCCCTCCCGTCAGGCCGGGTCGGCGCGCTTGACCGGCTCGGCGACCTGCTCGGCGGCCGGCTGCTGCACCGGCGGCGTGCCCTGCTCGATCGCCCCGGCGGCGGGGTTGCCCCCGACCGCGGCCGGACCGCCGCCCATCGTGGCGCGGATCTGCTCCAGCCGGGAGGCGCCGGCGACGTCGAGGGTGGCCTTCTGCACCTCGAGCATCCGGCTCTCCACCGAGGTCTGCGCCAGCTCCGCCTGGCCGAGCGCGTTGGCGTAGCGGGCCTCGATCTTGTCGCGGACCTCCGAGAGGCTGGGCGTGTTGCCCGGCGCGGAGAGCTCGTTGACCTGCCGCATCGAGGCGGCCACGTGCTCCTGCATCTTGGCCTGCTCGAGCTGGCTCATCAGCTTGGTGCGCTCGGCCAGCGTGGTCTGCAGCCGCATGCGGCTCTGCTCCACGGCACCGCGGGCCTGCTCGGCGGCCTGCAGCGCCTCGTCGTGGCTGCGCTTGAGGTCCTCCATGGCCTGCTCGGCGGCGACCAGCTGGGTGGCGAAGGCCTGGGCGGCGTTCTCGTACTCCGCGGCCTTGGCGGCGTCGCCCTTGGCCCGCGTCTGGTCGGCCAGCACCAGGGCCTGGCGGGCCGAGGCCTGCAGCTTCTCGACCTCGCCGAGCTGCCGGTTCAGGCGCATCTCCAGCTGGCGCTGGTTGCCCAGCACCGCCGCGGCCTGGTTGGCCAGCGCCTGGTGGCGCTGCTGCTCGGCCTCGATGGCCTGCGCGATCTGGATCTTCGGATCGGCCTTCTCGTCGATCTTGGCGTTGGCCGACGCCGTGAGGTACTTCCACAGCTTCACGAACGGGTTGGGCACGGGCTTCCTCCTGCTCCGGCGCGGATGGCCGCTGGTCCGTCCCGCCCGCACCTCCGGCCGGTGCCGGGGACGTCGGGCGTCGTCCCGCCCATCGTCCCAGGTGCGGGTGCCGGGCAGCCACCACAGCGCCCGCGCGGGCGGCGCGAGGTGCCCCTACGGTCGGGGACATGGCCTCCGACGCGGTCCTCACCGTCCTCGGCGAGCTGGTCGTCGACCTGCTGCCCGACCCGGCCGCCGGCGCCGGACCCGAGGGGACGGCGCCGCACTACGTCGCCCGCCCCGGGGGGAACGCGCTCAACGTGGCCGTGGCCGCCGGCCGGCTCGGTGCCCCGGTCACCCTGCTGGCGCGGCTGGGCACCGGCCCGATGGCGGTCAACCTGCGCCGGCACGCGGAGCTGTCCGGGGTCGACGTCAGCCGGTTCGTCACCGCCGACGAGCCGGTGAGCCTGGCCGTCGTCGGCCTGGGCCCCGACGGCTCCCCCGACTACGGCTTCCACGTGCAGGGCGCGGCCGACTGGCAGTGGACCGACGAGGAGCTGGCCGCCGCCCTGCCGGCGAGCACGGCGCTGCTGCACGTCGGCTCGATCTCCAGCTGGACGCCCCCGGGCGGCGACGCCATCGCCCGGCTGGTCACCCGGGTGGCCGCCGAGGGTCGCGCGCTGGTGAGCGTCGACCCCAACATCCGGCCGATGCTGGCCGGCGGGCCGGTCGGTGCGTCGCTGGGCAACGACCCGGAGGCGGTGCGCGCCCGGCTGGACCGGCTGGTCGCCGCCGCGGACGTCGTCAAGGTCAGCAGCGAGGATCTCGGCTGGCTGGACCCGGCCGCCGCCACCGACCTGGACGCCGCCGCCGCCGAGTGGGCCGGCCGCGGGCCGGCGCTGGTGCTGCTCACCGACGGCGGCGCGCCGCTGCGGGTGGCCCGGCCGGGCCGCCCGCTGCTGCACCGCGAGCCGCCGAGGGTGGCCGTCGCCGACACCGTCGGCGCCGGGGACTCGCTGGCCGCTGGCCTGTTCGCCGGGCTGCTGGACGCCGGCGTGACCAGCCGCGCGGCCCTGACCGAGCTGCCCGACGAGCAGCTGGCCCGCCTGGTGGACGACGCCGCGCTGGTGGCCGCGCTCACCTGCACGCGGGTGGGTGCCGACCCGCCGACCCGGGCAGAGCTCGACGCCGCCCGCTAGGTCAGCGGGCGGCGCCGAGGGAGGTGCCGGTCAGGCCGCGCCGACGGTGGTCGAGCCCCCGATCGTCTGGCCGCGGGTCTGCGCCTCCTCCACCTGCTCGATGCGGTCCTCGGTGGCCATCTGGGTCAGCCGCGCCCCGGCCTCCGCGTCGCGGGTGAGGTTCTCGCCGCTGTGCGGGTCGAAGACGTGCACCTTGCGGCTGTCCAGCCAGAACTCGGCCTCCCGGCCCTCGCGGATCCGGCTCGTCGAGTCGATGGACACGATCGCCTGGGTGCGCAGCTCCTCGGCGTCCAGCTCCCGGGAGAGGTCGCGCAGCTGGGCGGTGACCGCCTCGGGCGCCTCGTAGGGGATGTAGGCGAACTGCGAGTCGCCGAGCCACTCGGTGACGTCGACGCGGGCCCGGAAGATCGAGCCCAGCGGCCGCTTGGCCTCGTCGACCAGCGAGGCGTCCTCGAAGTACTCCGGTCGGATGCCGACCAGCAGCAGGTCACCGCGGCCCTGCACCGCCGCCGCCCGCCGCTCGTCGAGCTGGATGGGGCCGAACGGCGTGCTGAGCCGGCCCCCCTGCTCCACCGTCGCCGGCAGGAAGTTCATCGGCGGCGAGCCGATGAACCCGGCCACGAAGAGGTTGACCGGCTGCTCGTAGAGCTCGCGCGGCGAGGCGACCTGCTGGATCTTGCCCTTGCGCAGGACGCACACCCGGTCGCCGAGGGTCATGGCCTCGGTCTGGTCGTGGGTGACGTAGACGGTGGTGATGCCCAGCCGGCGCTGCAGGCGGGAGATCTCCGTGCGCATCTGGCCGCGCAGCTTGGCGTCGAGGTTGGACAGCGGCTCGTCGAAGAGGAACGCCTCGGCCTGCCGGACGATCGCCCGACCCATCGCCACCCGCTGCCGCTGGCCACCGGAGAGGTTGGCCGGCTTGCGCTCGAGGTGGTCCTTGAGCTCGAGGACCTCGGCGGCCTCGGTGACCCGGCGGCGCACCTCGTCGTCGGGGGTCTTGGACAGCCGCAGCGGGAAGGCGATGTTCTCGTACACCGTCATGTGCGGGTACAGCGCGTAGTTCTGGAAGACCATCGACAGGTTCCGCTCGCGCGGCGCCTTGTCGTTCACCCGGGTGCCGCCGATGACCATGTCGCCGCTGGTGATGTCCTCCAGCCCGACGATCATCCGCAGCAGCGTGGACTTCCCGCAGCCGGACGGGCCCACGAGGATCATGAACTCCCCGTCGGCGATGTCGAGGCTGACGTCGTTCACGGCCGGGTAGCCGTCGCCGTACTGCTTGACGATGTGCCGCATCTCGATCGAGGCCATCAGAAGTCCTCCCCCTCGGGAAGTCGGGTGCGTGCGGGTGGGTTCGGGGGCGCGGTCGGGGGCATCGGCGTCATCCCTTGACCGCGCCGTTGGTGAGGCCGGCGACGATGCGCCGCTGGAAGATCAGCACCAGGACGACGACCGGGATGGTGACGATCACCGCCGCGGCGGCGATGGCCCCGGTCGGGTCCTCGAACTGCGAGGCACCGGAGAACAGGCCGAGCGCGGCCGGCACCGGGCGGGAGGCCTCCGTCGAGGTCAGCGAGATGCCGTAGACGAAGTCGTTCCAGGCGATGAAGAACGCGATGATCGCCGTGGTGAAGACGCCCGGCGCCGCCAGCGGCACGATCACCTTGCGGAACGCCTGCCACGTCGTGGCGCCGTCCACCTGGGCGGCCTGCTCCATCTCCCAGGGGATCTCCCGGAAGAACGCCGACATCGTCCAGATGGAGATCGGCAGCGTCAGCGACAGGTACGGGATGATCAGCCCGGGCCAGGTGTCGTAGAGGCCGATCTGCCGCCAGACGTTGAACAGCGGCGTCACGATCGAGATCACCGGGAAGATCGCCACCACGAGCGCGGTGGAGAGGATCAGCTTCTTCCCGGGGAAGTCGAGCCGGGCGATCGCGTACGCGGCGAACATCGACAGCAGGCACGAGATCGCGGTGGCGATCAGGCAGATGCCGAAGCTGTTGCGCAGCGCGGGGAGGAACAGGTCACTCGCCGAGCCGGTGAGGATCGTCGAGTAGTTCTCCCACGAAAACTGCGTCGGCAGGAACTGCCCGTTGGACAGGTCCGACGGCGCCTTGAGCGAGACCGAGACGATCCACGCGATCGGGAACAGGCAGTAGACGACGATGACGATCCCGCCGACGATCCACCAGGCCTTCTCCTTGCCCGACATCACTCACCCCTCGCCTGAGCCAGGTCGACCTTGAACCCCTTGATGAACCCGAGAGCGAGCAGCACGACGGCGAGGAAGAGCAGCACCGAGACCGCCGATCCCAGCCCGATCTCCAGCCGCGCGATCGTCTGCCGGTAGGCCAGGAACGACACCGACTCGGTGTTGTTCGCGCCGTTGGTCATGATGAAGATGCTGTCGAACACCCGGAACGCGTCGAGGGTGCGGAACAGCAGGGCGACCATGATCGCCGCCTTCATGT
This sequence comes from Blastococcus sp. SYSU D00820, assembly GCF_054050695.1. NCBI lineage: Bacteria > Bacillati > Actinomycetota > Actinomycetes > Geodermatophilales > Geodermatophilaceae > Blastococcus > Blastococcus sp. SYSU D00820. The sequence continues at coordinate 74,023 of NZ_JBJGZW010000019.1, forward strand.
TCGGCAGCGTCACCTTCCACAGCCGCTGCCACCAGCTGGCCCCGTCGACCTTGGCCGCTTCCTGCAGCACCTCCGGCACCTGCGCCAGGCCGGCGAGCAGGAGCAGCGAGATGAACGGCGTGGTCTTCCAGATCTCGGCCAGGCAGATGACGAACAGCGAGGACCCGGTGCTGCCGAACCAGTCGGTGTCGGCGGAGACGCCGGGCAGCCACGAGAACCAGGAGTTCACGAAGCCGCTGTCGATGTCGAAGGCGAACTGCCAGGCGAACGCCGAGACGACGGTGATGACCGCGTACGGGATGAGGATGGCCGCCCGCACCATCGGCCGGATCGCCCGCAGTGCCTTGGCCATGACCATGGCAAGGGCGAAGCCGAGCACCAGCTCGACGAGCACCGTGATGACGGTGATCAGCAGCGTGACGCCGATGGAGGTCCACCACAGCTGGTCGGTGAGGATGACCCAGTAGTTCGACAGGCCGTTGAACGACCGGTTCCCCGGGTCGGTGAGCCGGTAGGAGAACAGCGACTCGTAGACCGCCTGCAGGATCGGGTAGGCGGTGACGGCCAGCATCACGAAGAAGGCCGGCCCGGCCAGCAGCCAGCCGAGCTTGCGCTCGGCCCGGGACCGGTCACTGATCGTCTTGTTCGGCGCCGAGACCGGTTGCGTCTTCTCGACGGGTGGGAGCGTCGTCTGTGTCATCGGTCCGTCTCCTCGCTCGTTCCGCTCCTCGCTCGAACCTCGCTACGGTGCTCGCTCCCACGTCGACGTCCGGTCGTCATAGCAGCTGGTCTCCTGCCAGGACGGCGGTGATCAGTTCGGTGGCCGCCGCGCCGGTGGACCCGGGGTCGACGGTCGACGGCGGGTGGTACTCCCGCTGGATGGAGCCGGAGACCTCGCTGTAGTAGGGGGTCTGCGGCCGCGGCACGGCCTGCTCCAGCGACTGCCGGATCGTGTCGGCCATCGGCAGCTGCTCGGTGACCTCGGGGTCGTCGTAGACCGTGGACAGCGCCGCCGGGTTGCCGTTGGTCAGCATGTAGTACTTCTGGTTCTCGGCCGAGACGATGCACTGCACCGCCTCCATCGCGAGGTCGACGTCCGGGCTGAAGGCGCCCACGCCGATGCCGATGCCGCCGAACGGCGGGGCCGACTCGGTCCCGGCGTCCACCCGGGGGTAGAGCGTCCAGCCGTAGTCCTCGGGCACCGAGGCGTCGAGCGTGCCGGCCTTCACCGCGTCCAGCGCCCGCTGGTAGACGAAGGGCCAGTTGACCATGAAGCCGGCCTGGTCGCCCTCGAACCCGGTGGCCGAGGCGTCCTCGGTCTCGGTGGAGAACGCGGGGCTGACCTGGCCGGAGTCGGCGACCGCCCGCATGATCTCGGCGGCCCGCGCACCGGCCTCGGAGTCCAGCCCCAGCTGGACGTCCTCGGGGTCGTCGGCGCTCTCCTCGATCACCGAGCCGCCCGCGGACTCGATCAGCGCGTTCAGCCACACCGTCAGCGACTCCGCCCGGGTGCCCTGGGCGCCGATGAGCACGTCCTGGTCCTGCGCGGCCGCGATGATGTCGTCCCACGTCCAGGTGTCGGCGGCCGCGGTGTCCAGGCCCGCGGCCTCGGCCACGGACACCCGGTACCAGAGCAGCTGCGTGTTGGCCCAGAACGGGATCGCGACCAGCTCGTCGTCCCACGTCGAGCCCGCGATGGCGCTCTCGACGACGTCCTGGGTGACCGCCTGCTCGACGTCGTCGGGGATGTCGGCCAGGAAGCCGGCCTGGGCGAACTCGGGGATGAAGATCGGGTCGATGCTCATGAGGTCGATCGAGGCGTCCTCGGCCGCGAGCCGCCGGATCAGCTGTTCCCGCTGCTGGCTGGCCTGCCGGGGCAGTTGCTCGGTCGCGATCCGGTAGCGGCCCCCGGCCTCCTCGGTGCACCGGGAGGCGATCTCGGCCTGCCCACCGGAGTCGGGGTTGGTGTACCAGGTCAGGGTCGGCGTGCCGCCGTCGCCGCCGCCGCCGCACGCGGCCAGCGTCGAGGCCAGCACCAGCGCCGCGGCCCCGCTCCCCCACACTCTCCGTGACCGGCCGCGGGTGACCGGACGCGGTCGTCCGCGACCGGTGCCGGGGCCACCTCGTTCTCCGTTGGACAAGGACATCGCCTCCATCTCGGCAGCGACGGGAGTCACCGTTCCCGTACCGTGGCCCACCTCACAGGTGCCCGCAACCCGGCCGTGTCCGCTCCGTGACCAGTGCAGACGCCGCAGGACCGGAACTCAGGGGCCGCCGGCGATCACCGACGGCGTGGTGAGTTCCTGGGGTGTCCGCGGCAGCACCGTGGTGAAGTACGAGCGGGCGGCGGCGGTCGTCCCGACGTCCCGGCCGGCCTTCTCCGACAGGAACCACCGGTGCTCGAGGACCTCGTGGAAGACCTCGGCGGGCGCCAGCCGGCCGACCAGGTCCGGCGGGATCGCGTGCACCACCGCCTGGTAGACCTCCGACAGCCACGTATGGGCCGCCACCGTCTGCGGCACCGGCGTCCCGTCCCGCTGCTCGAGGTAGGCGCGGTAGGCGCGGATGTCGTTGAGCAGCCGCTGGGCCTGGCGCTCCTGCACCTCCAGGCCGGTCAGCCGGAACAGCTCGCGCCGGTTCTGGCCCGGCTCGGCGACGCGGGTCTCGGCCCGCATCCGGGTGCCCTCCGGAGAGGTGATGAGCTCGATCTCCCCCACGTCGAAGCCGAGGTCGTTGAGCCGCTGCAGCCGCTCGGCCACCCGGTAGCGCTGCTCCTCCGGCGCGAAGACCTCCTCGTGGGTGATCTCCTCCCACAGCGCCTCGTAGCGCGGCGGCAGGCTGTCGGCGACCTCGATCGGATCGATGCCCTTGGGCAGCAGCCCGCCGAACTGCAGGTCCAGCAGCTCGGCGCCGACCCGCTCGCGGGCCAGGTCGACGTCGTAGCGGCGCTGGCCGGGGGTCAGCTGCGGATACCGCTCGGCGGTCTCGGCATCGACCAGGTAGGCCGCCAGGGTGCCGGCGTCGAGCCGGAAGAGGGTGTTGGACAGCGAGCAGTCCCCCCAGAAGACACCGGCCAGGTGCAGCCGCACCAGCAGCACGACCATCGTGTCCAGCAGCTGCTCCGCGGAGTGGTCACCGGTCGGGCGGGAGAACAGGTACCGGTAGGACATCGAGTACTCGAGGTACCGGGTGACCAGGATGGCCTGCTGGTCGTCGGGCCGGTCGACGCAGATGCCGAGCACCGAGACCGCGGGCAGGCCCTCCTCCTCGAACTGCCCGAGCAGGGCGTACTCGTGCCGCGCCAGCGGCTCGGCGATCTCCTTGAGCGCGTACACCCGACCGGCGCTGGCGACGAAGCGGACGACGTGCCGGGAGATGCCGCGCTGGGGCACGTCGAGCAGCAGCGACTGGTCCCACTCCTCCAGCGGCTGGTGCCAGGGCAACGCCAGCAGGCCGGCGCCGTCACTCGCGGGTGGTCGGAACAGGTACCGCATGGTGCGCGCTCCGCGGGGTGCCGGGCGCACCGCACCGCCCCGTCGCGGCACGGCGTCGAGATCACCTTGGCACGGGCCGGCGGCCCGCGCCTCCCGCTCAGGCCGGCGCGCCGCCGCCGGTCAGCAGGGGTGCCAGCCGGGCCGCCTGACGGGCGCGGCCGGCCGGATCGGCCGGCTGCAGCACCAGACCGGCCAGCCAGCGGGCCACCACCTCGGCGACCTCGGCGTCGGTGCCGAGGGCGCCGGCCAGCACCTCGGCGACCTCCGCCCACCGCTGCGGCTCGGCACCGAGCAGCCCGGCCAGCAGCTCCGGCTCGACCGCGGCCAGCCGGCGCAGCACCGGGTGGGTGGCGACCTCGTCGGCCAGCGCGGCCAGCGCCGCCTCGGGGGTGACCTCGGCGGCGACCGTGGCCAGCCGCCGCAGCTCGGCGGCCAGCAGCGCGCGGGCGACCTCGTCCTTGGTGCGGAAGTGGTTGTACAGCGTCGCCTTGGAGACACCGGCCGCCGCGGCGACCGACTGCATGGTGCTCCGCCGCAGGCCGGCCTCGGCGAACGCCACCGCGGCACCCCGGAGCAGCCCGGCCCGCGTGCGGTTCATCGCGTTGCCGGCGCGGGTGTGCGCGCCGGGCACGTGCCCCGGCGCGGCCGGTGACCAGCCCAGGGACGTCATGCCCCCCTGTCTGGCACCGCCGGGCCGGGCAGTCAAGGACGGCGGCGCGTGTCGCCCGGGTCAGGCGGCGAGCGCCACCGCACCCCGCAGGGCCGAGCGGGCGGGCGCCGCGCCGGCACCCACCAGCGCGAGCGCGGGCTCGGCGGCCGGGGTCTCGGCGGCCTCCTGCTCGGCCGGGGCCTCGGTCTCGGCCGGCGCCGCGGCGGCGGGCCCGCCCAGCGGCCGCATGCCGCCGTCGGCGAGCCGCAGCTCGAGGCTGACCTCGGCGAGGAGGTCGGCGAGCTCCAGGTCGAGGGCGTCGCAGATGGAGGCCAGCAGCTCGGAGGAGGCCTCCTTCTGCCCGCGCTCGACCTCGGAGAGGTAGCCCAGGCTCACCCGAGCCGCGCCGGAGACGTCGCGCAGCGTGCGCCGCTGCCGCAGCCGGTGGCCACGCAGGGTGCTCCCGAGCTGGGTCCGCAGCAGCGTCATCGCCGTCTCCTGTCCTGCTTGTCCGGAGGCGGCTCCCCGGAGGGGGCCGTGCGCTCACGGTACGCGGACTCCGACCCGGGAGCCGATCCATCCCGGGCGCGTCCGCTCATGGCGTAACGCCCTCGCCCGTCCGGGCGTTCCACGCGTCCGGGGCGCTAGGCGGCGGTGTCGGTGCGCTCGCCCGCACCGGTCGTCCCGGCCGCGCGGCGGGCGGCGGCGGCCCGCATGGCCCGCGCGCTGGTGCGGCGCAGCGTCAGCGCCCGCACCACGTAGTCCAGGCCGGTGGCGATGGTCAGCACCAGCGCCACCGCCATGACCCACCAGCGGGCGGTGGCCAGCAATCCGGTGAGCGGCAGGATGTAGAGCCCGATCGCCAGCGCCTGGACGACGGTCTTGGCCTTGCCGCCGCGGCTGGCGGCGATGACCCCGTGCCGGATCACCCAGAACCGCAGCAGGGTCACGCCGATCTCGCGCACGAGGATCACCACGGTCACCCACCACGGCAGCAGCGCGAGCACCGACAGCCCGATCAGCGCGGCGCCGGTCAGCGCCTTGTCGGCGATCGGGTCGGCGAGCTTCCCGAACTCGGTGACCTGCCCCGTGCGCCGGGCGATCAGCCCGTCGTAGCGGTCGGTGATGATCGCCAGCGCGAAGAACAGGGTGGCCCAGTAGCGCTGCTCGTCGTCCAGCCCGCCGTCGGTGAGCAGCAGCGCGGCGAACACCGGGACCACGGCCAGCCGCAGCACCGTCAGCGCGTTGGGGAGGTTGACCAGCCGGGCGCTCTGCGGCGGCGTCGCGGCCGGGTCCGGGGCCACCGCGCTCACGGCCGGATCACCGCGCGGCCGCGTCGAGGGCGGGTACGAGTGCGGCGGCGAGCAGGTCGACGCCCTCGGTGCCGACCACCTCGGCGGCCAGCACCTGGCCGGGGGCGGCGCCGGCGGGGACCCCGGTGACCGTCGTCGTCCCGTCGGCGTCCGGGTCCTGGTGCGCGGCGTGCCCGAGCCACGTGCCCGGCCCCTCCTCGGCGGAGAGGTCCTCGGTGAGCAGCACCTCCACCCGCTCGCCGATGCGGTCCTCGGCGCGCTGGGCGGTGAGCTCCTCGACGAGGTCGGTGATCCGGCGCACGCGCGCGTCGATCTCGGCCTGGTCGAGCTTGCCGGGCAGCCGCATCGCCTCGGTGCCCTCCTCGTCGGAGTAGCCGAAGACGCCGACCGCGTCCAGGCGGCCCTCGACGAGGAAGCGCTCGAGCTCGGCGACGTCGTCCTCGGTCTCCCCCGGGAATCCGAGGATGACGTTGGTGCGGAAGCCGGCCGTCGGCGCCAGCGCGCGGGCCCGCTCGATGATGCCGAGGAAGTCGTCGGTGCCGCCGAAGCGGCGCATGCGGCGCAGCAGGGTCGGCGAGGAGTGCTGGAAGGACAGGTCGAAGTACGGCGCGATCACAGCGCCGGGCCCGCCCCCGGTGGCGATGACGTCGAGCAGGCCCGGCCGCAGCTCGGCCGGCTGCAGGTAGGCCACCCGCACGCGGGCGATCCCCTCGATGCCGGCCAGCTCGGGCAGCAGCTTCTCCAGCAGCCGGAGGTCGCCGAGGTCCTTGCCGTAGGAGGTCGAGTTCTCGCTGACCAGCACCAGCTCGGTCACGCCCTGCCCGGCCAGCCACCGGGCCTCGGTGAGGACGTCGGCCGGCGGGCGGGAGACGAACGCGCCCCGGAAGGCGGGGATGGCGCAGAACGCGCAGCGCCGGTCGCAGCCCGACGCCAGCTTCAGCGCCGCCGACGGGCCGGAGGCCAGCCGCCGGCGCTGCACCCAGCCGTGGCCGGGGATGGCCGGCGACTCGGGCGCGACCACCGCGGCGGTGCGCTCGACGGGGCTGATGGGCAGCAGCGTGCGCCGGTCGCGCGGCGAGTGCGGCACCAGCGGCCGGCCCTCGAGGACGTCGTCGAGCCGGTCGCCGATGGCGGTGTAGTCGTCGAAGCCGAGCACCGTGGCCTCGGGCAGCGCCCCGGCCAGCTCGGTGCCGTAGCGCTCGGCCATGCACCCCACGGCGACGACGGAGGCGCCGGAGTCGGTGGCGGCCAGGATCGCGTCGACCGAGTCCTTCTTCGCCGACTCGATGAAGCCGCAGGTGTTCACCAGGACGGCGTCGGCGTCGTCGGCGTCGTCCACCAGCTCGTAGCCGTCGGCGGCCAGCCGCCCGGCCAGCTCCTCCGAGTCGACCTCGTTGCGGGCGCACCCGAGGGTCACGACCGCCACCTTGCGGGCAGGGGCGGGCAGAGCTGTCACCGGACCATCGTAGGTGCCCGGTGCCACCCCGCCCGTCGTCGACGCCGTGAGCCCGGTCGCTCCCGGGCTCAGGCCTCGGCCCCGGGCAGCGCGCCACCCCGGATGGTGAAGAGCACCGACTCCAGCTCGTCGGGCTTGATCAGCACGTCGCGGGCCTTGGAGCCCTCGGACGGGCCGACGATGCCGCGGCTCTCCATGAGGTCCATGAGCCGGCCGGCCTTGGCGAAGCCCACCCGCAGCTTGCGCTGCAGCATCGACGTCGAGCCGAACTGGCTGGTGACCACGAGCTCGACGGCCTGGACGAGCAGCTCGAGGTCGCCGCCGATGTCCTCGTCGATCTCCTTCTTCTCACCGGCCGCGGCGGTGAAGACCTCTTCCCGGTACTCGGGCTCGGCCTGCCGCTTGGTGAACTCGACGACCGCCTCGATCTCGCCGTCGGAGACGTAGGCGCCCTGCAGCCGCTGCGGCTTGCCCGCGCCGATCGGCATGAACAGGGCGTCGCCCATGCCGATCAGCTTCTCGGCGCCCGGCTGGTCGAGGATGACCCGGCTGTCGGTGAGGCTGGAGGTGGAGAACGCCAGCCGCGACGGCACGTTGGCCTTGATCAGGCCGGTGACGACGTCGACCGAGGGCCGCTGCGTGGCCAGCACCAGGTGGATGCCGGCGGCGCGCGCCTTCTGGGTGATCCGGACGATCGACTCCTCGACGTCGCGCGGGGCGACCATCATGAGGTCGGCGAGCTCGTCGACGATGGCGAGGATGTAGGGGTAGGGGCGGTAGACCCGCTCGCTGCCCGGCGGGGCGGTGATCTCCCCGTTCTCGACCTTGCGGTTGAAGTCGTCGATGTGCCGGACGCCGGTGGCCCGCATGTCCTGGTAGCGCTGCTCCATCTCCTCGACCAGCCAGGCCAGCGCGGTGGCGGCCTTCTTCGGGTCGGTGATGATCGGCGTGATCAGGTGCGGGATGCCGTCGTACGGCGTCAGCTCGACCATCTTCGGGTCGACCAGGATCATCCGCAGCTGGTCGGGCGTGGCCCGCAGCAGCAGCGAGGTCAGCAGCGAGTTGATGCAGCTGGACTTACCGGCACCGGTGGCACCGGCGACCAGGAGGTGCGGCATCTTGGCCAGGTTGGCCAGGACGAAGCGGCCCTCGATGTCCTTGCCCAGGCCGACCAGCATGGGGTGCTGGTCCTGCTTGGCCGCCGGCGAGCGCATGACGTCGCCGAGGCTGACGGTCTCGCGGTCGGTGTTGGGCACCTCGATGCCGACGGCGGACTTGCCGGGGATCGGCGCCAGGATGCGGATGTTGTCGTTGGCCACCGCGTAGGCGATGTTGCGGGTCAGCGCGGTGATCTTCTCGACCTTCACCGCGGGGCCGAGGGTGACCTCGTAGCGGGTCACTGTCGGGCCACGGGTCATGTCGGTGACGTCGGCGTCGATGTTGAACTGCCCGAGGACGCCGCGGATGGCCTCGATCGCGTCGTCGTTGGCCTTGGACTTCGCCCGCGGCGGGGTGCCGGGGCGCAGCAGGCTGACCGCGGGCAGCGTGTACTCGCCCTCGACCGGCTCGATGACCAGCTGCTGGGGCTCGTCGATCGGCTCCAGCGGCTCCTCGCGGACCGTGCGGTCGACGACCGGCGGGCGCGGGCGGGCCGGCGGCTCGGCGACGGCCGGCACGGTCTGCACAGCCTCCGGCGCCTCGTCGTAGGCGCCGTGGTCGATGACCGGCACGCCGGGGGTGGCCGGCGGGAGGCCCTCGACCGGGCCGGTGGCCAGCAGGTCCTCCGACAGCGAGCGGCGGGCGCGGCGGCGCGGCGCCGGGGCCTCCTCGGCCTCCTCGTCGTCGTACTCCTCGTCGTCGTCCCAGTACTCGCCGTCGGCCGGCTCGCGGCCCAGCACCCGGTCGAGGTAGGCGCGCAGCCGCTCGGGCACCTGGTGCACCGGCGTCGCCGTGGTGACCAGCAGGCCGAAGACGGCGAGCAGGACCAGCAGGACGACGGTGACCACGCCGCCCACGCCCGCGGCCAGCGGGGTGCCCAGCGCCCAGCCCAGCAGGCCGCCGGAGCCGGGGTCGCCCTTCCGGGGGTCGGCGCCCCCGCCGACGACGTGCGCGATGCCCACGGCGGCGAGGACCAGGCAGAGCCAGCCGATCGCCAGCCGGCCGCGCGCCTCGGGGCGGGGGCCCCGGCGCAGCAGCCGCAGGGCGACGAAGAAGAGCAGGACCGGCAGGACGACGACCAGGGAGCCGACCGCCCAGCGGACGCCGTCGGCCATGGCGTCGCCGACCGGGCCGATGCTCGTGGTCCACGCGGCCGCGCCGAGCACGACGGCCAGGCCGAGCACCGCCAGGCCCACGCCGTCGCGCCGGTGCTCGGGCGCCAGCGGCTCGGCCTCCTCCGGACGGGCCACCGAGCGGGCCAGGCCGCCGGCGCCGCGGGCCAGCAGGCCCCAGCCGCCGCTGGCGGCCTTCCACAGCCCGGCACCGATGCCGGGGCCGGACTGGCGCGCCGCGGGCTTGCGGGCGGGCGCCTTGCCGGCGGGCTTGCGGGCCGGGGTGGCACCCCGCGAGCCGCTGCCCTTGGCGGCGGCCGGGCGCTTGCGCGCCGCGGTCGATCCGGAGGACCGGCCGCGGGCGGAACCCCGACCGGCCGGTGGGCGGGTCGTCGTTCCGCGCGCACTCATGTGTCGACGGTAAGCCGCCGGGCGCTCCCGTCCGGGCAGGCGGACGGACGTGTCCCGCACCTACGGTCGGCTCATGACCTCCGCTCCCACCCCCTACGGCAGCTGGCCCACCCCGATCACCTCCGCGCTCGTGGTGCGCGCCGCGGCCCGCCTCGGCGAGGTCGTCGTCGACGGCGGCGACGTCTGGTGGTCGGAGGTCCGGCCCGGGGAGGGCGGCCGCTCGGCACTGGTCCGGCGGTCGGCCGACGGCACGGTGGCCGACGTCCTCCCGGAGCCGTGGAACGCCCGCACCCGGGTGCACGAGTACGGCGGCGGCGCGTGGACGGTATCCGGCGGGGTGCTGTGGTTCACCGGGTTCGCCGACCAGCGGCTGTACCGGCTGGCGCCGGGCGACGACGCCCCGGTCGCGGTGACGCCGGAGCCGGAGGTGCCCGCGGGCGTGCGGCACGCCGACCTGCGGGTGCTGCCCGACGGATCGGGCGTGGTCGCCGTCCGCGAGACGCACACGGCCAGCGGCGCCGCCGCCGAGGTGCGCAACGAGGTGGTGCGGGTGGCGGCCGACGGCCGCACCGAGGTGCTGGTGAGCGGACCGGACTTCGTCTCCGACCCGCGCCCCTCCCCCGACGGCCGGTCGCTGGCCTGGCTGCAGTGGGACCACCCCGACATGCCGTGGGACGCCGCGCAGCTCGTGGTGCGCGGTCCCGACGGCGGCGAGACGGTGGTGGCCGGCGGCGCCGGCGAGTCGGTGGTCCAGCCGGTGTGGGACGCCGACGGCGGCCTGCTGTTCTTCTCCGACCGCACCGACGTGTGGGCGCTGTACCGCTGGCGGCCGGGCGGGGCGGTCGAGCTGGTCGCCGACGTGGGCCGGGACATGGCCGGCCCGCAGTGGGTGTTCGGCGCCAGCCGGCTCGCGCTGCTCGACGGCGGCCGGCTGGCGATCGCCTGCGGCCGGGAGGGCGCCGACCGGCTGGGCGTGGTCGAGCCCTCCGGCGCGCTGCGGGAGGTCGACCTGCCCGGCTGGTCGGCGCTGCGCTCGCTCTCGGCCGACGGCGGGGCGGTGGTGTGCGTCGCGGCCGGCCCTGCGGCCGAGCCCGTGGTGCTGCGGGTGCCCCTGACCGGGGAGCCCGAGGTGCTGCGCCCGGCCCGCGACCTGGGGCTGGACCCGGCGTGGTTCTCCCGCCCGGAGCACGTGACGTTCCCGACCGAGGACGCCGGCACCGGCATCGGGGAGGCGCACGCGCTGGTCTATCCGCCGACCAATCCGGAGGCGGCCGCGCCGGAGGGCACGCTGCCGCCGCTGCTCGTGGTCGTCCACGGCGGGCCCACGGCGGCCGCCGTCCCGGTGCTGAGCCTGGACGTGCAGTACTGGACCTCGCGCGGCTTCTGCGTCGCCGACGTCGACTACCGGGGCTCGACCGGCTACGGCCGCCGCTACCGGGAGGCGCTCAAGGGCCGCTGGGGCGTGGTCGACCTCGACGACGTCATCGCCTGCGCCCGCTTCCTCGCCGACTCCGGGCGGGTCGACCCGGGGCGCATGGCCATCCGCGGCGGCTCGGCCGGCGGGTACACCACGCTCGCGGCGCTGGCGATGCGGCCGGGCACCTTCTCCGCCGGCGCCAGCCACTTCGGGGTCGCCGACCTCGCCGCGCTGGCCGCCGACACGCACAAGTTCGAGTCGCGGTACCTCGACGGGCTGGTCGCGCCCTGGCCGGCCGGCGCCGAGGTCTACGCCGAGCGCTCGCCGCTGTCGCACGTCGACGCGCTCGACACCCCGCTGGCGGTGTTCCAGGGCGAGGAGGACCGGATCGTGCCGCAGGAGCAGGCCGAGGCGATCGTCGCCGCGCTGCGCGAGCGCGGCGTCCCCCACGCCTACCTGCTGTTCCCCGGGGAGCAGCACGGCTTCCGCAAGGCGGAGAACATCCGGGCGGCACTGGACGGCGAGCTGTCGTTCTACGCCCAGGTGTGGGGCTTCGCGCTCCCCGCCGACGAGGGGATCACCCCGATACACGTCGTGAGATGACCGCTCGACGCGCCCCGCGGTCGGCCCCGCTGCAGGGGCCCGCGCCGAGCGTGCGAGGCGTGGGGGGCAGCGGGGTCCTATACCTCGAGGACGGTGGGGATGATCATCGGCCGGCGCCGGTAGGTGTCGGACACCCACTTGCCGACCGTCCGCCGGATCACCTGCGACAGCCGGTGGGCGTCGACCTCGCCGTCGTCCAGGGCGCGCTTGAGGTTGTCCTCGACCAGCCGCAGCGCGGGCTGGAAGACCGACGGGTCGTCGGCGAAGCCGCGGGCCGAGAGGTGCACCGGGCGCACGATGGTGCGGGTCGAGGGCTCGATGACGACGGTGAGGGCGACGAACCCCTCGTCGCCGAGGATGCGCCGCTCCTGCAGCGACTCCTCGCCGACGTCGCCGACGTTGAGCCCGTCGACGTAGACGTTGCCGATCGGCACCGAGCCGGTGATCGACGCCTTGCCGTCGACGAGGTCGACCACGACGCCGTCCTCGGCGAGGATCACGCGGTCGGCCGGCATGCCGGTCTGCTCGGCCAGCGCGGCGTGCGCGCGCAGGTGCCGCCACTCGCCGTGCACCGGCATCAGGTACCGCGGCTTGGCGACGTTGAGCAGCGTGCGCAGCTCGCCGGCCGGCGCGTGCCCGGAGACGTGCACCTTCGCCGTCTCCTTGTGCACGACCGTGGCACCCAGCCGGGCCAGGCCGTTGATGACCTTGTAGACGGCGGTCTCGTTGCCCGGCACCAGCGACGACGCCAGCACGATCGTGTCGCCGGCCTCGATGGTCACCTGGTGGTGCTCGCCGCGGGCCATGCGCCCGAGCGCCGACAGCGGCTCGCCCTGGGAGCCGGTGCTGACCAGCACCACCTGCTCCGGCGGCATCGAGGTGGCCTCGTCGAGGCTGACCATGAGGCCGGGGGCGACCCGCAGGAGGCCGAGGTCGCGGGCCACGCCCATGTTGCGGACCATCGACCGGCCCACGAAGGCGACCTTGCGGCCGTGCATGGCCGCCGCGTCGAGCACCTGCTGGATGCGGTGCACGTGGCTGGCGAAGCTCGAGACGATCAGCCGCTGCGTGGCGCGGCGGAAGACGTCCTCGAGGACCGGGCCGATCGCCCGCTCGGAGGTGACGAACCCGGGGATCTCGGCGTTCGTGGAGTCGGCCAGCAGCAGGTCGATGCCCTCGAGACCGAGCCGGGCGAACGCGCCGAGGTCGGTGAGGACGCCGTCCAGCGGCAGCTGGTCCATCTTGAAGTCACCGGTGTGCACCAGCGTGCCGGCCGGGGTGTGCACCGCGACGGCGAGCGCGTCGGGGATCGAGTGGTTCACCGAGATGAACTCGCAGTGGAACGGGCCGGCGACGTGGTCGTCGTTGGCCGCCACCTCGACCAGCACGGGGTCGATCCGGTGCTCCCGCAGCTTGGCCTTGACCAGCGCGAGGGTGAACCGCGACCCGACGAGCGGGATGTCGCGGCGCATCCGCAGCAGGTAGGGGATGGCGCCGATGTGGTCCTCGTGCCCGTGGGTGAGGACGACGGCGTCGATGTCGTCGAGGCGGTGCTCGATGACCCCGAAGTCGGGGAGGATCAGGTCGACGCCGGGCTGCTCGGCCTCGGGGAAGAGCACTCCGCAGTCGATGACCAGCAGGCGGCCGTCGAACTCCAGCACGGCCATGTTGCGGCCGATCTCGCCGAGACCGCCGAGGGCGATCACGCGGAGGCCGCCGGCCGGCAGCGGCGGGGGCGCCTTGAGGTCCAGGTGGGGCTGGGTGGCGGTCACGGGGTGGTGCTCACAGGGTCACGCCTCCGTCGGCGAGGTCGGTGCGCAGCCGGGTCAGCTGCTCGGGGGTGGCGTCGACCAGCGGGGGCCGCACCGGGCCGGCCGGCAGGCCGAGCTCGCGCAGTGCCGCCTTCACCAGGATGACGCCCTGGGTGCGGAAGATGCCGGTGTAGACGGGGAGCAGGCTCTGGTTGACCGCCCGGGCGCGGGCGAGGTCGCCGGACTCGACGGCGGCGACGAGCTCGGCCAGCCGCGGGCCGACCAGGTGGCCGACGACGCTGACCACGCCGACCGCCCCGAGCGCCAGCAGCGGAAGGTTCAGCATGTCCTCGCCGCTGTAGTACGCCAGGTCGGTGCGCGCCAGCGTCCACGCGACCGCGCCGAGGTCGCCCTTGGCGTCCTTCACCGCGACGATCCGCGGGTGCTCGGCGGCGCGGACCAGCGTCTCCACCTCGATGGGGACGACGCTGCGCGGCGGGATGTCGTAGAGCATCACCGGCAGGTCGGTGGCGTCGGCGACCGCGGTGAAGTGCCGCAGCAGGCCCGCCTGCGGCGGCTTGTTGTAGTACGGCGTCACGACCATGAGGCCGTGGGCGCCCAGGCGCTCGGCGTCCCGGGCCTTCTCGATGGAGTGCGCGGTGTCGTTGGTGCCCACCCCGGCCACGACGACGGCCCGGTCGCCGACGGCGTCGAGCACCGCCTCGAGGACGGCGCGCTGCTCGGCGTCGCGCAGGGTCGGCGACTCGCCCGTCGTCCCGGCGACCACGAGGCCGTCGTGCGCACCCCGGTCGACCAGGTGCGCGGCCAGCTCCTGCGCCCCGGCGAGGTCGATCGAGCCGTCCTCGGCCAGCGGGGTGACCATCGCGGTGAGCACACGCCCGAAGGGCCGGGCGGGGTCGCTGGTCATGGGGAGAATCTACCCAGCGCGGCGGGAGCCCTCCCCCGCGGTCGCGGTCAGCGCAGCCAGTCGGTGAACGCGTACCGCAGCCCGCCCGCGGCCGAGGCGGCCCAGCCCTCGGCCGGCGTCCGCGCCACCCGGCGCCAGCCGGCTCCGAGCTCGGGGGCCCGGGTGTCGCCGTCGACGACGAGGTCCACCTCGGTGACCGCCGCCCGGCCGGCGTGCGGCAGGAACTCCGCGTAGACCCGGCCGCCGCCGATCACCCAGCAGTCGGGCCACCGGGCCAGCACCTCGGCCACCGAGCCGGCCCGCACCGCGCCGTCGGCCGACCACCCCGGTCGGCCGGTGAGGACGACGTTGGTGCGCCCGGGGAGGGGCCGGAAGCGCTCGGGCAGCGACTCCCAGGTGCGCCGGCCCATCACGACGGGGCTGCCGCGGGTCAGCTCGCGGAAGTGCCGCAGGTCCTCGGGCAGGTGCCAGGGCAGGGCGCCGTCGGCACCGATGACCCGGTCGGCGGCCTGCGCCCAGACCAGCGAGACCGTCACACGGCCACCGCGCCGCGGATGGCCGGGTGCGGGTCGTAGCCGGACAGGGTGAAGGACTCGAAGGTGTAGTCGAACAGCGACGGGGCCGGCGCGAGCTCCAGCGTCGGGAACGGCCGCACCTCCCGGCCGAGCTGCTCGGTGACCTGCTCGCGGTGGTTGCTGTAGATGTGGCAGTCCCCGCCCACCCAGATGAAGTCACCCGGGGCCAGGCCCACCTGGTCGGCGACCATGCGGGTGAGCAGCGCGTAGCTGGCGATGTTGAACGGCACGCCGAGGAACATGTCGGCGCTGCGCTGGTAGAGCTGGCAGGACAGCCGGCCGTCGGCGACGGCGAACTGGAACAGGGCGTGGCAGGGCGCCAGCGCCATGTCGGGCAGCGCGGCGACGTTCCAGGCCGAGACCACCATGCGGCGGGAATCGGGGTCGGTGCGCAGCGTCTGCAGCACCGACGAGATCTGGTCGATCGTCTCGCCGCCCGGAGTCGGCCAGGAGCGCCACTGGACGCCGTACACCGGGCCGAGCTCGCCGTCGGGACCGGCCCACTCGTCCCAGATGGTCACGCCGTTGTCGCGCAGCCAGCCGACGTTGCTGTCCCCGCGGAGGAACCACAGCAGCTCGACGGCGACGGAGCGGAAGTGCACCTTCTTCGTCGTGATCAGCGGAAAGCGCTCGGAGAGGTCGTAGCGCAGCCGCTCGCCGAACAGGCTGACGGTGCCGGTGCCCGTCCGGTCGGACTTCGGCGTCCCCTGCTCCAGGATCCGCCGGAGCAGGTCCTCGTACTGGGTGTCGATCGGTCCCTCGGCCACGCCCCGACCCTACGTGCCCGCCGGCACCGCCCACACTGACCGACATGGAGTGGTGGGCCACGCTGCTGGCCGTCGGCGGCGGGCTGGTGCTGGTGTGGCTGGTGCTGCTGGCCCTGCTCTGGCGGGTGCGCCCCGGCGAGCTGACCGTGCGCGAGGCGCTGCGGCTGCTGCCCGACCTGGTGCGGCTGGTCCGGCGGCTGGCCACCGACCGCTCGCTGCCCCGCGGCGTCCGGGTGCGGCTGTGGCTGCTGCTGGGCTACCTGCTCTCCCCCGTGGACCTCGTGCCCGACGTGGTGCCGGTGCTGGGGTATGCCGACGACGTGGTGGTGGTCGCCGTCGCGCTGCGGTCGGTCGTGCGGCGGGCCGGGACCGAGGCGGTCGCGCGGGCCTGGCCGGGCAGCCCGGCCGGCCTGGCGGTGGTGCTCCGGCTGGCCGGCTCACGCGCCGACGTCGGCCCCTGACCGGGCGCGGACGGCGCGGGCGAGGTCGGCGGCGAGGTCGCCCCGGTCGGCCACGGCGACGTCGTCCAGCTCCAGCCAGCCGGCCATCAGCTCGAGTTCGGCGGCGAGCTCGGTCGCCACCTCCCCCGCGTCGATGCCCGCCTCGCCGTGCACCGCCTGCACGCGGAGGACGCCGGCCTGGCGGTCGGCCTTGAGGTCGGCGCGGGCCACCAGGCGGTCGCCGAGGAGGAACGGCAGCACGTAGTAGCCGTGCACCCGCTGGGCGGCGGGCGTGTAGATCTCCAGCCGGTAGCGGAAGCCGAAGATCCGCTCCACCCGCGGCCGCTCCCAGACCAGGGAGTCGAACGGGCTCAGCAGCGCCCGGGCCCGGACCCACCGGGGACGGCGCGCGGCCGGGTCGAGCCACGCGGGAGCACCCCAGCCGTCGACGGTGACCGGGAGCAGCTCACCGGCGTCGGCCAGCTCGGCGATCGCCGTCCGGGCGGCCGCAGGTCGTAGCCGGAAGTAGTCGCGCAGGTCCCGCTCGGTGGCCACGCCGAGCGCGCGGGCCGCGGTGCGCACCAGCTCGCGGACGGCGTCGTCCGGCTCGGGCGTGGGGGTGGCCAGCACCGCGGCCGGCAGCACCCGCTCGGTGAGGTCGTAGACCCGCTCGAAGGCCGTCGTCCGGGACCGGGCGGTGAGGACGCCGCTGTAGAACAGCCACTCGAGGGCCACCTTGCCGGCGTGCCAGTTCCACATCGAGCCGGGTCGGTCGGGCCGGGGCTCGAGCAGCTCGCTGGCCCGCAGCGGCCCGCCCTCGCGGACGCGGTCGAGCACCTCGGCCACGTAGCCCGGCCGCTCCCGCTGGATGCGCACCATGGAGCCCCACGCGTGCTCCTCGGCCGCGGCCATGCGCCAGCGCAGGTACGGGTGCAGCCGCACCGGCAGGTAGGACGCCTCGTGCGCCCAGTACTCGAAGACCTCGTGCCGGCGGTCGGTGAAGTCGTCGAGTGCGGTCCGGCGGTAGGCGCCGAGCCGGCTGAAGAAGGGGAGGTAGTGCGACCGGGACAGCACGTTGACCGAGTCGATCTGGACGACGGCGAGCCGGCCCACGGTCCGGCGCAGCTGCCGGCTGTCGACGTCCCCACCCGGTCGGGGGTCGGCGAGGCCCTGGGCGGCGAGCGCGATGCGGCGGGCCAGCGGCGCGGGCAGCCGGTCGGCGACGGAAGGGGTCACGGCCGCCGATCCTGCCGGGTGCGTACGACGACCGCGGCGCGGCGCCGCCTACGCTGCCGGTCGTGGACCCGACTCCCGCGTTCCCCCGGCTGACCGGGAACGCCGCGGTGTCGGTCCGCCCGGCCCGCGCCGACGACGCACCGGCCATCGCGCGGGTCCAGGTGGTCACCTGGCGGACGGCGTACCGGTCGGTCCTGCCCGTCGACCTGCTGGACGGGTGGGACGACGCCGCGGCCACCGAGGCCTGGCGCTCGGCCGTGGTGGCGCCGCCGTCGCCAGGGCACGGGGTGCTCGTCGCGGTGGACGGCGACGAGGTGGTCGGCTTCGCCGCCTACGGGCCCGATCCCGAGGACGCCGCGGGCGCCACGGTGGAGCTGGGCACCCTGCTGGTGGAACCGCGGTGGGGACGCCGCGGACACGGCAGCCGACTGCTGGCCGCGGTCGCGGACCTGGCCGTCCCGGCCGGCGCGACCGCGCTGTCGACCTGGCTCCCCGAGCCCGACGCGGTCTCGGCCCGCTTCCTGGAGTCGGCGGGATGGGCCCGCGCCGGGTGGGTGCGCACGCTGGAGACCGGTGCCGCGCCGCTGCGCGAGGTCCGCTGGCACACCGACCTGACGCAGGAGGCGCCGGCATGACGTTCACCGGGTTCCCCGACGAGGGACTCGTGTTCTTCGAGGGCCTGGAGGCCGACAACAGCAAGACCTACTGGATCCAGCACAAGCCGGTGTACGAGTCCGGCGTCCGCGCGCCGTTGCTCGCGCTGCTGGAGGAGGTGGCACCGGCCTTCGGCACCGCCAAGGTGTTCCGGCCCTACCGCGACGTCCGGTTCAGCCACGACAAGACGCCGTACAAGACGCACCAGGGCGCCGTCGTCCACGCCGAGGGCGCCGGTGCCGGTGCCTGGTACGTCGAGATCTCCGCCGACGGGCTCTTCGTGGCCGGCGGCTCCTGGCGGCTGGAGTCCGACCAGGTCGCCCGGTACCGGCGGGCGGTCGCCGACGACGTGCAGGGGCAGCGCCTGGCCGCCGAGACCGCCCGGTTGACCGACGCAGGATGGGAGATCGGCGGGAACCGCCTGACCCGCGTGCCGAGCGGCTTCCCCGCCGACGGCCCCCGGGCCGACCTGCTCCGGCACCGGTCGCTGACCGCCGGTCGCCGGTTCGAGCCGGGCGAGTGGCTGCACGAGCGGACGGCGCTGGACCGCGTGCGCCGGAGCTGGGAGGAGCTCCGCGGGCTCAACGCCTGGCTGGCCGACAACGTCGGCGCGACGACCAAGGAGCCCCGCCGGCGCTGATGTTCTGCCTTTCGCGCGCGAATGGCGGGAGGGGGTGCCGGTGTCGCGTCGGTTCTTGGGTGGGGAATGCCGAACGGGCCCCAGCCTGGTGGCTGGGGCCCGTTCGGGGAATGGTTGTCCGGCGGCGTCCTACTCTCCCACCCCGTCTCCAGGGCAGTACCATCGGCGCTGAGAGGCTTAGCTTCCGGGTTCGGAATGAGACCGGGCGTTTCCCTCTCGCCATGGCCGCCGTAACGCTGTGAACGTGTCAACCGGCCCCTACAACCACCACGCTGGGTGGGTGTGGGGGGTGGTTGTTGGTTCAGAACCGCACAGTGGACGCGACATCATTTTCTGGATCTGTTTGGGTGACCGACCCGGAATGGGTGTGTGTGGTCAAGCCCTCGGCCTATTAGTACCGGTCAGCTCCACATCTTGCGATGCTTCCACTTCCGGCCTATCAACCCGCTGGTCTGG